>NZ_JBEWCD010000002.1:2904805-3227562 GCF_040530035.1 Roseibium sp. HPY-6
GCGCGCATGTCGGAAAAGACTTCAAAAGAAATCCTGTGCTGCGGCGCAAGGCTGTCTATGTGCGTCCGGAGCAGGTTGGTTCCGTGGGCATAGGCGCAACGCAGGGAGAAATCCATGCGTGTAGCAACATCATCCGCGTTCCAGTTGGCTTCCCTGTCGGCCCGCACTGCTTGCAGCGCGCCATCGAAGTCACCGCTCGGGTTGGGTTCGCGGTCCCAGATATGTCCCTTGTCGATATGCGTGTGCATGTCGGTAAAACACGGCCACACCATGCGATCCTGAAGGTCGGCCCCTTCGATATCGTCAGGTGCCGATCCGGCAGGAAGCACCGCTTCGATGCTGCCTTCGGCGATGATGAGATCTGCTGAAGAAAGTCCTTCCTTTGCAGCGCTCTCAAATCCAGGCGTAACTGCGATCGGTAAGGTCGCCGAGCGCAAAGCAAATCGTCTGGTCCTGGGAATTTTAAGCACAATCAGTTTTCCCGTTTCACGCTGCTTTCGTGCCAGCGGTGCAGCGTCCACCAGGAGATGAAGGACGTAATCGCAAAGATGAGAACGCCGAGACTGGCAAGGAGGAAAAGGGCTGCGAACAGTCTGGAAATGTTAAGCCGGAATTGCGACTCCAATAGCCTGAAAGCAAGGCCTGAACCCGCGCCTGCCGATCCGGCTGCAAACTCGGCAACGACTGCCGCGATGAGTGCGAGGCCACCGCCGATCCTGAGGCCCGTCATGAAATAGGGCAGACAGGACGGCAGCTTGAGATAGATAAGCGTCTGCCAGCGCGATGCCCCATAAAGTTCAAACAGATTGAGCAGGTTGTGATCAACGCTTTTCAGCCCCTGGACCATGTTCGAGAGGATCGGAAAAAAGGCGACGACAAAAGCGCAGATCAACAAGGCGGTTTGCGTCGTCGGTGCGTAGATCAGTATGAGGGGCGCTATCGCGATAATCGGCGTGACCTGAAGGATCACCATGATCGGATAAAGGGCTGTTTCTATCCAGCGGGATTGGACCAGAAGGATCGCCATGCCGCCGCCGCCAATGAGAGCAAGCGCCAGCGACATCAGCGTGATCTTTGCCGTCACCAAAAGAGCGGGAAACAGGATGTGCCAGTCGGACACGAGGGAATTTACGACCAGCGAAGGTCCGGGCAGGATGTAATGCGGTACTTCGTTAACCTTGACCATCACGTGCCAGACAACGATCAGACAGGCGATCACGCACAGCGGGATAACGATCGTGAAGAAGCGATCCCGCCGCTTGCCGGCCGCCGCACTTTCCTTCGTTGGCAGAACCTGAGTCTGACCCTTTCCTGGAGCGGTTTCCTCGAAGTCGCCTTCGGTGGGCGCGTCGACTTCTTTGACGGTCGTCATCGTCAATGTTCGGCCCCTCCCATCGCTTCGGAGAGTTTCGCCGAGACTTCCGAACATGCCAGGCGGTATTCTTCCGAAGTGCGGTAGCCGGCATCACGATCCAGGCTGGTGTGAAGCGGGAAATCGGCGTGAACACGTCCAGGCCGGGCCTTCATCACCACGATGCGGTTGGCAAGATAGGCCGATTCAAAAACGGAATGTGTAACAAACACCACCGTGATACCGGTCGATTTCCAAAGCGCAAGAACGTCGTCATTTAGCTTCTGGCGCGTAATTTCATCAAGGGCCGCGAACGGCTCGTCCATGAGCAGGAGCTTCGGCTCCGTCACAAGCGCACGCGCGATCGAGACGCGCATTTTCATTCCGCCCGACAACTCACGTGGATACGCCTGATCGAAATCGGCAAGACCAACGCTTTCGAGCGCCGCCATGATACGCTCACGCGAAGCCTTCCTGGAGACACCCTTCAGGCGTAACGGCAGATAGACATTGCCGAACACGGTCTGCCAGGGCATCAGCGTCGGTTCCTGGAACACAAAGCTGATTGCACCATCGGGAAGTCCGCGCGCGTTGATCCTGAGGCTTGGCCAGTCGAGCTCGCCTTGCGAAATACCGCCCAGTCCTGCGATGATCCTGAGCGCGGTTGATTTTCCGCATCCCGACGGCCCCAGAAGGCTGATGAATTCGCCAGACCGGACGGTCATCGACATGTCCGACAGCGCGACGGTGCCGTTGGAAAAAACCTTGGTAACATGTTTCATTTCAACGAGGGGGCGCGATGGGCTGTGTTCGCGCGCTGAAACCATGTTTTTATCTTGGCTGCCTTCTTCGGCTATGACCATTTTCAACTCGGAGAATTGGACACGTCCACCTCGCGCTTTTGCACGAGGTGGCAGACTGACTTGGCTTGTTGCTACTTCTTCAGATCGAGGCCTACGCCTTTGCAGACAAAGTCAACGGTATAAGACTGTTTGTAGTCAAGAGAAGCATCAACGACATCAATGGATGCCAGTGTATCGAAGAACTGTTTGAAATGATCGTCGGTCATGCAGCCGATGCCTTGCTCCAGCGCGTCGCCCGAATCCACAATGCCGTATTCCTTCATCTTGGCGAGGGAGTAGGCGAGCTGACCGTCGGTCATCTCCGGATTGTCCTTCTTGATCAGCTCATTTGCAGCAGCGTTGTCGCCGTAAAGATAGTTGTACCAGCCTTCAATCGACGCATCGACGAAGCGCTGAACGAGGTCAGGGTTCTCGTCTACGAGGGATTTGGAGGTGGTGATCATCGTTGAATACGGCGTCCAGCCCTCATCGGCCAGAAGGAAGACCTTCGGCGCCCAGCCCGCCTGCTTCTCGATCTCATACGGCTCAGAGGTCAGATAACCCTGCTGCCCCGACTTCGGGTCCACAATGAAAGGTGCGGGATTAAATGTATAGGGTTTGAATTGCGCGTCCGTGAACCCGTCGAAATTCTTCTTCATCCACTCGAAGTAAGTGACATAGCCGTCCTTACCCATGAAAATGGTTTCGAGTTTCGTCAGGTCGGTGAATTTCTCAATCCCCTGATCCGGATGGGCTGTCAGGATCTGCGGGTCTTTCTGGAACATGCTGGCGACATTGATGAGCGGAATGCCTTCCTTCACATAGTCGAAGCCCTTGAGCGTTCCGCCCATATAGAAATCAATCTTGCCGGAGATCAGCAACGCGTCGTTGGCGGCTTGCGGCCCGCCCGGAGCGATCGTTACTTTCAGGCCGTATTTTTCATAGGTCCCATCGGCCACGGCCTGATAAAAGCCGCCATGTTCTGCCTGAGCCAGCCAGTTTGTTCCGTAGGTCACCTCATCCAGCGCAAGGGCTTGAGGAGCTGCGATTCCGGTGAACAGAACAGTCGCAAGAAGCGTCTTGGGAGACGGAAAAACAGTCATATCATACCCTCCATTGGCGTGCGTTGCCGAGAATTCGCAGGAATTCGAAATATTTGAGCGCTTGAAGTGCGCGTTGAAAAGCATCAAAATTCGCCTGCAGCGATGCCTATTTGTCATCGCTGGTGTTTCTGATGATTATTTGTGCCTCATGCATAGAAAGGAGGCAAGATTTGGCGCAGCTTCATTCCAGGAAGCTTCAGTATCTTGACGAGATCGCGCGCGCCGGGTCGATCCGGAAAGCAGCGGATCGACTGAATGTGTCTTCCTCGGCGATCAATCGTCAAATCCTTGCGCTTGAAGAAGAATTCGGCGTGCCTTTGTTTGAGCGATTGCCCCGTGGCTTGCGCCTGACGGCTGCGGGTGAACTCTGTATTGAGCACATTCGCGAAGTCCTGAAGGACTTTGAGAAGCTCGAGACGCGGATCAGGGCGCTCAAGGTGCCTCAAGCCGGCCAGGTATCACTGGTAACAACGGTTGGACTTGCCTCCGGCCCATTGCCGGACATCATTGGTCGGTTCATCGAGAAGAACCCCAGGGTTCACATCAAATTGCGCAGCGACGGCGGAACAACAACTGTCAATCCTGTCCTGACGGGCGATGTCGACATTGGGCTCGGTTTCAATATCGCCGCCATGCCGGGTATCCGTACGCTGGCCACATTCGACATCCCGATCGGTGCTGTCGTGCCGCCTGAGCACAGGCTTGCCCGGGAAGCGGGGCCGGTTGAGTTGACGGAACTCGTTCAGGAACGCATGGTCCTTGCACAGTCGGGCACGAGCCTCAGGGATGTTATCAATCTCGTGCTGTCTTCCGTACCGGTTCCCGTCGAACCGGTTCTGGAGACCAATTCGTCCGAGACAGTGCGTCAACTGGTACGGCGCGGGATTGGCATAAGTCTGCTCAATCCGCTTGATGTTGTGGAGGAGTGTCGTCGTGGCGACCTTGTTTTCCGTCCACTCGCTGCCATGAAAACCCACCATCAACCGATGAAGTTGTTCACGAGAGCAAGGGCGTCCATGGATGCAGCCACGAACCTCTTCGTTGAGTTCTTGCTGAGTGAGCTTGTTTCGCTGGTAGCAGACCTCAGGGATGACGGCAGCCTGCCAACTTAGCGATCGGACGTTACTCCGGCTGATATAGATTTGATAGCGGATAGGCAGCAAAATCTTGCAGCATCTCGATGAAACCGCTTACCTGGTGTGTACAGATTTTCGCACCTTTTTCGGCTGTTCCATTTGAAGCATCCCCGACAACACCTGCCGGGTTGAGATCATGGGCGATCCAGGCGAGCGCATGCGGCGGTGTAGGTTGAATGAATTTTGATCCCGCCCGCATATCTTCCGCCTTGGATCTGAAGTTCTCTGCTTTCTCCATGCGAACAAGATCGGGGCGGAAGTGCAGCATGAGCGATGTTTCCACGTCACCGCCATGGATCCCGAACTTGGCCTCGTGATCTGAAATCATGCCTTCAGGATGACCGAACCGGCTCCAATGGGTGACCAGAACGGCCATATCGTATCGCACGCGCAGCTCACGGGAGACGATGCTGATGATGTCCGTATTGCCGCCATGGGAATTGACGATCACAAGTTTGCGGACGCCGGCTTCGCAGACTTTCTGGCCGATGGCTGTCCAGGCCTGGATAAGCAATTCTGCTCCAAGCGACAATGTGCCCGGACCGTATTTGTGTTCATTCGCCTTGCCGATTTCCTGGACAGGCAGCACGAGAATGTCGAGGTTATCCGGCAATTGACGGCGTGTTTCGTCCAGCATACCTGCCGCTATGGCAACATCTGTCGCGATCGGCAGATGCGGTCCGTGCTGTTCCGTGGAAGCTGTGGGCAGGACGGCGATAACACGCTCCGGATCAAGCTCTGCAAAGTCGGTCGTGTTCAGTTCGTTCCAATAAAACCTCTTTGCCATCCGCCTATCCTCTATCGGTCGCTGCTGCCGTATATGATGGGGTAGGAAAATCAGCGCGGCATGAGAAGCATCATTATGTCTGCGGCTTGCTGCCTTTTTGCGGACGGTGACATGACAACGCGCGTGATACGTAAAATTGGGCTGGCAACCGAGTGTGGTGAACCAAAGCGTTTGAGCATTAAAACTCTTTCGTGTGACGCGAAAAGGGGTTTGTCCAGCCAGGTGCGCGAAATAAAGCGGTTCGACTGAAACCAAACCAGGCGCGTATCTGAGTGATCGTGAAACTTTGCGTCGTCAGTACCAATCGCCATCAAAGATCGTGTGCGATATTTTAAAGAATTGGACCGCAACCCAGCAAAACTCTCGAGTTGCAAACCGATGAAGCGTGATTTGGGTCACTTTTCCGCCAGGCGATCGGAGTACCGTCAAGGCATTATTTTTTGCACGACCTGTGCTGCCACGGCTGATTTTGAACAGGCATTGCAATGACACACGAAACCTTAAAACTGAGCGACGACCCCCGGCTTCAAAGTGCTGCCCGCAATGAACCACCCATGTGCACAGGGGAGCGAGGACCGGCGGTTGCCATTCTTCAAAAAGCTTATGAAGCTGTAGGCTTTCCAATGCCCGGTTCCATTCGTGCTGACGGATCTGCGGACGGCATATTCGGCAAGGAGACCTATTCGGTCACGCGTCATTTTCAGATTGGAAAAGAGATTTGCGTCGACGGCATTGTCGGTCAGAACACGCTCGGCGCTCTTGCCAAGGCACTGAACGAGGTCATTCCGGGCAATGATCCGGTGAAGCCAACGCCAAGCGGACCCGTCTTTCCGCCGCAGCCGGAGCCACCGTCACCAAGTGGTCCGACGGTTCCGAAAAAACCTAAACCATCCCCGCAGCCCGCCAAGCGCGCGCACTTCGCCGAAGAGCGGATCGCGAGTGGCTTCGACAATACGGTAATTCCGCATTGGCAGATGGTTCCGACTTCCAGCAGGCCGAACAGCTCCGGCGGAGGTGGTGCGATCGTGAAACTGCACAACGGTGAAGGGCTTACCGTTGTAAGCAATAACGATCTCATAAAGGTCCACGAGCTGCCGATCAGTCATAGAGACGGCAGCCGGCAATTCCTCCTGACGAGCGATGTCGATGGGGCCCGTGGACAGCTTCTGGCGCGCAATGGCGTTTTCACGGCCGCCCGATTGCAGGTTGAAGCGACCAGGCCTTACGTGTTGACGGTCGATTTCTACATGGTGAGCGACAAATTTCGCAAAACAAAACGGCCGGTTGGAGAGCTGGATCAGCTCGTGCGCGATACGACCAAACTTCTTGCAGATCAGTGCAACATCCATCTCCAGAAGAAGCACGTCTATAAAAAATATCATCTCGATATGGATCTTGGCGATGTCATTCTCGAGCGGGACATGCAGAGGAGGGTCGAAACCCAAGACGTCTACCTCATCTATCAGGGCTGTCAGTTCACCGCCGACCTCAGCGTTTTCTGTGTCTGGGACTTTGAGAGGAACCAGGAAAATGCCGACAAGGGTGGTGTGCACGTTGGTCTTCACTCCGGCAGGGGCCGCATCATCGTGGAAGACGAACATGCCAGCAGCGCCAGAAAACACGGGAAGTGGACGCTCATGCATGAGGTTGGTCATGCACTTGGCCTGAAGCATCAGGACAATTCGATCATGGCCGATGTCGGCCAGACCAAGCTGTCTTATCTGCGCATGTCGCAAATCCACACAATGTGGGAAAACGCCAGAAAAATTCCGTAAGCGTGAAGGATTTCGCACGCCGGAAAGCCGAATTTTCGAATGGGATTGATAGTTATGACCACGCATTCGCAAGGTATCATCCGATTGAAAAATGCAGCGTGCAATTCACCGCCTATGACGAGGGGGGAAAGAGGAGAGGGCGTCTCGCTCCTTCAGGGCGCTTATGTCGCGCTTGGTCACGCCATGCCCAATTCCACCGGCGCCGACGGAGCCCACGACGGCATTTTCGGCAAGGAAACGGATGCGGTCACACGCCACTTTCAAACAAAACACGGCCTCTCGGTCGACGGTGACGCAGGAAAGGAAACGATCGGACGCCTAAATTCCGAACTCGGTGGAGCTCTTTTTAACGATCCGGTTCCTGATCCGAACGGTCCGGTCCCGAATGGTCCGGTGCCCCCGTCACCTGATCCGGGTGGCAACGGCCCGAAACGGGTGGTGCCGGTTCATCCGCTCCCGACGCCGCCCCGGCCAGTGACCCCAACTGTAGATGATCCTCATCGTCCACGTTTCGTACCCGGAAAGGTGCTCAATGGTTTCGACGAGCGGGGAGATCCGCCCTGGCAAATGGTCCCAGCCAATGGAAATCGCATTGTCCAGCTAGTTGGCGGACGCGATCTTACTGTCACGGCCTCGGACCACACGATCAACGTGACCGAGATCCGGCCACGTTTTTTCACCAAAAGTCGCCTGTTTCTTCTGTCCGGTTTGCCCGGGCTCGCCGGTCTTCAACGACGGAGAATACTCGCGCGAGACCGTGAGGGCCATATCAGGACGCAGCTCTCAGTGGATGTGGTGCGCAATCTGTCGGTTAAGGTGACTTTCCACCTTGTACAGGATGAACACGGCGGTTCGCGCCGCTCGGAGGCCGATGTCACCGATAGCCTGGAAACGGCAAACAACATTCTTTTCGGTCACGCGAATATCCATCTTCATGCCCATGACATTCGTCGCGTTGATCACATTTTTGGAAAGGCTGTCAATTATATAGAAGCGAAAAAGAAGAAAAAGGGTGAAGTGGACGAGTGGGACTATCTGGACACTTATCGTGATCTCTCCGCGGACATAAACGTGTTTTTCGTCAACAATATTCTCACATACGAAGAGGAAAAGCAGAACGAGACTTTGAAAGCCTACGGAGTTGCAAGCGGCACATCGCCCACTATTCTCATCCGTGATCCAACAAAGTATCGGCGTGCCTTCTCAGCTGGCGAAGTGCTGGCGCATGAAGTCGGACATGTTCTTGGCCTCGACCACCCTGAACCAACGAGCAGACAGACAGCGGGTCAGGGTTTCGTGGTTGTTCCGGTCGACCCGCATTCCGGGCAAATCTTGGGGGAAAAGAACCTGATGACGCGGACGATCAGCGAGGTCAACGCTCAGAATCAGGTGATCAAGACCAACTTCACGCTTCGCCGAGGCCAGGTGCGGCAAATGCATGAGAAAGCGAAATCGATGGGGATCACAAGCTCATCCGAGCTTACGAACCTCAACGTGCCGCGTCCGGTGTGAGAACAAGTTGGCCGATTCGAAGGAACGGCTTGTCAACCAGTCATGTTGTTCTGCCGGATATGGACAGCTGAAACCTCAAACCTGCACCAGACATTTGCTGATTTGAGCGGATCGCCGTCAAAGAATTTTTCGACGGTTTTGCGGTCTTCCGCCTCGAGGAGAAAGAAGGACCCGCACATGGTCTCGCCGTCGTCCTGGGTGAGCGGTCCTGACAGAAGGATTGAAATACCGTGTCGGACCGGCGCATCCGCCAGATAACGGCGATGCGCATCGATGACCTCCAAACGCCGGCTGAGTGAATCCGGAACGTCTATGGCATATACGACGAATTGCATTTTGCTTCCTATTCAAAGACGAGACTGAGCGCCGGGACGAAGGTCAGTAGCAAGGTGACAAGCGTCATCATGACCACGAACGGAAATGTGCCGATGAAGATGTCGCCAAGCGTTGTGTTCTTGTCCGAGATGGTCGCCTTGACCACATAGACGGTCAGGCCGAAGGGCGGTGTCAGGAGGCCGATTTCCACGGCGATCACGGTGACGATGCCGAACCAGATCAAGTCACCGCCAAGCCCGGAGACGATGGGCAGCGACAAAGGCAGCAGGATCAGCATGATCGAGGTGGAATCGAGGATCATGCCCATGACGACTACGAGCAGCAGGTAGATCATCATGAAGCCCATCAGCCCGAGCCCGGCATCGGAGAACAACATTGTGATTTCCTGCGGGATCGTCGACAGGGTCAGCATTCTGGAATACATCGACGCGGCGATAATGAGGAGAAGGATAGAGACGGATACCAGACCGGTATCGACCAGGACCTTCCAGAAGCGCGCCCAGGTCAGACTGCCCTTGGCAATTGCGACCCCTATGGAGGCGCCAGCACCTGCTGCACCGGCTTCTGTTGGCGTGAAGAAACCGGAATAGATGCCTCCAAGCACGATGATGACGAGCACAGTTATCGGGATCAGCTTGACGATAGCCGTGCCCCACGTTTCGCCCTCGATCACGGCCGGCCGGTCGCTCTGCATCACCATTCGCGGCCTGAACCGTGCCATCAGATAAATGCCGACGCCAAAGACGAGCGCCAGCAGGATGCCCGGTACGATGGCGGCCAGGAACAGCGCGCCGACGGACTGTTCCGCCAGAACGCCGTAGATGATCAAAAGCAGGCTCGGCGGGATCAGCATACCCAGAACGGAAGACCCGGCGACCACCCCGAGCGCGAAGCGGTTGTTGTAACCGTTGGCGACCATCTGCGGCACCGCAACCCGTGAGAAAACTGCCGCAGAGGCGATGGAAATGCCGGTGATGGACGCAAAGACGGCGTTGGCGGCAACGGTCGCCATGCCAAGGCCGCCCCGGATTTTCTGCAGCATCCAGGCTGCAACGCGATAGGCATCACGGCCGATATCGGCCGTATCGACAATCAGTCCCATGAGGACGAACAGCGGCACGACGCCGAAGAGATAGCGGTTGATCGCTCCGTCCGCCGCCAGCGCGAGTGAGCGCATGGCGACATTCGGGTTGTCGCGGATCAGCCAGATGCCAAGAAAGCTGAGCAGAATCAGAACGACGGCGATATGCGCTCCGGAAAAGATCAGCATCAGCATGAAGAAGATGGCTGCGACCCCGATTTCGATCCGGCCAAGATCGGCAAAGAACACGCCGTAGCCGAGCACCAGGAGCAGCGCGAACCCGATCAGAATGGGCAAGCCCTTAGGTGGCAGGTCGACAGAATGGCGGACGGTGAGGGGTTCAACGCGTGAGGCGTTCAGGATTTCCTTCACATCGGTAAGGACCTGCGTCGCGAATGCGAGACAGGTCAGGATCGAACCACCAAAGAGGCAGGCCTTGATCGGCCAGACCGGTGCGGTGAAAACGCCCTGCGCACCGAAAAACTCGTTTTCAACCCAGGCATCAACCAGCTTCGGCCATGTGCCCCAGGCGATCAGGGCGAAGACGAAAATACCCGCGAGATGAAAGAATACACGCATGACGGCAGCTGCGAAGGGCCTGTGTTCCTCGATGCTGCCGATCAGTATGTCGGTGCGCGTCATGCGCCCGCTCATGATGGTGTGGCCCGCCTGCAGGAAAACGATGGCAACGATAGAATTGGCAACGATCTCCGCAACGCCCTGAACAGGCGAATTGAAAAAGGTGCGGCCGATGATATCGGAGCAGATCAGGAGCATCAGGCAGAAGATCCAGATCGATGCGGCCGCACTGACGGCGCCGGTGAGTGAGGAAACCCCATTCACCGTCCGGTCGGCACCGTGGCGGAATTGTCTTGATGTGATCGCCACGGCGAGCCCCCCGGCTTACTTCTGCGTCCAGTCGATCCGCGGCTCAAGGCCGGCATTACGCACCTTGGCCATGTAGGCCTGAAGCACGTCCTCAGCACCCTTGGACGCATTCGCGTCGGACCAGTCCTTGGCAAGGTTTGGAAGACCGTCGGCCCAGGTCGTGACTTCTTCCGCAGGAAGTGTGGTAACGGTCGCACCTACCTCTGGCAGCTTGGCCAGGAAGTTTTCGTAGCGCTGCATCACTTCTTCGGCGTGGGCGACGGTGTATTCCTCACCAAGCTCCGTCAGGACATTCTGGACGTCTTCAGAAAGTCCGTCCCAGACATCCTTGTTGATACCGAGCCCGCCGGTCATTTGCGCGCCGATCCCCACCAGTGTCACATACGGGGCGACCTCATAGTGCTTGTTCGCAAACGCGCCAGTCACGATGACCACCATGCCGTCAGCCACGCCGGTCTGGATCTGGTTGTAGTAGGTCGGCAGCGCGCCGTTCACCGGCACCGCACCCAGATGCTTGATCCAGTTGGCAGAAGGACCGGGTGCCAGGATCTTGCGGCCTTCCAGGTCTTTCAGGGAATTCACCGGGAAATTCGTCAGCAAGTGGTAGGTTTCCACGCCACTGGCCCCAAGGAAGACGACATTCTGGTCGTCCCAGGCCTTCTGCAACGCCGGCAGTTCGCGATGAAGCTCGTTCATGATCTTCAGCGTCGCGACGAGATCGTCGGACACGAACGGCGTGAAATAGGTCATGTTCTGGAGCGGCATCTTGGAGCCTTCCCAGAGCGTGCCGACCCAGCCGGCATCGGTCAAACCGTCGCCGACGGCTTCCAGCGTGTCCTTGAAGCCGTAGAGTGATCCGCCATAGGCTTCGGTCCACTCGATCCGGTCTTCAGACCCCATCGCCTCAAGGCGCTTATTGGATTCACCCACGACCAGCGTCGAGAGCTGTCCGACCCATGGCAGTACAGTCGGATGGCTGGACGCCATGGTCAGGTTGTAAGTTTCAGCCTGGGCCGGCGCCGTTGCGGCTGCGGCGACAAAGCTGAGCGCAGCTATTATGCGTTTCATCATTGTTCCTCCCAAAAGGCGGTCATCAGGCGACCGCGTGGCGTCCTGTCGAGAAATTCACCTCGACGGTGATCCGTCCCTCGTTGAGCAGCCAGGGCCGGATCGTAAAACTGCGCGCACCCGAGGAGTGCATCGGGTCCGTTTCCGCAATCTCGCGGGCGTGGGCGAGGCTGTCGGCGCGAATGATCACCATGCCTTCACCGTTCCAGGTGTGCTCGTCATCGGCCCAGAAGGGACCGGCACCGAGCATGATGCCCCTCTGTTCCAGATCGACTTGGAATTTCAGGTGTTCTTCAATGTTTTCCATCACCGGCCCCATGCCGTTGGTCGGGCTGGTGAATACGACGAAGAGTTGCTTTTGCAGCATCCCCGCCGAGGCTTTCAGGATGTCGTCCTTGGTAATGTGCGGGCCTGACATGGCGTGGTCCTCCTAAAGGGTCTGGCAGACGTCGGCGTAGTCGAACCTGGGCAGGCGCCGGAAAATCTTCGACGTGTCGGCATAGCCAAGGTTCACCAGGAAATTCGATTTGAGGGACGTTCCGTGAAAGAATTCCTCGTCCACCTTTTTGTTGTCGAAACCGGACATGGCTCCGACATCCAGCCCGACGGCTCTCGCGGCGAGCATGAAGTAAGCGCCCTGCAACGTCCCGTTCCGGAAGGCATTGACCTGCGCAGCGGTCGAATTGTTGCGGAAGATGTCCTGGGCATTCGGGTTCGGCGGGAACAGCTTCGGCAGTTCCTCCCAGAAATTAAGGTCATAGGCGATGATCGCGGTCACCGGGGCGGTACGCATTTTGGGCCTGTTGGCCTCCATCAGCCAGGGCTCGAGCCGGTCTTTGGCATCGTCCGAGCGGATGAACAGCACCCGCATGGGCTGCTGGTTCATAGAGGTCGGACCCATTTTGGCGATGTCATAGAGCGCATGCAGCGTCTCTTCGGACACATCGCGGTCCTGCCAGCCGTAGTGGGTGCGTGCGACGGTGAACAGAAGTTCGAGGGTGGTCGGATCGGCCGCATGTTCCATCGCCTGGAAGATCCGGGCGGCCTCTCTGGCTTCTATATGGTCGGCTTCGAAGGGATCGCTCATTGAAAGGGTCCTGGATATTCAGAGGGTGTGTTGGGAGAGGCCGAGGATCGCGCGGGCCTCGGAAGGCGTTGCGACAGACCTATTGTTCGTTGCGCAGATTTCAGCCGTCCGCTTCACAAGTGCGGCATTCGACGGCGCGAGCCGGTCCCGGTCCAGGCGGATATTGTCCTCAAGACCGGTGCGGGCATGACCGCCGGCGGCAATCGACCATTCGTTCAGGGTGAGCTGGCTGGCGCCGATACCCGCGGCGCACCATTCGGCGTTCGGCATCAGGCGTTCAACCGTATTGACATAGTAATCGAACACATCCTTGTCCGCGGGCATCGCGTTCTTCACGCCCATGACGAACTGGACATACACGGCGCCCGGAATGCGGCCGTCCCGGTTCATCGCCGCCGCCTGATGGATATGACTGAGATCGAACGCCTCGATCTCCGGCATGACGTTGTGGGTTCGCATTTCCGCGGCGAGCCAGTCGACAAGGTCCGGGGCGTTTTCATAAACCCTTGTCGGGAAATTGTTGGAGCCGACCGATAGCGAGGCCATATCCGGTTTCAGTGGCAGCATGCCGCCGCGCACCTTGCCCGCTCCCGATCGTCCGCCCGTGGAGAACTGGATGATCATGCCGGGGCAATGCTTTTCCAGCCCTTCCTTGAGGCGGGCAAATTTCTCAGGATCGGAGCTCGGGGTCTGATCGTCATTGCGCACATGCGCATGGCAGATCGTTGCCCCGGCCTCAAACGCCTCATGCGTGCTTTCGACCTGCTCGGAAACCGTGATAGGCACCGCGGGATTGTGCTCCTTGCGCGGCAGGGAGCCGGTAATCGCGACGCAGATGATACAGGGCTTGGACATCTTACGCCTTCTTCGGTGCCAGCACGAAATCGAATTCCACATCCCAGAAAGAGGGGCCGCTGAAACCGGCTTCCCTGGTCTTTGCCGGGTCTTCGATCTTTCGAAAATCCGCGATCAGGCTTTTCTTCACGCCGAAAACACTGTCGGAATCGATGTATTCGTCATCCGGGTCGAAAATATGCGTGGTCAGCTCGTCGTAGCCGTCCTTGGACACGATGTAGTGGAGGTGGGCCGGTCGGAACGGGTGCCGTCCGAGCCGGTTCAGCATGTCGCCGACAGGTCCGTCTGCCGGGATCGAGTAGTGCTTCGGCTTGACCGCCCGGAACCAGTATTTGCCGTCAGGTCCGGTGCGGAACACACCGCGCAGGTTGAATTCCGGCTGGATGCCCTTCTGCTGGACATCATAGAAGCCTTCGTCATTGGCCTGCCAGACATCGATCTTGACCCCTTCCATCGGGTTGCCGTCGATGTCCTTGACCATGCCGCGCACCAAAAGGTCTTCGCCTTTCTCGTCGAGGCAAATGTTGTGGCCCATTTCGTATTCCGGAGCGTCGCCCAGATGGAAAGGACCGAGAACGGTGTTTTCGGATGCTCCGGTCGGACGGCGCGAGTTGACCGCATCCACCAGCATCGAGACGCCGAGCACATCGGACAGGAGTATGAATTCCTGGCGCCAGTCGTCGCATTTGTGGCCCGTCGCCGTCAGGAACTGGATTGCCTTGAACCATTCTTCCTGCGTCGGCTCGATCTCCTTGACCGCCTCGTGCAGCTTGCGCGTCACGACTTCCATGATTTCCTTGAGACGCGGGTCGCTGGCGTTCTTGTTCCGGCCCGTGACCACTTCGGCGGAGTTTTCTTCGGTGAAATATCCAAGTTCGTGAGCTTCCATCGGGCTCTCCTTAGCGTGCGAGAATTTTGGAAAAGACACGGCGCAGATCGCCGGCAGGGTCGCCGGTCAGCCCGGTGCTGCGCCAGGCGACGTGCTGATCCGGGCGCACCAGGATGCAGCCCTTGTCGCTAACTTCGCGCGCCCGTGCCCAGTCGCCTGTGTGATCAACATATTGCCGGCGCGGACCGATTACATGGACCTGGACAGCGAGGCCGAATTCCGCACCGACGGATTTCGCGACTTCTTCCCAGGCTTCACCGCCGATGCCGGTAAAGAGGGTGAAGGTTCCGCCGCCGCACAGGTCGAGCGTTGAGAACTTGTCGCCGTTGTCGTGATCAAATAACCAGCAATGCGGTATGCGGGCCCCTGGCCATGTCGTTGCCTGATAATGCAGCTCGGCATCGCGTTCGAAAGCCGGTTCCTGCTGTCCATCCGTTTCGATCGCTTTTGACTTGTAGCGCTGGTTCATCTCCACGCCGTGCGCGTCGAATTCGTATTTCTTGAAGGCGATCGCCTTGCGGATCGCTTCGCGCTGCGCTTCTGCGGCATCGGTGCGGTCGCAGCGGGCAACAAGATTTTTCTGCATGACCTCAGGATCGACACCTTCGCCCATGCCGAGCGCTTCGAAGATCGGGCCGAACTCGGCGATGGACTGGTTGGCGCGGGTCACGATCTGCTTGGCGACCGGTGCCCTTTCGACGCTGTAGCTGTCAAGCAGCGCTTCGCCTGCCTGACCCTTCAGAACCGCGGCAAGTTTCCAGGCCAGGTTGAAACTGTCCTGAATGGAGGTGTTGGATCCGAGGCCGTTTGAGGGTGGGTGTCGGTGCGCCGCATCGCCCATGATGAACACGCGGTCCTTCTGCATGTGCGTTGCGTACATGTTGTTGACGGTCCAGGTATTCGCCGAGATCAGCTCAATCGTCAGATCCGGATCTCCGACCAGCTGGCGGGCCACGTCGGTCGCCATGGCTTCGTCGACTTCCGGGGCCGGCTGATTGATGTCGTATCCCCAGACGATCAGCCACTCGTTCCAAGGGCGCACCATCCTCACAAGACCCATGCCGATGCCGCCGACATCCGCACCCGGCTGCATCACCCAGTAAAGAACAGAGGGTCTGTGGGCGACATGCTTGGAAAGGTCCGCCCGGAACAGAATGTTCATTGAACCGCCGACGCCCATCTTGCCCTCAAATGGCAATCCGGCATGTTCCGCTACGAGGGAGTTGCCGCCATCAGCACCGATAAGATACTTCGACCGGATGGTGAATTCTTTTCCCGACAGTCGGTCGAGGCAAGTGGTGGTAACGCCTTCCGCGTCTTGTTCGTGGGAAAGATACTGGGTCGACATGCGCGCTTGAGTTCCCCTCGAACAGGCCGTCTTGAAGAGAAGCGGCTCCATGAAGGTTTGCGGCAGGTCGTTCATCATCGTCGGCGAGGCCATCAGGTGTTCCGCTTTGGACAGCGGATGATTGCCCCAGCTTTTCATGCGACCGATTTCTTCGCCCGCGAGGCTCTCGCAGAAGACGTTCTCGCCCATCAGCTCCTGGTGTGCGGCGAACAGATAGGCTTCGTCTTCGACGGCTCGCCCGAGATCTCTGAGGACCTCCATGGTGCGCTGGTTGGTGATGTGCGCACGCGGGGTGTTGGCGAGCCAGCGATAGCGGTTGATCGCCATGTTCTCGATACCATAAGTCGACAGAAGCGCCGCTGTTGCAGAGCCCGCCGGGCCGGTGCCGATGATCAGGACATCGGTGCTGAAATCAGCCATTTGTCTTTCCTCCAAAATCAATCAGGCACTGCGCTGCAAGTGTCTTTTTCATTTCAATCTCCAGATTTTTCGCTGGTGCCGCCGGAGAGCCTGCGGCGAATGGGAAAGAGTTCGATGCCGGTGCGGTCGGTGAAGAGGCCCCAGAGGCCGCGCGGCGCGAACAGCATGATGACGATGCCCAAGAGACCCAGAACCAGCAGGTACCAGGAGCCATAGCCGGATAGGGAATTCTGCAGGGCGAAGAAGACGAGGACTCCGATGATCGGTCCTTCGATGGTGCCGATGCCGCCGATGACAACGATGAAGATCACATAGGCGGTCCAGTCGAGCACCGAGAAGGCAGCATCGGGAGAAATCCGGGCTTTCTGGACGTAGATCAGCGCACCGGCGAGACCCGTAATGAACGCCGTGCTCAGGTACACGATAGTTTTCAGGCGCTGCGCGTCGACGCCGACGGACCGGGCGGCATTCTGGTTGTCGCGTACGGCTGCGAGCCCGAGCCCCTGGCGGGAGCGCAACAGCCAGTAGACGACACCCACCGTGGCGACTGCCAGGATCAACGCGAGCCAGAACGTAATGACATCGGTTGCGGCGGACGTTTTGAAGCCGAACGTGTCTTTCAGAAAATCGAGGCCGAACATGTCCCGCGTCGCGCTGCGGGGCAGGGACGTGCCGGTGCCGCCGCCAAGCGCCTTCCACTGCGCAACGGTGAGGCGTACGATTTCCGCGACCACCCAGGTGCCGATAGCGAAGTAAGCGCCCTGCAGACGGAACGTGAAGAAGGCGGTCGGGATGGCGAGCAGCGCGGCTGCGACCCCACCCAGAAGGATCGAGACCAGCGGATCGAGATCCAGAAGAATGACGCCGCCGAACATGGCGTAGGCACCAATGCCGACGAAGGCCTGCTGGCCGACGGAGACGAGGCCGGCATATCCGGCAAGCAGGTTCCAACCCTGCGCCAGCACCAGCATGGTGAGAATGAAGAAGAGATCCTGGATAAGGCTGCGCGACGCATAGAACGGGGCGAAAGCCAGAACGATCACAAGGAGCGCTGCAAGCCCGAGGAACAGCGTCGAGGTGCGTGTGCCGGTCTCAACGGTCCAGGCGGTTCGGGTGGTTTGGGTGGACGCGGTCATGGCAGCTCCCTCAATCCACGGCCCGCGGGAACAAACCGCGTGGTCTGAGCAACAGAACGACGACAAAGGCAATATGCCCGGCGAGGATCTGCCATTCCGGGTTGATGGCGGCTCCCAGCGTTTGTGCAACGCCGATGATGATGCCGCCCGCAAGCGTGCCCCAGAGCGAACCGAGCCCGCCGATAATCACGGCCTCGAAGGCATAGATCAGTCGCGCCGGGCCGATTGTCGGGTCGAAATTGGCGCGGGTTCCAAGATAGAGCGCGGCGATCGTCACAACGACCATCGCAATACCCGTTGCGGTGGCGAAAATGTTCTGGGGACGGATGCCCATCAGGCTCGCGGTCACCGCATCATCCGAGGTTGCGCGGAAGGCCCGGCCAAGCGACGTGCTGTAGAAAAGTCGGTTCAATCCAACGATAACCACGATCGCGGAAAGAAATGTCAGAAGAGGCATCACGCCGACATTAAGGGGACCAAGCGCGAGAGACGCTGTTTCGAGTTGACCGACGGAAAGGCGTTGGCTGTCGGCGGAAAAGCCTTCCAGAAGCGCGTTCTGGATCACGATGGAAAGGCCGAAGGTCACGAGCAGTGGCGGCAGGATGTCGGGACCGAGCGTCCGGTTGAGAACATGCATCTGCAAAAGCCAGCCAATGCCAAACAGGATCGGCGCCGATATCAGGGCTGCCAGGAACGGGTCGATGCCGAGCAACGTCACAAGCACAAGGATCAGGTAGGCGGCCATGACGATGAGATCGCCATGGGCAAGGTTCACGAGCCGCATGATCCCGAAAACGAGGCTGAGCCCGGCTGCGAAGAGGGCATAGAGGCCGCCGAGCAGGACGCCTTGGACGATTGTGTCGACCCAGATCATGCGGCAGCTCCGAAATAGGCGTTGTGAATGGCATCGCGACTGAGATCGGAGGGAGTGCCTTCCAGCGTGATCCGTCCTTCCATCATGCAATAGACGCGGTCTGCGACTTTCAGCGCCTGGCCGATATCCTGTTCCACCACAACGATGGAGGTGCCGGATGCCTTGATCTTTGGCAGCGCGGCGTAGATGTCCTTGATGATCACCGGCGCAAGACCAAGGCTGATCTCATCGCAAAGGAGCACGCGCGGGTTGGACATCAGCGCCCGTCCGATCGCGACCATCTGCTGCTGACCGCCGGAAAGGGCGGTGCCGGGATTGAGCCTGCGCTCCTGGAGGACCGGGAACATGTCGTAGACTGTTTCAAGCGTCCAGCTTCCCTCGACCTTGCGGCCGTGGGCGCCGATGAGGAGATTTTCCTCCACGCTTAATGAAGGGAAGAGCTTGCGCCCCTCGGGCACCATGGCAATGCCCTTCTTCACGATATCCGCCGCATGGGAGGAACCGATCCGGTCGTTATCGAATGTGATCGCATCCGCCCGGTTGGTCAGAACCCCGGAAATGGAACGCATCAGTGTGGTTTTGCCGGCCCCGTTTGCGCCGATGATCGCCACAGTCTCGCCTTCCTCAAGCCGGATATCGACCCCGAAGAGCGCCTGGAAGTCGCCGTAGTGGGCGGTCAGATTGTCTGTCTGAAGCAGCGCCATCACACATCGATCCCGAGATAGATTTCCCGCACTTCCTGCGAGTTCATGATGGCGTCCGGCTCGCCGATGCCGATCACCTTGCCGAAGTCGAGCACGAGCAGGCGTTCGGCGACGGAGGTGAGGGCGTGAAGAACGTGCTCGATCCAGATGATCGACATGCCGCCCGAATGGATTTTCCTGATGGTCGCGACTAGCGCGTGGCATTCGCCCTCGGTGAGCCCGCCGGCGATCTCGTCGAGCAGAAGCACCTTGGGTCGGGTTGCCAGGGCGCGGGCGAGTTCCAGGCGTTTGCGCTCCAGAAGGCTGAGACGCCCGGCAACTTCGTTCGCCTTGCCGATTAAACCCGTCTCGACGAGAATCTCGGCGCATTCATCGGAAACGGCGCTTTCCGGCAACCTGTTGCCGAAGGCTCCAGCAACGATGAGGTTTTCAAAAACCGTCAGTTTTTCAAATGGCTGCGGGATCTGGAAGGTGCGTCCCAATCCGCTGAGACACCGTTCCATCGGCGGGACATGTGTCACGTCCCGGCCGAGAAATTCGATCCGGCCCTCATCGACAGGCAGATTGCCGGTGATGAGGTTGAACAAGGTCGATTTGCCGGCGCCGTTCGGTCCGATCACACCCAGGGCCTCGCCTTCTGCAAGATCAAAGGTAATGTGTTGCGAAACACGCAGCGCACCAAAGGCTTTCGACACATTGTCAAGCGCCAGGATCGTCATTGCTTCACTCCCTCAAGCCTGCGCAGACGAAAGGTCCACGCCTGCCGGAACTCAGGTGATCGGTTCCATCTTGCCGCCGGTCGGAATGGCCTGTGCGGTCTGGTTGTCGGTAATGACGAGGTCGTAGCCTCCGCCGTCCTTCAGGCGCCACTGACCGCCGACCAGCGGCGTCTTGGCAACATTCTTCTGAGCAAAGGGCGGCAGGCCCTTTCCGTCCCAGGCGATCGGGCCGACGATCGTGTCGAGGTCGGTCGCTGCGATGACTTCCGAGACCTCGTCGGCGTCCGTCGGGTCGCTTGCGCGCTTCATGACATCCGCTGCCAGTTCGAACAGTGCGTGGACGAAGCCGATGGGCTGTGTCCAGGGGCGTCCGGTGGCTTCGGTGAAACCTGATGCAAGCTGGCCGGAGCTTTCGCCCGTGAGCGAGGAGGAGAACGGGTGCGTCGGGCTCCACCAGATTTCTGAAGAGAGATTGTTGCCGGCATCGCCGAGCGCTGCGACGGCCTGCGGGAACAGGATCGCCTTGCCGATCGAGGCGACTTTGGGCGTGAAACCCTGCTGCTTGGCCTGTGTCCAGAATGTCGTGAAGTCCGGCGGGACCATCACGCCCGTCACGATTTCAGCATTCGCCTGTTTGAACGCGTTGATCTGCGCGGTGAAATCGTCGGTGAGGTTCTGATAGCGTCCCGGGTCGGTCAGGCCGTAGCCGAGTTTTTCAAGCACCGGTGGAAAGCCGACATTCGGATCGCCCCAGGCATTGCCGTCGCCGTCATTCGGGAAGAGGCCGCCGACTTGCTTGTTGGTGTCGAGCTGTCCCCACATGTTGGTGAAGACTGCGATGACATCCTCCAGACCCCAGAAGAAATGATAAGAATAGTAGAACGGTTCCCAACTGCCCGGATCGCCGGGGTTGCCCTGCTGGCCGATGAACCAGGGCTGCCAGGGCGCGACCGTCGAGATGCAGGGGATCTCTTCGCTTTCACATGTCGTGGTGACCGGATTTGTGGTTTCCGGGGTGGAGGCCACAAGCATCAGGTTAATTTCATCGTCAATGATAAGCTCGCGGGCGACTTCAGCTGCCCGGTTAGGGTTCGACTGGCTGTCCTTGACGATAACCTCGATGTTGAGGCCTTCAGCTTTTGCAGCCGCATTGAAACCGCTGATGATGAAGTTGTCGGCTTCGGCGAAAGCGGCGAGGGGGCCGGTTTGCGGGCTCACATAGCCAAGCTTGATCGGCGTTCCCTGCGCACGGGCCGGCAGAGCCAGTCCGGATGAACCCGCAAGGGCGGCCGTTGCCGCAGTCGATTTCAGGAATGTGCGTCTATTCAACATATTGGTTCCTCCCAGACCAGGTGATCAGACTGCGGGGCGCGTTCCTTCCCAGGCGTCCTGCAGCAGATGACGGATGGACGCGCGGTCGATCGGGCGCGGGTTCCAGTACGGGTTTTCGGTTGCAATGTCGGCGGCACGCTCAAGGTCTGTCTCGTTCAGGCCAAGGTCCTTGAGCGCAAGCGGTGCGCCGATACGTGTAGAAAAGTCGAAGAGGCCTGCACCCGGTGTTGCCCCGAAAAGATCGGCAATCGGCTGCAATTGTTCGGGAACCGCACCGGCGTTGAAGCCGACCGTGTGCGGAAGCATGATGGCATGGGTTTCCGCGTGCGGCGTATTGAAACTGCCGCCGAGCGTGTGGCAGATCTTGTGATGAAGCGCCATGCCGACAGTACCGAGGACCGTGCCGCAGAGCCACGCACCATAGAGCGCTGCAGAGCGGGCCTCGGTATCTGCCGGATCCGCCTTGAGCAAAGGCAGAGCCTCGCTGAACGCAGCCAGACCTTCGGCCGCCATCAGACTGGAAACGGGATTGCGGTCCTGCGCGTAAAGGGCTTCGGCGGCATGGGCCATGGCGTTCAGGCCGCTGGTGATCGTCATGGCCAGCGGCAGTCCTGTTGTCAGGTCCGGGTCGTAGATCACGACCTCAGGCAGGATACTGTCGCCCCGCACCGTGGTTTTACGGCCTTCTTCCGTCTGGCCGAGGATCGGCGTCACCTCAGACCCGGCGTAGGTGGTCGGAATAACGATCTGGGGCACATCTGTGCGGTAGGCGATGGCCTTGCCGAGGCCGGTCGTGGAACCACCGCCGAGCGAAACGACGCAGTCCGCACCAGAGGATCTTACAAGGTCCATTGCCGCTTCGGTGACATCGATGGGCGTGTGCATGGCCGCTTTCGCGAAGACATCGACGGCAAGACCTCCAAGCTCTTCGGCAAGCTGTGCCGCATCGTCCGCCTGATGCGGTGTTGCCAGAACCAGGGCTTTCCCGCAGCCGAGCTTTTTCACCCAGGTCCCTGTTTCGGCGCGCTTGCCGGCACCGAAGACGATATGGGCTGCGCTGCCTCTGTAGGTGAAGGCGCGGGTCATGCATCAAGCTCCTGTCTGACCGGGTTCAGGTGGAAATCAATGTTGAGTTTGAGCGCTGCGTCCGAACCCGCTTCGGCTTCCTTGAAACAACGGATGAGCCCGGGTTTGACGCTGAATAGCGGGTCCTTGCCGAGGTTTGGATCGTCGCCGTCAAAGATCTGCGTCGTGAGGGTCTCGAAACCGTCAGCCGACACCTGGAAATAGACATGGGCAGGCCGGCAAAGGGGCGCACCGAGTTTTGCAAGAAGATCTCCGAGTGGGCCGTCCTTCGGCACTTCGTATCCGGAAGGGCGGATGGTGCGGTAGGTGACGCGACCGGCATCATCTGAAACGAAATGGCCGCGCAGATTGTGTTCCGGCTGCAGATCGGGCTGCTGGTTTTCATAAAACCCTTGCGCGTTGGCCTGCCAGGTTTCGACATGCGCCCCGGCAAGGGGCCGGTCGTCCAGGTCAAAGAGGCGGAGGGTGACGTCGACCGGTGTTCCCGCACCGTCGAGCGAGATGTTTTCGCCGTGCTGCATCAGTGGAGCGTCCGGGCGGTAAAACGGCCCGCGCATCGTGTTCGGTGTCGCTTTATGGGGCCGGTCCGAATTGAGGGCGTCGACAAGCGTGGACATGCCCAGAAGGTCTGACACCAGAACCCATTCCTGACGCCGGTCGTCGCACAGGTGACCGACTTCCGTCAGGAATTCGATCGTCGCGCGCCAGTCGTTCAGGGTTGGGCGGGTTTCCCGGACGATGGCGTGCAGATGCTCCGCGACCTTGCTCAGCACCTGGGCAAGCCGCTCATCCGAAGTCGCGTCGAGCCGCTCGGCAAAAAGCCGGTCGGACGTTTCCGTCTTGAAATAAGCGATGTCGGACATGCCGGCCATGGTTCCTCCCAATGGTCATTTCCTGACCTCTGGGAAAATTATCGGGCACAGCGGTGCGGTTGATGATTTCTTGGGTCAAGTTTATAACAAATTGCTATGAAGCTTGATGAGCGACACCTGATACAGCTCGCCGCCGTCGTTCAGACCGGCAGCGTCACGGAAGGCGCCGAAATGCTCGGCATGACCCAGCCGGCGGTTTCGCGCACGCTCTCTTCGCTGGAAAAGCGCCTGGGGGAACCGCTTTTCCAGAAAGGGCAGCGGCCGCTTCTGCCAACTCCACTGGCGCAGGCCCTGGCCGATCAGGGAATGGTGATGCTGTCGGCCTCGCGCAAGGCTTCGGAAACGGTTCGGAATTTTCAGGAAGGCAAGGCGGGAACCGTAAGGGTTGGCGGAACACCGTTTTTCATGGATGCGCTTATTTCCAGCATGACCGCGGAGTTCCAGAACAGTTATCCGGAAATCCGCGTTGATCAGAGCTACGGTTATGTCCGGGATCTGCGGGAAGCCATTCATGCGGACCGGATCGATCTTGCAATCTGCCCGATAGATATACTGGGAGAAGGCTCAGGGCTTGTGTTCGATGAAATCCTGCCTGGCCGGAATGTTGTCGCCTGCAGCGCTCTGCATCCGCTTTTGGGCAATCGCAGGACAGGAGCGCAGGAACTGCTCGAATATCCATGGATCGCGCCTCCGCCCGGCAGCCCGCTCTACGCTGATCTTCACTCCATCCTACTCTCGCTCGGTGCCACAGAAATCAAGGTCCGCTATTCGGGCGGGTCGCTTGCCAGCGTGATCAACTACATGACCCGGACCAATGCCCTGACGGTTTTGCCACACAGTGTCGTCTTCGCCTACCGGAAGGAGAGGACCATGACTGCTCTGCCGTTCCAGATCCCCCATCCGGATCGTGCACTGGGGATCTTGCGTCCGGCCGACGCGCCTTACCTGCCGGCAGTGGATAAATATGCACAGCACGTCGCCAAGAGTTTTGAAAACCTCCGGCACCTGATCAAACGTCACGAAGATGCCGTTGTCTGGGGTGGGTAAGAGGACGAAGGTCGCAAACAAGGAGCAGCGCACCTGGATTCCCGATAGTTGACCGCTGAAAATTTCCGCAAGGATATCGATAGTATTCAAAAAGTAAAAAAGTATTGTTAATTCGGATAGTTAAAATAAGTGCCGTTACGGGAATTGTGAAAAGTCATTTTGTTCTGTTTTGGGACTGAATACTTCATTTCTTGTCACAATCAGTGTGCATCAGGACGGAACTTAGCTGACGAATATGCTCTAACAGTCTGAGAAATATAGAGAAAAAGTTCGATAATACGTTAAGCATCATTTGGTCGCAGTCTTGCATTCACCTGGTCAGAGCCAAGGACTGGAGGAGATTGTAATGCTTTCCAAAGCCCAAGTGATTTCATTGGACACTGCCGAAGAGGCAACGGGTAACGCAGGTTCACAGAACGTTTTTCTTTTCGATTTGAATTCGATTGTCACCGGCACTTTTGGCCAGATGGATCATGACTTTGCAGCCTATTTGCGCAGCTTCGCGCTTTTAAAACCGTGTTATCTGATAGCAAGTGTCAGTTATAACGAACTTATGTCCCGGGTGCCGTCCAGCGTGCGCCGTAGTTTCAGAGGGATATTCGTCTCGTCCGGGGCTGAACTGTGGAGCGGCGATGAGATTGTCGAGCGCTACGAGCATTGCTTTTCAGATGATCTTTACGAGTATCTCGTGAAGGTGGTGCAAAACAGCGCTTACCCTGTAAAGATTGCCCCGGTTATTGAAAACGGGCCTGCAACGCTTCGGGTTTGCCTGGCGGGTACAAAGGCAACAATCGGACAACTGAATGCGTACCTGGAGTGGGAAAAAGAACATAGTGAACTGCCACTCATTTTAGGCGAGCTCAAATCCAAGTTCCCCGATCACACGGTCTGCCAGGACTCCGAGACAAGTCTGCTGATCTCACCCGAGGCATTCACCACAGCACTCATCTATCGGCAGATCATAGCAGAAAACGAAGGAGCCCGGCTGATTGGTTACCTGTCGGAGCGCTCTGCGAACAGTTTTGCAAGACCGCTGTGCGAATCGCTGTCGAGCTTTGATCAGATGACAGAAGTCGGCGGTCCCAGCGACCTTAGTCAGCTCATAAGGTACGAGATCCGACGCGAAAAAGCTTGCAAGCTGATGGCGGCCGAGTGACTTAACAGGACCGTTGGTCGCGCGCTGCGCATCCCTGGGACAGACCGCGATTTGTCCGTTTGACCGTGTGTGCATTTTAGAAAACGCGCAGTCAGCCAGACTTGGCGCCTGAATGCTCTTGTGATGAAATCGCATCAGTCGAAGCACACATAGAGTGTTGAAGTCATGGTTGATTGGGTTGCCAGGGCTGTCGGCAAGATCAATGCGGATGCACATAGATCTGCCGATACGCACCTGTTTAAATTGCAGGTGCCGAAACTCGACGGCGTCGACATATATCTCAAGGATGAAAGCACCCATCCGACCGGCAGTCTGAAGCACAGGCTTGCTCGGTCGTTGTTCCTGTACGCGCTTTGCAACGGCAAGATCAAAGAGGGAACCACCATTGTGGAGGCGTCCTCCGGCAGCACGGCTGTGTCCGAGGCGTATTTCGCGCGCATGATCGGCGTACCGTTTATCGCTGTTGTTCCTGAAAGCACTGCCCACAGCAAGATCCGCCTGATCGAGCTTTATGGCGGAAAGATCCATTATGTTGGGTCTGCGCCGAAGATGCATGACGCTTCGGTCGAACTGGCGCGCTCGATCGGCGGCTACTTTATGGACCAGTTCACTTACGCAGAACGTGCAACGGACTGGCGGGGCAATAACAATATTGCAGAAAGCATCTATCGGCAGATGGAGTTTGAGCCGCACCCGGTGCCGCGCAGAATAGTCATGAGCGCAGGAACCGGTGGAACGTCCGCAACGCTTGGACGGTACATACGCTACAAAAGCTATGACACCGCATTGACTGTTGTCGATCCGGAAGACTCTGTTTTTTATGATAGTTTTCAATCAGGCGATCGAACGCTGACTTCTGGGAAATCAAGCCGCATAGAAGGAATCGGCCGGCCCGAGGTCGAACATTCGTTTCAGCCGGACGTCATTGACGAAATGATGAAGGTGCCGGATGCCGCAAGCGTAGCAACGATCCATTGGCTTCAAAGGCGCATCGGACGCAGGGCGGGCGCTTCGACGGGGACCAATCTGTGGGGCGTTCTGAACTATGCGCGCGGCATGGTGGCGGCCGGCGAGCGGGGCTCGATTGTGACCCTGATGTGCGACAGTGGAGAACGCTATCTCGACACCTACTACGACCCGGAATGGGTTCTTGCGCATATTGGTGATATCAGCGGTTATCAGTCGCAGCTTGAAGAATGGACCTGAATGTGGGCCGCTTGTCGAAGATTGCTGATTGAAACTCTTGAGTCTCAGAAACGGGTTTGCGAGTTTTTCGCGAGCTTATCGGTCAAATGCCTGCAACAGCAGGGACATGACATTCAAGAATTCGTCCTGCCGTTCTTGTGGCAATTCCTTGACGGTCGAAACACCATAATCCAGCGTCAGGATCATGTTCCACATTTCGGTGAGGTTGGCCGCATCGACGGCTGATTTGAGTTTGACCGGCGACAAGGCTTTGGATGTTGTCGGCGAGACATGCTCCGGGACATAAGCTCCCAGCGACTTGTAAATGTTATGCTGCATGTGCCCCGCTCGTATTGGTTCTTATGGTTTTTTGAACCGGCCCAGCCGGTCGGTAAAAGTTCAGCCGTTTGCAAACCGAAACGGTTCCCAACGCCGCTGAAATTCTCGCTAAGGTAGCTACTAGCACACTCTGCATGTCACTGTCATCTCAACACGGCGTCATTCATGCAAAACAGTGGACAGGAAATCGAACCCGCACACCAACGTTCGTGTGAGTGCGTGTCAGCTGGCTCACTTTCAAGAACGGTGTTGACTTCCGGCCAAAAGGTGGGAAAAAGCTTTCAGGATCTTGAGACACCGACGAACTGATTAAGGGCAACGCCAAATGGTTGCACGCATTTACCGTCCGGCAAAAACCGCCATGCAGTCCGGCAAGGCCAAAACGCATCGCTGGGTACTGGACTATGAGCCGGAAGTCGCGAAGTCCGTCGAACCGCTCATGGGTTATACGTCCTCTTCCGATATGAAGCAGCAGGTCCGGCTGTATTTCGACACACAAGAGGAAGCCGTCGCATACGCCAAACGCCATGGTATCGCGCACCGCGTGGAAAAAGCGCAGAACCGGAAAGTGCGCGGCGCGGCCTATGCGGACAATTTCAAGTTCAAGCGGGTCGCCCCCTGGACGCACTGATGCGCCCATCATTACTGTGTCGACGTAATCCAAGCGCTTACTAGGATCGAATGCCTGTTGAAATTCAGAAAGATGAATCGACACGCGGGCAAAAACAGAATTTAAGGCTCAACGCAGCAACTCACCTGGCTGCAACACAATATGGCCCCGTAGCTCAGCTGGATAGAGCACTCGCCTTCTAAGCGAATGGTCGCAGGTTCGAATCCTGCCGGGGTCGCCATCCACTTTCGGGTCCATTCTTGTCACATGGCTTACATTTGATACCGGAGAGATAGTTTACACTTTCTCCGGAGTGAATGGGTTTGTACCTGGCTCGACACGGTTCTCCCTGTGGTCGAAGAACCCCAGATCATAATTCAGGAACGAAACGAGCCATATCTGGTCATCGAATTCGCGTAGCCCCAGGATCTGGCCAGCGAAGACCTGGTTGAGATTGATCTTTCGTTTTCCAATGCAGATGCGCCCGCATCGTGTGACGCGCACGGTCCGGTCATGGAATGGGTCTACGCGGGCGCGCTGCGTTACATCCACAAGCGGCTGAAACATGCGTTTTTCTGATACTTATGCAGCAAGCTAAGTGTGATTAACACTTGTCCAATCGCTTCGATCGGGAACTTCAAAAGGTTTGAATGAAGACCAGCTACGCGCATCGGGGGCGACCTTTCTGAGAACCGCGATGTCTGGGACAGGCTGATAGGCAATTTGATAGTCTGGACGGTTGGCGCGTATGTAATTCAGGACTGTTTCAATGGCAGGAAAAGCTGCATCGTCCAGGACAATGTATCCATGGTGTGCACAAAGAAGGTCTGAGAGGGCGAAGTCCGTCATCACGTTTTCGAACTGATGTCCACCGTCGATGAAGATAAGTCCGGCTTTGCCTTGCCCACGGGTCTTGAGTATTTGACCAAGTGCGATTTCAGAACGTTCCCAGATCCGTTGAAACTTGGGTCCGAACTCCTGTTCAAGGTAATCCTGGACGATTTCCCCATCTAGTCTGCTAATGCCCCACGGGTCGAGGATCAGGTGTTCAAAATTTCGTCCCGTCGACCTCCTTGTCCCTAGAATTACAGTGGCGGATGAACCCATGCCGAAGCCAATTTCAATCGAAAGTTCCGCTTCGCAATGCTGGCAAAGAAAGGCAAGCAACGCTGCTTTTTCGGGCGAAAAAATCATTCGTTCCAAATCCGCTTTTCGGCCGTCATCGGCCACAAAAGACTTTTGTGCCGTGGCCTGCGAATATCTCCTGACCGGCTCGATGGTTTCCGACAAAAGCTTGAAGTTTGCGACCAGTTCGCTTTCGCTTGGAAGTTCAAGTCGCTGCATTGGCTGCTATCCCGATCAGTTTCTAAACCCAATAGGTCTAAGGCTATCACATTGACCTACGGAGTTTTGGTCGCGACCTCTGAAACGGATCCGAATTGCGTAGAAGTTTTGTGTGCATTTCTAGTAAGAGAGGCGTGTCTCGATGCCGAATAATGGTAGACGATCAGATCGGGTTTGCGTTGAGGCAGGCAGAATCTGACACGACGATTGGCGAAAGTTCTTAGTAAAATCAATCGGGAAAAACCGTGATTACCCCTGGACTGGGGGGGAAGTAAGTTCAACAAAGCAATGCGCTGCTCCTACCTGCCGGAGCGCTAGCCCTTTAAATTTTACAGCCCGGACAATATCACCGAAAGCAGTTACTGTCGGATCAGACCAACATCAACATGCCGATTGTGTTTCAAAGCCAAGGGTTCGTTGAATCAGTGCAGGCTCAGGAGAACCTCAAGGTCGCGCTCGCTCAGCCGCGCCATCAGTTTGCGCTGATCGGCATTCAGGATATCGCCTTCGGATATCATGCGGCGAACCATCCGCGCAACGTGGCTTGTCGGTTGATAGTATAGCTCAGGGACTTCACGGCCCAGTTCTTCAACGAGCTGACGCAAAAGGACCTTTTGCTTCTCCGCGTCGGTTTCGGATTTCTTGTCCTGAAGCATGCGTGACCTGCGTTTGTCGAATGATAAAACAAATAGGGCGCGCACCGGTCAAGTGAAGCATCCTGGACGCTGATTGGTGATGGAAACAGGTTTGTAAGACGACGTCACAGCATACGAACATGGCACCTTCCATGTGCGTCGCGAGTTTTTCTTTCGAGAACAAAGCGGAGTTGCTTTTCCGGGTCAAAAATCGGCCGGACCGCCTGTGTCTGAAGACCGATCTTGACCCCAAAACATACGACACCTAGCCTTTCCCAACGTCAGCGTTACAAGACCATTCGACCGGAGGCAGGCGCTTATGGGTTTTTCTCATTGCGGACATTGGAAGATCTTTGTCATTGCGGTCTTCGGTGTGTTCATGTCCGCTCCGCTCATGGCTGGCGACGGCGGTCTTGCCCCTGGTTTACAAAAAACACCAAACGAGGGAGGCCCCCGGCGCTTCGAGGTCGCGACCATCAAGGCGGCGCTTCACGAGGCGCCATCGAGCGGTTCAAAACTCATTGATACCGTTGAGCAGGGCACAGTGTTCTTGAACATGGGATGCGATGGATCGGCTGACCAGACCTGGTGCGCGGTTCGACCTTTCAGGGGCGGGGCGAAGGGCTACATCAGGTCGAGCGATCTGCAAGCCGCGCGCGGTCCGGACGGCAACGTCCCGGTGGGCGAAGACACCAGCAAGGGCAGGGCAGGAAAACGGGACTTTGATGCCGAGGTAACAATCGCCTGTGCCCAGGAACGCGGTCAGGCGCTTGGAACATGCAGCGCGGCCGTTTCACGCGATGTTGGCGGCGATGCGACAATCGTGGTGACATTCGCAAACGGATTTGAACGCAAACTCTATTTTGTTCATGGGGAATTCGTGAGAGCCAGTGCGACCATGTCTGGCGTTGGCAGAGACATTGATTGGCGCCTGCAGAACGGTGTCCATATGGTGCGGGTCGACGATCAGCGTTTTGAACTGCCGGACCCATTCGTCTTTCAAAGGCAGTAGTTTTGCGGTACGGCGGCGCCCGTGGGCACCACCGATTGTTGTTGCCAGGTTCAGGGTGTAATCTTGTGGATCATACCTTCGTCAACAGCTGCATAAAGACTGCCGTCGGGTCCCAGCACCAGTGACCGGAACCTGCCGGCCTCCATAGGAAGTGTCATTTCGGTGATATCCGTCACCTCTGTTCCGTCTTCGGTAAGCTGCAGGACATCGATACGCTGACCCAGCGGCGTGCCACCGAAACCGATCCCCATGAGGCCAACGACCATTGCGCCGTTCCAGTCGCCCCAGGCGTCGCCTTCAAGGAATGCTGCCGAGGATGTACCTTGTGACCAGCCATTGTTATTCCAGATAGGAGGCATTGCGCCCGGATAGGTTTCAAAGTCAGTCATCGGCATCCAGGATGCTCGCGCGAACCTGTTTTCGCCAACCATCTGGTTCGGGCTGTATCCGCAATAATCGTCCGGGCAATCACCGCGTCCGGCCATGTTTGGTCTTGGATCCCAGCCTGCGTTTCCGCCGTTGCGAAGCACGGTGACTTCATCTGAATGCCAGGGGCCGTGTTCAGCGGCAATCGGGGTGCCTGTTCCTGGATGGAATGCGATACCCTGGACGTTTCTGTGCCCGTAGGTATAGGTCCGCTTGTCGAACCCGACGGGAGGTGTGTTTTCAGCCGCTGCGGTACCGTCTGTGTCGATACGCAGAACCTTGCTTCCCATCATGGTCGGGCTTTGTGGAACCTGACCGTTATGTGTGTCACCCGTGGTTAGGTAGAGATAGCCATCGTCAGGATTGAATCGGACCCTTCCGCCATTGTGCGCGCCCGGTCCACCGAACGGATGATCCGATGCCTTCATCTTGTAAGGCACATCATCGACGATATCCGTGCGGCCTGACACGTTGGAAAAGTCGTCGCTGACCTCAAGCCGCATCAAGCGGTTGGTGTGCGGGTCAGACATGTTGGACGTGGAATAAACGTATATGCGGCGGTTGTTGGCGAAATTCGGATCAACGGCAACGCCCATCATTCCTGCCTGGCCTTCGCAGAAAAGGTCGTCAGCGGCAGAGGCGTAGCCCTCAGACCCACCCATGCCGAGAAGTGCCTTGGTTTCACCGGGCGGCAGCAGCACCGAAAGACCTTTGCATTTTTCGGTATAGAACATCGTCCCATCGTCAAGGAACGCCATGTCCCACGGGTTTTCCAGGTCGTCAAGTACAAGCGTATGCTGGAGGCTGGTGGTGTTTTGCGCAAAGACTGGGGTAGAGATAACTGTAACGCTCATCAGAAGCGCCATAAGACTGGTGACATTCCCAACTATCATTGTTTCCTCCCATTTATTTGCTTTTGTCCGATGTGATATCGCAACGCGTTTGCAGCGTTTCTCAGACGTTAGAGAGGTTAGGCTTTAATTGAAGTTGTATCAAATAAAATTACCCTACGTAAGTAGCGCTTACCAATTGACCATTAATTAGTTAATTTCAATTAACTTAGCGATAAATAAAGAAAAGGAAAGTAATGGACTGCATTCTCAAAGCATTGAGTTTCTGTGCAATGCCAGCTAAGGCGTGCCGACTTCGAAATTTCAGCCTTAAGAGAACAAGATGGCGCGTCGACAAAGTGGATGGGCCGCTACATGGCGAGCTTGGTTGGGGCTGGATGGCTTATTTTGCGCGGATCGGTGGTCTGTTCCGCTGTTCCTTGTGCATGTGAGGTTTCCTATTGTCGGCGTCTGACGTCGCACGAACGATCCGCAACCGGCCACACCGGTGTTTAGCTTGCTGCTGCCAGAACGTCCTTGTGAACGCATCCCAACCGGCTCGCGCTCGAAAAATGAGAGTTGGACGTCAGGCGCTGCCTGAGTACGCACCCAGGAAGTCTTTAAGGTCTACTTCGCGGCGACAGTTTTTCGAGCGACTTCCGGGGCACCGTGGGTGTTCGGGATTGCTTCCTTGAACACCTGAATGAGTTCCATTTCCTCTTCTTCCGCGTCGCTGGTCGGCGTCAGGGCAAGGTCGGTGTAAGCCTTTCGGTTTTCATCCGCCAATACGCGCTTTAGCGCCGGCCTGAATTTCAGGAACAAACGGGCCCAGGAAAAAGCGACGAAAGCGGCTTCGACAGCCCGTTTGGGATAGAAAATGAGCGGATGTTCAAGTTTCATCCCCGATCTGCGTTGGTTCCGGTGCTTTCGCCGAACGATACCGCATTCAAGCGGATGCACCTTTTCAATAAGGATGGCCCCGAGAAAGTGGATCATTGACGAATAGAGTGCCTTGGTGCGCGCACCCCGCGCTGCGTCGCGTCGCAACACCGTTTCCACGTGATCGGGCGTATAAAACTGTCTCCAGCTGTCAAAATAGACCTGTTCCCACTCCTGTTCCGTCATTTTCGGATGATGTGTGACCCGGTGATTGAGGTCGTATTTGTTGAAATCCGGATCCATCCAGACGCCCTTGGAGGCAAGTACCTTGTGATCTTCCGAACCGGGAAGGGGCGTCAGAAAGAAGAACTCGATAAGGTCAAGTGGGAGCTCTTTCTTGATGATCTCGATGTTTCGGTGAATCTTTTGAGGCGTGTCGTCCGGAAAGCCGAGAATGTAGCCGGCATAGGTTATCACGCCAGCGTCTTTCCAGGCCTGCAGCATCTTGCGGTATTCCCAGATCTTGTTTTGGCGCTTCTTTGCGGCCGTTAGAGCATCCGGATCTATGTTTTCTAGCCCTATGAATACGCGCGCACATCCGGCACGTGCAGCCTTTTCGATAAAACCGGGAAGCCGGTAGCAAAGCGTGTCGACCTGCAGCGTGAGTTTGAATTTGAGCCCCTCTTCCTCGCGAAGATAGATCAGCCGGTCGAGAATGATTTCCCAGTTCTTGTTTCTGGCAAAGTCGTCATCCGTGATGAAAAAGCGCCGGATGTTCTGCGCAGCGTTCGCGCGAATGATCTCCTCAATGTCGTCGGGGGTGCGGAAGCGGGACTTGCGCCCCTGCACATTGATGATGGTGCAGAAGGAGCATTGGAAGGGGCATCCGCGGCCCGCGTCGAAACTCGTATATGCGCCGGCCATTTTCCGCACCGCGTCTGCCGGCAGGATCGGCTGCACCGCGCCTTCGAGATGCGGCAGGTCTTTCATGAAGTTATAGAGTGGTTTCAGCTCGCCGTTCCAGGCATCGCTCAAGAGAGCATCCATGCGCCCCTCTGCTTCACCCGCGTAAATACTGAGCCCAATTTTCTGGGCATCCAGTATTTCCTGCGGTACGTCAGGCAGCATCGCGATACTGCCTGCCGCGTGAAATCCGCCCGCTGCTACCGGTATTCCGGCGTCAATGAAGTCTTTTGCAATATCGACTGCGCGGGGGAACTGATTGGTCTGGACCCCGACAAGTCCGACGAAGCAGCCGTCGGCTTGCTTCAAATCCCTGATGAGTTTTTTTGTTTCGACTTTTGTATTCGTCTCGTCGATGACGTCGATTTCAATTGAAACGTCATGCCCGAGGGTTTTGCGCTCGCTGCAGTCTTTTATCAGGCCGAATACCGAAGCGAGCGAATTGGAAGGGATCGGAGCGCGCAGCCACTGGATGACATAGCCTTCATCGTCATAGTGCGAGGGCTTGATCAAAAGGACTGCAAAGCGCTTGGACATATTTTCCAGGCTCCGTTCTTACGCGCGTACATAAAGGAGCTTACCGACTTCTCAAGCGGCTACTTTCACGGAATGCATCGGTTACCGCAAGGGAAATTTCGCAGATCGTTTCGATCGTATCGGCCGAAGTGAACCTTCCCTGGCGGCGATACATCAATCCTGGTCTTGGGTCTTTCGTGTTAGGGCAAAGAATGTAGCCGGTAACTCCGTAACTGCGATTGGAGAGCGATACGATGGGCATGCATAAATACTTGTGCAGTGCAGTATTTTCGGCACGTTAATTTATCAACATCTTATCAACAATTGCGTAAGTGTCTGTTGAAAGCTGATGTTTCGACTGGACAGATACCGGCCAAACGAGCACCATAATACCCACTACTGGTTCGGAACCGATGGCGGTTTGGCAACCGCATAACGGCCCGGAAACCCAGTAGCCCATGCCGGAGCTGGTGAGCGTACCGTCACACGGAAATCGCGACCGGGCCTTCGGGTGCCACATGGGATACGCCGGACGCATTCACGTGAAGCGAAGGGCGTCCCGGTATTCCGGTGAACGGCGGGTTATCCGTATGATCGGCGCGAGCATGAGATCTTGTGGTTTCTTGGTCGCGGGCTGGAAGTTTCTTCGGGAGCGACCGGCCGGTGTAAAAGCGGAGAGTGTTGACGCATGGTGGCTGCTCAGCGCCATTCGTCAAAACAAAATCTTCCTTTAACGCAGGGGGGGCGCTGGTTACGGCCAGCGTCCTTTTTCTTTTGTCAGCCAAAAGAGACACATCTGTCGTCAGCGGCATGCATTGCGCGAACAGCCTGCGCCAAACATGCCTCGACACTTAAGCTGGGGCGCATGCGCCGACATTCAAAGCTGCAAAAAACTTTTCTGGGGATTGGTTTGACGCCAATGGAGAATTTACGTTCCAGGGTATCTGGCGACACCAGACATCTACACCCGGAAAAACCGGTCCGCTTCGCGCGAACCGGTGTTTTGGGTCTGTGATATTAAGGGCCTGCGCGGCGCTTAGGACTTTCTTTGCTCAGCGTTTGGCTGGCCCACCATAAGCGGTGTGATCTTCGTTTTGAGAATCATGTCCAGTTCCTCAGACCCATCCTCAAGCGACTGCAAGGCCATGTCGAGGCAATAGGAGCAGAAGGTGCGACCGTCCTTGTCGGCCTCTTTCTTTGTGTAGCGGATCATTCTTTTGATCGCTTCGACCGCAGGTTCCTGCTCAATTGCAGTGCGATCTGACTTACTGACTGTCTTTGACATTATACTACCCACCAGTATTCGATTTTCCATTTGCAGCGAAGCTGCCGTAACCATCCACAGGAAGCATGCTGTTGCAGCGTGATATTAGCGTGATAAAGTATTGTTGTATATCGGGTTGTGTGGCATTGGCTTTTGCGTTTCTAAGCTACGGTAAACGTGTGGTTCAAATACGGGGAATTGATGGCAGACGCGTACTGCTTCGCATGTCTTGGTCGCCCGTTACTCCTGGGCGAAAATGGTGAGCCCGTCGCGGTAAAAACCCGTAAAGCCCTGGCAATTATGGGTTATTTGAGCCGCATCAACTCCATGAACTCGCCGAGGGAGAAGCTCGCGGATCTGTTGTGGAGCGGTGCTGAGAGACCCAAGGCGATGCAGTCGCTGCGCCAGGCGTTGCGCCAACTCAAGACCGCGGAAGAAGAGGCGGGTGTTGACGCTGTCCAATCGTCAAGTGGCGACGTCAGGCTCGATCCGGAATCGTTTTCTTCGGACCTGGCTGCTTTGTTGCGGTTGCTCGAACGAGGTCAGACGGAAGATTTCCAGGAGGCCGTAGAGCTTTGGCGGGGAGACTTTCTCGCTGGTTTTGAAGACATTGATTCCGAGTTCTCCGACTGGCTACAGGTTGAGCGCGAGCGTGTGCGTTCTGAAGTCGCGACGGCAACTTTCAGGCACCTCAATCAGATCTCAACAGCTGACGGCGGTTTGAATGCCGAGGCGGGCGCGCGATTTTTGTTGAAGGTGGATCCGGCTCTAGAAGCGGCGCACCGGGTCTTGATCAAGCTCTACCTCAAGCTTGGTCAACGTGAGCGCGCGGAGCAGCAGCTCAAAGCCTGCGAACGCGAAATGAAACTGCACCTGGATGCGGCCCCGGACCAGGAAACGGTCGCGTTGCTGATCGATGCAAATGAGAAAAAAAGTTTTTTGCAAGAACCAAGGCGACCGGGAGATGTTGCTCCGGCCATTGCAAATCACCCTGTTTCATCCAAGGTCATTCAATTACCGTCGATATCGATCATATCGGCGTCCCTGGCAATGGCTGGCGGCAACGACGCGATACACCTGAGAGAGGAAATCGTTTCTGGATTGTCATCCTTCCGCTCGTTCGATCTTTATCAATCCGAGTATTTCGGCGAAGAAAACGCACCTGATGCTACGTTGATCGAGGGTTACGAACTTGGCAGCTATCTGCTGAGGTTCAGGCATGATGAGCGATCCAACAAAGTCGTCGTGCAATTCGAAGATCGCGCAACCGGCCAGATTGTATTTAATGAGATCGTTGATCTGACGCTCTGGGACGGCGTGTTTCAGGCAGCAAGCCATATTGTCAGTCGGATACACTCACATTCAATATCCAGACTTCAAAACCCGGCGAACACATCGGTATTTGCCAGATGGTGCCAGGCGGAAGCGCTTTTGTGGGATTTCACGCCGCAATCTGACGAAAAAGCGATGAGGCTCCTGAACGAGTTGGAACAAACAAACAGCTCATTTTCCAGGACTTATGCAGGAAAGGCCTCCATCGTCATGAAGCGCGAATTGCATTATCCGCTTCACGACAACAATTTCAATCTGGACATGAATAGTCCTTTGAACCTTGCCGAAAAAGCGATCATGCTCGACCCTTGGCAAGCGGTGAACCTTCGTGTTTATGGCTGGGCATCCATTTTGGCCAACATGCCGGACGAAGCGAAGAGAGCCTTTCAGAACGCGAGCAGATTAAGTTCTGCTGACCCTGCAAATCTGATGTCTGTTGCTGAAGGCCTGGCATTTTCTGGAGATGTTGCAGAGGCGCGGGCGATTGCGGACCGTGCGTTCTCGCTGTGTGCGTTTGTTCCGCGTGTCTTTTACGAGTATTTGGCAAACATTTCTTTTGCTGCCGAAGACTATGAGGGTGCCATCAGACAAATTGAACGCAGTGCTGGGAATAGCGTGAGCGGACTAACGACACGAGTCGCAGCGTTGATTTGTTCCGACCGTGAAGATGAGGCAAATCAGATACTTCAGCGATACGGTGACCATCGATCGGCGCTTTTGAAGAACTCTCCCGTCGGCACGGACAACCTCGATCTTTGGAGGACGAAGATCAACTTTTTCCAGAACACCAGGATCCGAGCGAACTTCGATAGGGGGGCAGAGGTTGTTCAAAGGTTCCTGGCGGGTGGCTCGCGCTCAGTTTAGTGCAAATGTTTGCGTCAGACTAGACAAGTATTCCGGATTACCATCCTGAATTTTTTTGTCATTTAACTTAAACGGAACAGCAACTGCTCGCGGAAATTTTGAGCGATCGACTATTTTGAATTCGATCAGGTCTACAGTTTGTTGTGGAAGATTGATTGAAGCTAGAGTTTTTGCTGGGTTGTTACGAAATTCACTCAAGAAATTTTTATCTTCTGCCGCTTTTGCAATCAATTTACCGAGCGATTTGATGTTGTGTTGATGGTAGGGAAATCTTGCCATTTCTTGCAGTCTCCGAGTTTGCGTCCGAGTGGCAGAACCACTCGGACGAATATTGAACAATCGCAATCAGATCATTCGGGCACGTCTTCGTAGAGGCAGTTACCCAGTGCAGCCCGGCCGAGTTCTTCGAAATAGGTCTCGTCGTCCGCAGCTACACGATCCTTGTCCACTTCTGCAGGTACGATGATGTGCACGAGGTCAGCGGTATCGGCAAAAATCTTCACGTCCGAAGAAACGCCGAGTTCGCCTAAAATGTCTGCTGGGTTCTCGATCAGTTCTTCTCGGGTGTCGCGGTCTTGAATGATCGCGCCAAGTTTTGCACCGATTTCCAATTGGGTTTTTGAAGTCATTTTTGCGTGCATAGTGAGCCTCATGAAGTTTAAGTTGAACTTTGACTTGGCGGGTGATTGGATGGTCACATGGCCAACCCGAAATAAGTCAAACATTAGTAAAATGTTGTTATCGTTCTATTTTTACTATTGTTCGACTGCTTTCGAGAAAAATATAAGACGATAAAAAAATATTGCTCAATAGCGGTTTCTTACTTTTACAATTGCCACAATTGTAAGGGGAGGCTTGTATTTCACGGATACTTCGGTTGAGTTTGATTTACTGGGCAGCGAAGGTGGTTGAGCATGCGCACCGAAATGATTGATGTGTCGAAGATGTCCGCAGCGTTGCGTGCTGATCTCATGCGGCTTGGGCTGATGCAGCCCGTAAAAAAGAACGCTGCACCGGATACCTGTGAAGCCCACATTGACCTCTGTTTGTTTCTGCCTTTGCTGTCCGACCATGACATCCGCCTGGTACCCATGGTCCGCGACGGATGCCCCGTTCAGTTTTGTACCGGTACTTTGAAAATCAATATCGCCGGCGACTGGCGTGCCGGGAGAAATGCGAACGTAATTCCAGCGGGCGGGCAGGCGGATACATTAAGATCTGCAGCTTTTGGTTGTTTAGGTGAACTAGCTGAGCGATTGAGTCTTTGTCGTGCCGGAGAAGACGATCAGAGGATCGTGGTGCGACAGGAATTGCTACCAGAAGTAGAGATTGCAAATCTACTCGGGCTAAGTGAAACTCAAAGCAGGAGAGCGGCGCGGCGCTTGGCTGATGGTGGTAAAAAACTGGATGCGAAAACTCCAGATTGGGGGTGCGTGTCAGAAAGCCACGTGGTTCTGCGGCGCCTTCAAGGGGAAGAGGTTGTGCAATGTCCGAGTTTCGGCATTTTGTTTCGCGACTTGGACCTGGGTAAGGGGCAGGAATTTGGATTTGCGTCCACCGTTGGATGCGCGGTCTGGCATAGTCATGAGGGTGCGAGGCGCCGTGCGTTGCTTGAACTGGTCGAGCGTGATGCAGTCGGTCAAGCATGGTACAACCGCTTGGGGATAACTCATATACCTCGCGAGTTCGTGGATCCGGTCTTGGGTGAGGTTCTTTGTGGTTTTCTGGATGGAGAAGACCGCGAATGGCGGCTTTTTTCAGTTGATACCGATTTCGAAGTGCATGTCGTTATCGCGATATCGTATGAACCTGATGGGAAAATGTGTGCCTTTGGATCCGCCGCCGGTTTGAATATGCCGGCAGCTTGCAACGCGGCGGTAGAGGAAATGTTGCAATCCGAAAATGCGCTCGTGCTTATGGATAGGGCCTATCCTGTTGATACGGGAGCAACAACTTCTGCGACCAACATCCCCCGCCAGCTCGCCTATGCACGGCAAAAGTCAATCTTGGACGACTTGCCTATAAGAACCGCGGCAACTTCTCATCCCGCGCGGCATGATGCCTGTTTCACGCACGAAGACCTTCTAAGAAGCTGCATGGATCAGAATATAGAAATATGGGAATTTGACGCGACACGCGCCGATCTGAACATTCCGTGCGTCAAGCTCATTTCGAAAGACCTGTGCAGCTGGGAACCGCGTTTCGGCAAGAAGCGCCTTTATGACGGTGTCGTCAGAAGGGGGTTGCGGCGCGCGCCAGGGACGGAAGACGAGTTCCAAAAGCGTCCGTTTCCGTTTTAGACATAGGTAAAGCCGTGATTCGACGGCGCAGTTTGCCCGAACGTCAAAAAACGGCTGCGGCACTCGGGACCCGGGGCGTCTATCTCCGGATATATTTTGTTGTGCCCAATCTCTGGACAAACCGGCAGGTCACGCCCGTCCCAATTCTATTGGAGAACCGGACGCCCGTCCTCTTTTGGCCGCGCAAGTGTCATGACCCAGAAATTCCGCCACGTTCCGGTGTTGCGATTTGTCCGGGCGATACCCACACGGGTGACATACGGATTGAGTAGGTTTTTGTTGTGCCCTTCCGAACCCTGCCAGCCTTTGAATGCGGCTGGCAGGTCCGCGTAACCCGCACCGAGATTTTCTGCACCGGCATAATTCGTGTAGCTGGCCTTGCTGAGCCGTTGGGACAGTCCGAAGGCACTGTGCTGCCAGGTATCCATGCTGTCCCGCTCTGCAATGTGGCGCGCCATTTTTTGCGAAACATCGTCAAGTGCCGGATCGTGTTTCAGGGCCGGAAGTCCGTTTTGCCTCCGGTAGGAATTGATGAGTGACAGGAGCTGGCTTTTGTCGACCGTTTGATCCGAAAGAACGGTTTTGTCCTCAAGATCACTGTTGCCCGGCAAAACGCTACAGCCGGCAACCAGTGCCATGCTGAAAAGCAACAGCACGAATTTAAGGTGACTGAAGTGCCTTTGGACAAACTGCATTAGGTTTCATCTCCCGGCCACGTCACGCCCGGATCTGCAAAGAAGTGATAGGGACCCGGGTAGCTTTCGACATAAGCCATGTGAGTCACCAGGCCGGTTTTCCGAGTGTGGTGGTGCACGAAAAATGCCGGTGGTTCGAAATTGAACATGGCCGGGCCGTCTTCTGCGAGATCGAGCTGGACCTGATGGCCTGTACTTGGCGCGAGTGTCATGATTTTATTTGCAAAACTTGCAATGATCGGCCGGTGGATGTGACCGCAGAGGATCCTCTCGACATGATCGTGCCGGGACAGGATTTCTTCCAGTTCGGGTGCATCCGTCAGCCCCATCATGTCCATATGTACGATACCGGAAAGTGCCGGCGGGTGATGGAGCGCGATCATGGTAGGCGCATCGGTCTCCTGCAGTGTCTTGTCGAGCCATGACAATTGCTCTGCCCCAAGCTTCCCCTCCGGACTGCCGGGCAAGTGCGAATCGAGAGCGATGAGGGCGACGTCGCCGATCATCTTCATGTAATAGATCTTGTCGGTCGCACTGTCACAAATTCCGGGGAATTCTTTCATCTCCTGGCGCATGCCCGAGCTGCTGTCATGATTTCCGGGCATAAGAAACACCGGTACGTCGATGCGCGACAGCAGGTCTCTCGCGACCGCATATTCCCGAGGGTCGCTGCGATCGGTCAAATCGCCCGTAACCACGACGGCGTCAATTTTGGGGGTAAACGCGAGCAGTGAGCGCACAGCGCGTTCTGCAAGCATGTTGGTATCGGACACCCGATAGCAGGCAAGACCTTTCGGTCGAAGGTGCAAATCTGTTATCTGCGCAATAAGGGTCATTTGAAATCCTGAAGACTCAGCGAACCATTCCAGTTAAGGACGATAGCCAAGCGCTTCACGAGGGCAAGCACTTGTTTCCCTTTTTCGAACTCTCATGTAGGAGAGGTTTCCGGGCGGTGGCGAACACCAAGCTGCATTTCGGCGGCGGAGGTTGGAAACGGCATTAGATGGCAGAAAAGAGTGATACCCAAAAGCTTCAGGGCGACGCGGCCGAGGATCAGTCCGTCGCGCACGAGGCCCGAGAAGCCGAAGATGCCGGCAGAGAAGGCCCGGAAGGAACAGCGGCAGACAGCGCCGCGACGGAAACACAACCTGCCAGCATTCGAAAGCCTGTCTGGCTCAGAGTTTTCGGCCACGACGTTACCGCACCGTTCTTGCTGCTTTTCTTGTCGCTTCTGCTGTTTGTTCCGGGGCAATGGACCGTACCACCGCTGGATCGGGACGAACCCCGCTATACCCAGGCGACAAAACAGATGCTGGAAACCGGTGACTATGTCGACATTCGGTTTCAAGATCAGGCCCGGCACAAAAAGCCGGTTGGAATCTACTGGCTACAAGCTGCCGCGGTAAAGCTGACCGGAAATGGCGTCGATGCACCGTTGTGGGTGTATCGCTTGCCCTCAATTATCGGAGCAACGCTGAGCGTGTTGGCCAGCTTCTGGATGGCGCGCGCTTTCCTTGGACCTGCAGGTGCGCTTCTTGTGGGCGGCTTTGTGTCGCTTGCCATCATTGTCGGGGTCGAGGCGCGTCTTGCAAAAACGGACGCCATGCTGTTTGCAACGGTTGTCATTGCACAAGGTGCTCTGGCGCGCATCTGGCTCAGGGATGCCGGAGAACGCATCTGGGGGCTCAGTTTCCTGTTTTGGACTGCACTGGCCGCAGGCGTATTGATCAAGGGACCGGTTGGACTGATGGTCGTTGGTCTGACTGTAGCCGGCCTCATGATCCTGAAGCGGCAGGTCCGCTGGTTCAAGGCGGCGGCTCCGGTTATCGGAATTGTCTGGCTGCTGCTGTTGGTATCTCCATGGTTTGTCGCCATCTGGATCGCAACCGACGGCACATTCTTCACCGAGGCCATAGGCCGGGATTTCTTGGGGAAAGTCGGGCAGGGCCAGGAAGGGCACGGAGCGCCGCCGTTAACGCATCTGGGAGCCATGTTCGGCATATTCTGGCCTTTGCCTGCGTTTTTCCTGATCGCGTTGCCCTTGATCTGGAAAGAGCGCGCAAGTCCGCTTGTGACTTTCGCGATTGCCTGGTTCGTCCCGACCTGGGTCGTTTTCGAACTCGTGGCGACGAAGCTGCCACACTACACGTTGCCCATATTGCCGGCGCTTGCGTTACCTGTCGCCGCAGCGCTCCTGGAAGGAGCTGGCGAGCAGACCGGAAAATGGATGAAGCGTCTGGCGGCGGTTTTGCTGGCGCTGCCACCCGTTGGTTTGGCAGCGGTCGCCTTCGCCGGCCCATTCGTGCTCGGCATCTGGCCATCGCCGCCTGGGGTTGTCATCGTCGCGATTGGCGGAGTTTTCGGGATAGCTGCAGCCTCAAGATTGTTCCGTGGACCGGCGCTCTATGCCTTTCCGGCCACATCATTGAGCGCGGTTTGCGTCGCGATTGGCATCTGGGGCTTCGTCGGCCCGGCACTCACGCCTATCTGGGTAAGTCCGCGGCTGGTAGCTGCGCTCGATGAAGTTCCCGGTTGCCAGAGCGGTGCGACGCGGCAAGTTGTCACTTCCGGATTTCACGAACCGAGTTTCATATTCCTGGAGGGAACGGGAACACGTATCGTCTCACCGAAAGACGCCGCCGAGTTTCTGGCTCAAAAGGACGCTCAGAGCGAGGGTACTTGCCGCGTCGCCGCCATAGAAAGCCGGGAAGAAGCCGCGTTTTTGACGTCCGCCAAGGAGTTTGGTCTTGTGCCGGTGGTCAGAAAAAGGGTAGACGGCCTCAATATTAATGGCGGCGACAACGTCGACATTGCTCTTTACCAGAATGACAGTGCGGCAAAAGGTGCAGAAAGCGGAAATGACGAAGAGCAGCAATAATGTCTGGCGGATACTTGCGCGTATGCGCGGCAATATCCGGCGGGCTCAAATGCTGTTCAAGGGCCGCAAGGAGAGGGCGCGCGACAGCCTCGATCCCCTGTCGCCGGGTCAAAGGCCGCAGGACATACTGGCTGTCTTGCTGTTGACGGTCGGTGTTGCAGTCGTTGTTTTCGACGTCCCGACATATCCGTGGCTGCGTTCACTTCCGGGCGAGTACCGGAATGCGTTTCGGGCTTTCACCGATTTCGGCAAGGCGGACTGGATCTTGCTGTCAACGGGTTTGACATGCTTGTTTCTTCTCGCACTTGACGCGGGCCGTTATGCGTTCCGCATCCGCATGGCGATAGGCTCGGTATTCACATATGCAACCTTTATCTTCTATTCCGTGGCAGCCACCGGCCTGATCGCGATTGCTTTCAAGTGGTCGCTCGGGCGTGCCCGTCCGAAGCTTTACGAACAGGTTGGCCCGGTTCGCTTTGACTTTCTGGCATTCGACGGAACGTACACGAGCTTTCCCTCCGGACATTCGACGACGGTCGCAGCACTGGCGACCGCACTTGCCTTTATCTTTCCGTCCTATCGCTGGCTCATTATTGTCGCCGCCTTTTGGGTGGCATTCAGCCGCGTTATGGTCGGTGCGCATTACCCGAGCGATGTCATTGCCGGAACGCTGCTCGGCATGACGTTCACTTTCTTCACGGTCAGGGCGATGGCGCGGCGCCGGATCGGTTTCCATCTTTCACCGTCAGGTAAAATCGAGCCGAATATGAACGTTCGTTCTGCGAAAGCCTGTGTGCGTGCGGTTTGGCAGGCTCTTCGAGGTCAACGCGGCGTCAACCGCGTACCGAACGAGCGGGCACGCACGGAAGATACAGAACGGACGGTTTCATGACGAAGAGCTTTCTTGAGCACGTTGCGACCGACAAGGGTGCGCTGGCTGTGACGGTTGTCGTCCCGGCCAAGGACGAGGCCGAGAACCTGCCTATCCTTCTCGATGAGATCGAGGCCGCTCTGCAGGCAAGAGCGTTCGAGGTCATTGTGGTCGACGATGGCTCGACGGACGGAACAGACATTGTTCTTCAGGATTATGCCGCCACGCACGATTGGCTGAGGCCGGTCCGTCACGAGAAATCATGTGGGCAAAGCTGCGCCGTCAGAACCGGTTTGCAGCATGCACGCGGCGATGTCGTTGCCACGATTGACGGTGATGGTGAAAACAATCCGGCCTATATTCCCAAGCTTCTGGATGCGCTCGAAGCTGCCGGCCCTGCAACCGCGCTTGCCGCGGGTCAAAGGTTGGGACGAAAGGCGAGCCTGGCGAAGAGATACGCATCTAGATTTGCCAACAAGCTCCGCGGCGCGATTTTGAAGGATAAAACACGTGACAGCGGCTGCGGCCTGAAAGCGCTCAGGAGAGAGATCTTTCTGCAACTGCCTTATTTCGACAGCTGGCATCGTTTTTTGCCAGCTCTCGTGATCAGGGAAGGTTTCGACGTCGTTCATATTGATGTTCAGGACCGGCAACGACGGCATGGCACGTCGAAATACGGAATTTTTGACCGCGCGCTCGTCGGCGTGTTGGATTTGTTCGGTGTGTGGTGGCTTCGCCGCCGGCGCAAAAAAATTCCCACTGTCCGGCCTTTGACCTAACGGACGATCGAAACCAACGCACAACGGGAAACCTGCCCGACTGGACCGACTGGATCTGCCCATGAGCGCTCTTTACGACTGGCTGTACACTGTATTCGTCGAGCAATTCGATTTTTGGATCATCTTGGGGTTCTTTGCCCAGGCCATGTTCATGATGCGGTTCGTGATCCAGTGGATCGCGTCCGAGCGTGTCGGGAGGTCGATTGTGCCGGTCGCCTTCTGGTTCTTTTCCATAGCCGGAGGATCGCTGCTTCTGATCTATGCGATTCAACGGCAGGATCCTGTATTTATCGCGGGTCAGGGGCTCGGACTCGTCATTTATTTCCGGAACCTCTGGCTGATTTTCAAGGAAAAACGGCGCGACCCGACGATCTGAGGCCGCACCGTTTTGCTTCGATCTGATCAATAAGCTTTCTAATGATTAGCCGAATGCCTTGACGAGCGCCTGTTCGATATCCCGGATCAGGTCCTCCGGATCCTCCAGCCCGATATGCAGGCGGACGGAACGCCGATTTTCATCAAAACGCGTTGTTGATCTCGCGCCCTTGAGCTTCACTGGAATAGCAAGGCTTTCAAAACCGCCCCACGAATATCCGAGGCCGAACAAGGTAAGAGCATTGAGGAAGGCATTTGACTGCTCTTTTGTCGTTCCTTCAATGAAATCGAACCCGCACAGGCCGGAACTGCCGGAAAAGTCGCGTTTCCAGATTGCATGGCCCGGATCAGACGGAAGGGCAGGGTAGCGGATAGTCCCAATCATGGGCAGATCTTTCAGCCATTCGAGAACCGCGTGCGTGTTTCGCTGGTGCCTTTCAAGACGCACGGACATTGTGCGAAGGCCACGAAGTCCGAGAAAGGCATCGTCGGGCGCTACGTGACCGCCAATCGCGCCATAGAAGTCATTAAGACCATCCCAGGCTCGTTCACTCGCTGCCACAGTGCCGAGCATCGCGTCGGAATGCCCAACGATGTACTTTGTCCCCGCCTGAATTGACAGGTCGACACCAAGGGCAATCGGCTGGCAGAAAAGCGGCGTCGCCCAGGTGTTGTCCATGAGCACCATGGCGCCGATTTCGCGTGCGGCCTGTGCAATTGCCGGGATGTCCTGCATTTCAAAGGTGAGCGAGCCCGGCGCTTCGGTAAACACCGCAGCCGTGTTTGGCTTGAACCGCGACTTGATTTCTGCCCCTATCAACGGATCGTAATACTCAGCGCTGATACCGAATTTCGGCAAGACCGTATCCGAAAAATGGCGCGTCGGATGATAGGCCGTGTCGGTGATCAATATGTGATCACCGGATTTCACGCAGGAGAGGATTGCGAGGGAAACGGCACCCAAGCCGGAACTTGCAAGCCTTACGCCGGCTGCGCCTTCAAGTTCCTTGACCGTCTCTTCTAGAGAGTCCGTCGTTGGATTTCCGCGCCTTGCATAAGAGTATTTCTGACCGCCAGGTCGCATTGTCTCTACGTCGGGATATAGCACGGTCGATGCGTGGACAACCGGGGGATTGACGAAGCCGTGAAACGACTTCGGATCGCGCCCCAGATGCGCAAGTTTCGTATCCGGTTTCAGGGAAGATTTGGAATCGGAATTTGACATGTGGGATCTGTTTCGCGTGGGCGTGGAAGGGTCGTCGGCTTTTACCGGGTCGGGAGCGCTCACTCTAGACAATCCTCTGCCTTGCCAACAAGGCTTGTCGGACACTCTCAGCGCCTATGTCATGTTGGTAATTTGTTATTAGGGTTAATGCGCGCGCGAATTTTCCAGGATCGAGTGAACTCATTTTGAGCATTGAATGATTTCGATTTAGCCATGTTCGCTATTTGTGCATTGAACCGCGATGAATTTGAACGCCGCTTGCGAATTTTGACGAGATAATGACAGCAAGTACTTGACCCGAACAGCTAAATGCCATCGTATGTGCACGTTGGGTGGAACGGGAGAATTCTGGAGGAAGCCGCTTAGAAGGCAGGCGCTCGTCCGCAAACGAAGCGCGAAGGGTTTTTCCGCTCGGTCCTGACACAATAAAAAGTATGGGTAACAAATAAAGGCTGCATATCCATGTCCAATAAAATCCTTCCACTCGTACTCGGCGCTGCAATGGGCGTCGCCGCTTCGACGGCTGCGGGTGCGACAACCCTGGAAGATGTCAAGGCAAAAGGCTTCATTCAGTGTGGGGTGAGCCAGGGTCTCCCGGGTTTCTCCAATCCGGATGCACAGGGGAACTGGACCGGTCTCGACGTTGATCTTTGCCGCGCAATGGCTGCTGCGGTGTTCGGTGATGCGTCGGCTGTTAAATTCACTCCGCTGTCCGCTAAAGAGCGCTTCACAGCGCTGCAGTCCGGCGAAGTGGACGTTCTGTCCCGCAACACAACCTGGACGATGTCTCGCGACACCCAGCTTGGTCTGAACTTCGCTGGCGTCAACTACTACGACGGTCAGGGCTTCATGGTTCGCAAGGACCTGGGCGTTACGTCCGCACTTGAGCTGTCTGGCGCTTCAGTCTGCACGAACACCGGTACAACCACCGAGCTGAACGTTGCCGACTACTTCCGGGCGAACAACATGCCGTACGAAATCGTCGCTTTTGAAAAAGCTGACGAGGTTGTTGCTGCTTACGATGCGGGCCGTTGTGACGTCTACACAACAGACGCCTCTGGTCTTTACGCTCAGCGTCTGAAGCTCACAAACCCGGGCGATCACATGGTTCTGCCGGAAATCATTTCCAAAGAGCCACTTGGTCCGGTTGTCCGCCAGGGTGATGATGAGTGGTTCAACGTCGCCAAGTGGACGCTTAACGCCATGATCAACGCTGAAGAACTTGGCGTGACTTCCGCGAACGTTGATGAAATGAAGTCTTCCGACAATCCTTCGATCAAGCGCATGCTTGGCGTTGAAGGTGCGTTCGGCGAAGGCATCGGCCTGTCGAACGACTGGGCGTATAACGTCATCAAGAACGTTGGTAACTACGAAGAGTCCTTCAATGCCAACGTTGGTCCGGACACTCCGCTCGGCATCTCCCGCGGCGTGAACGCTCTTTGGAGCGACGGTGGTTTCCTTTACGCTCCGCCGATCCGTTAATCCTCATTTCTTATGAGGAAAAGGGGTTCCGGCAGACTTGCCGGAACCCTCAATAAAAGCCGCGCATAAAAGACCGGACAACCGGGAAACGCGTGGGGGAACAAACTGCTTCATAAGCCGATTGGGGAGCGCGCGACAGCGTGTTGCAGAAGCAGATAAGACGGGGAAGAGGAGAGGCTTCGAGCCGGGCTCTTTCCGTGAACTTGGGCGAGGTTCTATGTCAGTAATGGAGCAGGACTCGGCGGGGGCGCCGGCGCGTGCTTCGCTGATGAACGATCCAAAAGTCCGCGGTTATTTCTACCAGATGCTACTGGTGGTGTTGCTGCTGACTTTCGGATACATCATCGTGACGAACACTATCGCCAACCTGGAACGGCAAAACATTGCCTCAGGTTGGGGGTTTCTTGAGAATACTGCCGGCTTTGGCATTATTCAGTCGCTTGTACCATATACGGAAACCTCCAGTTACGGTCAGGCGATATTTGTAGGCTTTCTGAACACGGTTCTCGTTGCTGTCGTCGGTATTTTTTGCGCGACGATCATTGGCTTTGTTGTCGGGATCGCAAGACTTTCGAACAATTGGGTCATAAGCCGCCTCGCATACTGCTATGTAGAGCTGATCCGCAACGTTCCGCTTCTTCTCCAGATTTTCTTCTGGTATTTCGCGGTGCTTCGTGCGGTGCCCGGCAAACGCGAAAAATGGTCCTTGTTCGACACGTTCCATTTGAACATCGCCGGTTTGCGCGGACCCAAGCCGATTTGGGAACCTGGTGCCGAATTCATTGGCTATGCCCTCATAATCGCTATTGTCGCAACGGTTGCGGTCTCAAGGTGGGCGCGCAAACGCCAGGAAAACACGGGTCAGCAATTCCCGGTTTTCTGGACGGCGGTCGGTTTGATCATTGGATTGCCGCTGATCACTTATCTGGCGACCGGTATGCCAATACAGCTCGAGCACCCGAATTTTGTCGAGACCGGCCCGCGGCTGAGGCAGGGTTTTGAGCTCGGTGTCGGCTTCAACCTGATACCTGAGTTTCTGGCGCTGACGGCAGCCCTTGCGATTTACACGGCTGCTTTCATCGCGGAAATCGTCCGGGCGGGAATCCAGGCCGTGAGCCATGGTCAGACCGAGGCCGCTCACGCTCTCGGAATTCGCCAAGGTCCGACACTGCGCCTGGTCATCATCCCTCAGGCAATGCGGGTGATCATTCCACCGCTCACAAGTCAGTACTTGAACTTGACGAAGAATTCGTCGCTTGCAGTCGCTATTGCCTTCCCTGATCTCGTATCCGTCGGCGGTACGGTTTTGAACCAGACCGGTCAGGCAATCGAGATTATCGGCATCTGGATGGCGGTTTATCTGTCGCTCAGTCTGCTCACATCGGCCTTCATGAACTGGTACAACCAGCGCATGGCGCTCGTGGAAAGATAAGGAGCGCACAAGATGGCAAATTCTCAGATGTTCCAGATAAGAACGGAAGAAGCGCCGACCTTGCCGGCGCCGGTGTCGACCACCGGTGCTATCGGCTGGATGCGCAAAAACCTGTTTTCGTCGATTGGCAACACCATCCTGACCGTAATCGGTGTCCTGATTGCGTACTGGATGATTGCACCATTTATCCAGTTCGCGTTCATTGATGCTATATGGACCGGCGAAAACCGGGAAGCCTGCCTGCCTCAGGATGGTGGTCACGGCGGTGCGTGCTGGGCGTATGTTGAAGCATATTTCCCGCAGTTCATCTATGGACGGTATCCTTCTGCCGAAACGTGGCGTGTGGATATCGTCTACGCGCTGTTTGCGTTGCTCCTGATCCCACTTGCGATCCCGAGCGCGCCCTACAAGCGCACAAATGCGATCCTGTTTCTGGTCGTTTTCCCGATTGTTTCCTACTTCCTGCTGACCGGTCTTGTCATCGGCGGCACTGTCATCCTGCCAATTGTCGAGACGGCGGTCTGGGGTGGTCTACTGGTGACGTTGGTGATTGCGGTCACGGGTATCGTTGCCTCGCTCCCCTTGGGCATCGCACTGGCACTCGGCCGGCGCTCACAGATGCCGATCATCAAACTGGTTTCGATCATCTTCATCGAATTCTGGCGCGGCGTTCCGTTGATCACCGTGCTGTTCATGTCTTCGGTGATGTTGCCGTTGTTCCTTCCGGAAGGCGTGACGTTCGACAAGCTCCTGAGGGTTCTGATCGGGGTGACACTGTTCTCTGCGGCTTACATGGCGGAAGTCGTGCGCGGCGGTTTGCAGGCAATTCCGAAGGGGCAGTACGAGGGCGCAATGGCCTTGGGCCTGAGGTTCTGGCCGATGATGTATCTCATCATCCTGCCGCAAGCCTTGAAACTCGTGATCCCGGGGATCGTCAACACCTTCATCGGCTTGTTCAAGGATACGACGCTGGTTCTGATCGTGGGAATGTTCGATCTGCTCGGGCAGATCCAATCGTCCTTTACCGACCCAACCTGGTCCACACCAAGCCAGGGGCACACAGGATACCTGTTTGCGGCAATCGTGTTCTTTGTCTTCTGTTTCGGCATGTCACGATACTCCATATTCATGGAAAACAAGCTGCATACCGGACACAAACGCTAAAGAGTGAACCCCGGGGCGCGCGGTTCAGGCGCAGCGCCCCGGTCGAAAGACCTTCTGGAGTAAGACCTCATGACCGAGAATGCTGTAAACGCGGACGAGCTCGCTGCCGATCGCTCAAAGATGACGATTTCCGACACGGATGTGGCGATTGAAATCAACAATATGAACAAGTGGTATGGCGACTTTCATGTTCTGCGCGATATCAATCTGAAGGTGATGCGTGGTGAGCGCATCGTTATCTGCGGACCCTCAGGCTCGGGCAAGTCCACGATGATCCGCTGCATCAACCGTTTGGAGGAACACCAGGCGGGCCAGATCCTGGTTGATGGCATCGAGCTGACCAACGACCTGAAGAAAATTGACGAAATCCGGCGCGAAGTCGGCATGTGCTTTCAGCATTTCAACCTGTTCCCGCATCTGACCATCCTGGAGAATTGCACGCTCGCTCCGATTTGGGTTCGCAAGATGCCGAAGAAGGAAGCTGAGGATATTGCCATGCAGTATCTTGAGCGCGTCAAAATTCCCGAGCAGGCATTGAAATATCCCGGTCAGCTCTCCGGGGGGCAGCAGCAACGTGTGGCCATTGCGCGTTCGCTGTGCATGAACCCGAAAATCATGCTTTTCGATGAGCCGACGTCTGCGCTTGACCCTGAAATGATCAAGGAAGTTCTCGACGTTATGGTCGGCCTTGCCGAAGAAGGCATGACCATGCTGTGCGTGACCCACGAAATGGGTTTTGCCCGCAAGGTTGCCAATCGCGTCATCTTCATGGACGCCGGCCAGATCGTTGAACAGAACGAACCGGAAGACTTCTTCGTCAATCCGCAACACGAGCGCACGAAGCTGTTCCTCAGCCAGATCCTGCATCACTGATCTGTTTGCGTTGAAAGTGCTGATCGGCATCGCCCGAAAACTGTTGTTGGGTAGCGTGCTGATCGTAATAGGAGCAAGTCTTGCAGTGGGCCTTGGGATAGCGATCCCGGGGCCCATTTCTGTCTCATCTGATATTCAGGGGCCTGACGATACTGAAACGCGGCAGATCCTCGTCTTGTCAAATCCTATCCATACCGACATCGCGCTGCCAGCTGATCCAGACGTTCTGAAAGCACTGTCATTTGTGAGTGCTGAAGGACTGGAACTGGATTATCCGGGTGTTTTTTGGGTTGTTGTCGGTTGGGGCGGTCGCTCGTTTTATCTGGAAACACCGACCTGGGCCGATTTGAAGCCGGGACCGGTTTTCGATGCACTCACCTGGGATCGGTCGGTCATGCATGTTCGTAGGTCTGGGACGATCCCCTTCGAGCAAGAAAACGTGCGGGCACTGGAACTCAACTCGGAAGAATTTCAGAGTTTGCTGGAGGGCGTACAGGATAGTTTCCAGATTGATGAATCGGATCTTCCACGCGCAATCAAGGACGCATCCTATGATGCACACGATATCTTTTTTCCGGCAAAAGGCGGGTTCAACGCCCTTGTGGGGTGCAACACCTGGACAGCGCGCATGTTGCGGCTGGCGGGTGTTCGGACCGGTATTTGGACACCGCTCCCTTCAACGCTCAATTGGTCTCTCGATTTTCACGGATCCGGTTAAGGACCGATCGGCAAGACTGCCCATGCCTCCTCCTTAGTGGAGGTTAGGCGTCATCCGCGACAATGTCCGTGTCTTCCCTTCCGCCCCATTCGCTCCAGGATCCGTCATAGAGAGCAAGGTCTCGCGCTCCAAGAACAGTCAGACCAAGTGTCAGGATCGCGGCCGTAACACCGGAACCGCATGTCGTGGTGACCGGCTTTTGTAAATCTATGCCTGCAGCCTGATACAGTTCCTTCAGTTCTTCGCGTTGCCGGAATGTGCCGTCTTCGTTGAGCAACTGCGTGAAAGGCATGTTGAACGCCGTCGGCATATGCCCGGTGCGCAGCCCAGCGCGCGGTTCGGGGGCTGTCCCCGCAAAGCGGTCTGCGGACCTTGCATCCAGGATCTGGCGGTCGCCTGACTGAATGCTCTTTTTCATTTGGGAAAGATCAGCAACGGCACCGTGGTTCAGTCGCGCACTGAAATGGCTTTGCACGATGCGGGGCTGATCATCGGTCACCGGACGGTTTTCAGCACGCCATTTCGGAAAGCCTCCATCCAGAACAAAGACGCGTTCTGCGCCCATCGTCCGCAGGGTCCACCAGACACGGGGCGCGGAATAGAAACCAAAATCGTCATACACAACGACCGTTTGACCATCGCCGATCCCGAGTTTGCGCATGGCTGAAGAAAAGACGTGCGGGGCAGGCAACATGTGCGGAAGATCGGAGGTCTTGTCGCAGATTTCGTTCACGTCGAAAAATACGGCACCAGGAACATGGGCGTGCGGATAGACGGGCGGCGCGTCCGGATGGGTTACGGGCGGCATCCAGGCATTGATGATGGCAAGGTCCGGAGACTGGAGATGATCGGCCAGCCACTGGGTGCTGACGAGAGGATGGTCGGTCATGGCAGTTCCTTATGTCTCATAAAGCCCTTTGGACTTGTGCCAGTTTTCGATGGACAAATCCGGATAACGCCGAAAATGAACATGGCCTGGCCCGTCGGGTACGGAAACCCAGTCAGCCTTGAAGTCCAGCATGATATGGACGGTTTCCGGGGCGCTTGGCAAGGGCGTGTCGATTGCGCCGGCATGCGGGTGTACGAGTTCCGGCCAGCGCGGATCCCAAAGCCACAAATGCGCTCCGCATTGAGAGCAGAAATGCCTTTCAGCGGGGCTGGATTTCCCGTCTATCAGGGCGTTGTAGTGTGCCTTGTTTTCGGAGCCAATGACTTCAAGAGTATTTGCATCAGCCATGAGGTTGACAGCGTATCCGCCGCTGCCACCTATTTTCCTGCATATGGAACAGTAACAGCGCATGTAGGGGTAGGGGCATTTGCTCTCTACACGGAATTCAACCGATCTGCAGTGACAGCTTCCATTCAGGATCAAGGCAATGTCTCCAGTAATCGTCAGTCAACAAGACGGATGCGTACACGCCTGTTCTGTTTGCCCTTCTTTTCGATTTTGCCAAGCGCAAGTTCGCCAATTTCGGAAGTTCTGGAGACGTGTGTGCCACCGCAAGGTTGAAGGTCGACATTGCCGCCGATTCTGACCAGACGAACGCGCCCGGATCCGCGCGGAGGTTTGACGGACATGGTTTTGACCAGATCGGGTTTTGCATCGAGTTCCGCATCCGTGATCCATTCCGTGGTCACTTCGTGATCGCCTGCAGCCAGTGAATTGAGTTTGCCTATAAGGGCTTCCTTGTCGACCGTTTCTTCGCCCATGTCGAAATCCAGACGGCCCTCAGCGTCTCCAATCTGCCCCCCTGTGACCGGAAAAGGCAGCGCAACAGAAAGCAGATGCAAGGCTGTATGAACCCGCATCAACCGGTAGCGTCTCGCCCAGTCTATGTGAGCGGTCAAGCGCGTGCCTGCCGAAGGAGGTGTTTGGCCCTCTGCCGGAACATGAACAATTGACGATTTGTCTTCGTCATAAACGGTTGTGGTGATCTCGATCCGGCTGCCGTCTTCCAGCTCAAGATATCCGCTGTCACCGGGTTGGCCTCCGCCCGTTGCGTAAAAAACGGTTCGGTCCAGTATGATGCCGTCCCGATCGTTTACGCCTGCAACCTCCGCATCGCATGTTCGAAGATAGGCATCATCGCGAAACAAAGGTGTGCTCATATTTTGGTCCTTTTGACGGAAACACTTTGGGGTGCGGCTAAACTCTCGAAGACCCGCCATAGTGACGAGCGATCGGGACCACATTTTCTGAGACAAGACTAGGTCTTGAAACAATTGTCCATAACAATCGTCGCGGCTGCCATATTGCCCATGTGAAATGCAGTCGGAGTGTTCTGATGCCCCGGATAAGTCAAATCTCCGGCGGCATAAATACCTGCTTCGGACGTTCGAAACCCTTCATCGACTTCAATGTAACCGGCGTCAGTAAGAGACAGGTTCAGTCCCGACATCAGGTCGCACTGAGTCTGATGTGGATAAACCAAAAGGCAATCAAGTTCTATCAGGCGACCGTCCGGCATTTCCGCATGGGTTATTGCGCCATCTTCATGATGAACCCGCACGGGAAGGCTGTCTTCCACGGCACTGCAAAGTTTTGAAAGTGTCTGTCGGCGCGCGGCGGTTGGTGACGCTGTTGAACCAAGAAAATAGATGAGCTGACTTGTCCAGTTGCGGTAGATTTCTGCAGCGTCAACGACTTCCGGCCGATGTGCATAGATGCCCCAACGTCTGCTCTGCCATTCAATGCCGTGGCAAAACGGACAATTAATGATGGTGTGACCCCAGCAAGCGCTCAAGCCTTTAAGCGGCGGCAATAGATCTCGCATTCCCGTTGCGAGCAATACAACGCCTGCCTGCAGCTTTTGCTCTTCGCCTATCAACACCTCGAAGCCCTCTTGCAGTCGTCGAATACCTGTGACTTCGCTTTCCAGGAACTCAGCATAGGGATAGGAAAGGATGTCTCGCCTTACAGTCTCGCGCAGCTCGGAAGGCGATGTTTTTTCCAGACCGGGAAGCGCCGCAACAAAAGGCGAGGATGCGTTTCTCGCAGGCTGCGCTGAATCGACGACCACCGAACGCATCAGCGAGCGCGACAAAGTCAATGCAGCAGCCAGACCCGCCGGACCGGCACCGATAATTGCGACCTGATAATCCATTGTGTTACGACCTCGATTGAAGCGTTGCCCGGGCGACGAGCAGGCTCAAGTTGGAAGTGCCCGTAACGGCTGCGAACACCCACGCAGAAGCGAAGCGAAGACGGTTCATGGTGGCTTCAGCCTTGTTGCCAGCATAGCGGCCTAAAAACCAACGCGGTGCGAACCGAAATGCCCAGTGCAACACTATGCACCGATAAACGACATTGTCACATCAGGAAACGAGCAGAAACCTATCGGCGCTTTCCGAAAGTTACGCCTCTGTCCACACGTCCAGAGTGGGACGTTGGCGCTCGACGCGGCATTGCGGGCGGTGGCGCCTGACGCGGCATTGTAGATGGCACTGCATGTCGCTGTGTCACAGGGTGCTGAAGCTTTCGAGGGGCTGCTTGAGCCCGCCGCTGCAACATACCTTGAGCGATGGCCCAGACAACAATTCCCATGCAGAGAAAGATCGTCAGAATCCTGTTCCAAAGATAGTCCTGTCCCACGGACGATGTGAGTTCACCGGAGGCATTTCCACGCAAAAGGACCAGCGTTTCCGGAGCTCCCAGCGCAAAGAAGAAATAGGATTGTTTTTGTTCTTCTTGTTGTTGAACATATTTATAATTGCAGGACTGGAACACAAAAACCCGTGTGCGGCATCTTCGCTCAGACGTTGGGATGTTGGCGTAAGACAGTGTCTCAGACTGCAGCTTAAAGTCCTTGATGATCGACCCGTCCATAAGAAACAGTCCGGGACCCGCCGCAAAAATAAAGATCAAACTAAGAACAAACTTCATGAAAGCCTCACTGAAAAACACTGTAGTGCGAACATGAAAAATGCACGTTAAAATAGATTTAAATCAGTTTGCTGCTTTTTAGCGTCCTTGTAGAATCTCCGATTAGATGCGCCTGCTCAAAGGATTGGAGAGAGCAACCGGGCACCTTGTGCAAAGACGCGGAAAACATAACTGCGGGAGCGAAATGCATCGGGCCAGGTGAGCTTTGCGTTTTCAAAGTCGTTCTCCAGCATCGCTTCCACGTTGCCGATCATGCGTTCATGGGTAAACCACAAGGTAAGCTCGAAATTGATCTGGAAAGAGCGGTTGTCGAAATTGACTGTTCCGATCGACACCAGATCGTTGTCCAGCAGGGTTACCTTTTGATGCAGGAAACCGTCTGTGTAACGATAAACCTTGACCCCGCGTTGTACCAGCGTGTCTTCATAAGCGTGACTGGCAAGCCATACGGTCCAGTGATCTCGTTTTTCCGGCAGTAAGATGCGAACATCGACGCCCCGCATCGAGGCAGCAGCCAGAGCGGTCTGAACATCCAGTGACGGCACGAGATAAGGTGTCGTAATCCAAAGCCGTTCCTTCGCACGCGCAGCAGCTTCAACAAAGGCAATCGCACATTCTTCCAGTTTATCCGCCGGGCCGGTCGGCATGACGAGAACGGATTCGTCCCCTGGCATGGGAATGTCCCGGACCTGAGGCAACTCAATACGCTCGCCACTTGCCCAGAGCCAGTCCTCGACAAAGGAAAGTGCGCACGCAACCGCCGCCGGGCCTTCAACTTTGACATGGGTGTCGCGCCATCTTCCGAACCATTTGTCGCGCCCGACATATTGGTCGGCAACATTGTGGCCGCCGACAAACGCTTCACGAAAATCGGTGACAACCAGTTTTCGATGATTGCGGTAATTCAGCCGCATCGGCCCCAACAGTCTGAGGAACTTATGATTCTCATTGAAGCCGCAAACCTCAACACCGGCTTCTTTCAACCGCGCGATATAAACATTCGAAAGCGAGTGGCTGCCAACGTCGTCATAAAGAAAATGGACCTTTAGACCGTCATGAGCCCTCGCGATGAGCGCATCTGCCATTTCCCGCCCAAGCGCGTCGTCGTGGATTGCGAAGAACTGAAAGAAGATCACATGTTCCGCACGCGCTATTGCCTGTTTGATTGCGGAGAATGTAGCGTCACCATCGATGAGCAGTTCTGCGGTATTGCCCGCAAGAAACGGGACGCCCGCAACCCGTGTCAGGACTGGCCAGTCTCGCGTTTCCTCATGATCCGTAAGCCCGAGTTCGTCGGCACGGCGCGCACGTTCGGCGCGCCCAAGCGAGGCTTGGATCTTGGCGTAATCCGCAAACGACCTCCACCCGAAAACGAAATAGAGCGGAACCGTTAGATAGGGGAGAAAGAACAGCGACAGGAGCCAGGCAACGGACCCTTGTGAGGTGCGTGAGTTCATGACTTCGCGCACAGAGCAAATTCCGGCCGTGAAATACATGAAGGCGACGAATGTCGCGACGAGGCCCAGGTTGTTGGCCATGATGTCGAGAATGCCGACATCAGTTACGGCGTCCTGGATCACCTCCTTTGCAGCGGCGTCATCTTTTGCCAGGGTTGGGTCGTCTTGCCCCATTTTTGGTCAAGCCAAGCTCAATCCGGTCATTCAAACGGAGGCTGAATATCAACGGTGCGCTCCAGCCAGTCGGGGACTGGGAGGTTCTTCGACCGCAGAAAGTCAGGATTGTACAGCTTGGACTGATACCGTGTCCCGTGATCGCACAGGATGGTGACAATCGTTTTGCCGGGACCGATTTCCTTTGCCAGGCGCCGCGCTCCTGCAAGGTTGATCGCTGATGAGCCGCCAAGGAGCAGGCCTTCTTTTTCAGCGAGATCGAAAACAATGGGAAGGGCGTCCTCGTCGGCGATCGTGTAGGCGTGATCCACCTTGACGTCCTCAACGATCACGGTCTTCCGTCCGAGCCCGATACCTTCCGAAATCGATCCACCTTCGGATGCCACGGCCTCTCCGGTGGTGAACAGGGACTGCATCGCCGCTCCGCGCGGATCCGCACAGCCGATGACAATGCCGGGCTTGTTTTCCTGAAGATACTGGGAGACGCCGGCGATCGTGCCGCCGGAACCGACGGCACAGATAAACGCATCGACCCTGCCGCCGGTTTGCGCCATGATTTCCGGGCCCGTTGTCAGATAGTGTGCCTTGCGGTTGTCGAGATTATTCCACTGATCCGCGAAGATGACGCCGTTTGGTTCTGTCTTCGCCATTTCGGCAGCAAGACGCCGTGCAACATGCTGATAGTTGTTTGGGTCCCTGAAGGGCTTCGCGGGAACCTCAACCAGCTCCGCACCGCAAAGCCGCAGCATGTCCTTCTTTTCCTGACTTTGCGTTTCGGGGATCACGATAACTGTCCGGTAGCCCCTGGCGCTCGCGACAAGCGCGATGCCTATGCCCGTATTCCCGGCGGTACCCTCGACGATAACACCGCCCGGTTTCAGATCGCCTCGCGCCTCTGCCTCCAGGATCATTTGCCGCGCCGGCCGGTCTTTAACACTCTGCCCCGGATTCATGAATTCAGCTTTACCGAGGATCTCGCAGCCGGTTTCTTCAGAAAGGGCCTTCAGGCGGATCAGCGGTGTGTTGCCAATCGCGTCGACAACAGAAGCGGACACAGTCATTGTTCTAATCCTGGCTGATCTGGCCGTGTGTTGGGCTTGGCCAGATGGAGAGTGATGAGTCCCGGACGCTAATGGCAGCAGCACCCCGGATCAAGTTTGCAATTTAAGCGCTGGATTAGCGAATGCCAGCTGCCGTTTACATTTTCCGATGGATTTTCTGCTAAACGATTGAAAGTGAGCATGGAGTTGTTCTCCAAAACCCCTAGATGAAATTTTAAATTAGAATATTTTTAGGGTACACAATGATCCGGAGAACATTGCACTGCGTACCCGCGATAAAGTAATTTAGGTGCTTGGAGTTTGATGAGAGCAGTAATGGAAAAGAATGTCACCGGAATGGATGAGTTGCTGGCTGGATACGCGGCCGGGACTCTGTCATACCCGGCTCAAGCGCTGGTTGGAGCGCATCTGGAACTGAGTGACCAGAACCGGGGATATGTATCATCTCTGGAGAGCTTAGGTGGCGTGAGTTTGAGTGACGCTGATCCGGTTGCCATTAACGACCGGGATAGCGCACTGTCGGCTATTTTTTCCGATGACGCGCCATTTTCAAACGATAACGCTCCACCAGCAGAATCAGACCCGAAACTGCCGCTGTCATTGCATTCGATCGTGGGCGACACGATGGACGGTCTTCCGTGGAAAACACTCTTGCCGGGTGTGAAAGAATGCAAGCTTGGTGAAATTGACGGGTGCGCAACAAGTCTTCTTTGGGTGCGGGCAGGCAGGGCAATGCCGTCTCACACACATCATGGAACCGAGCTGACCCTCGTGCTGCAAGGCGGTTTCCGTGATGACGACGGTCATTACGTCTCAGGCGATGTCGCGTTCGCCGATGGAGACGTTGACCATAAGCCGATTGCCGATGAGGGCGAAGACTGCATTTGCTTTGCGGTTACGGCCGGTCGCCTCGAACTGACCGGTCCGGTTGGCCGCTGGTTCGCACCTTTTATGCGCTGAATACAAATCTGCTCTCCCTGGCTTTTGCGTAAACACGTCAAAGGCCAAGGAGACAATATTGCCCAAAAACCAATACATTGCCCGCCCTTCGGATGGAGCCGCCTGGGTTACCGGCGCCAGTTCAGGTATCGGACATGCGCTTTCTCTTGAACTTGCCAGGCATGGCTGGCGCGTCGCTGTGACTGCGCGGTCTGCCGAGGCGCTCGAAGATCTTAGCAGCAAGGCGCAGCCTTTCTCAGGCGAAATCATACCCTTTCCGGGCGACGTGAGCGACACGCAGTTAATGGCGGAGCACTGCAACGCGATCTCGCAACAACTTGGTGGCATCAGCCTGCTGGTCGCTAATGCCGGTATCTATCTTCCACAAGATGGACTTGAAGCGGACGTGGATGCATTTCGCACCAGTTTCGACGTCAACCTGATGGGCACTGTCAATGTCGTTTTGCCGGCAATTGCCGATATGAAAGCCAGGGGCAGGGGGCAAATTGCGATCGTGTCTTCCGTTGCCGGTTACGGTGGGCTTCCGACATCAGCTGCCTATGGTGCGTCCAAGGCCGGCCTTATCAATATGGCTGAATCGCTCAAGTTCGATCTGGATCGAGCCGGTATTCGCATACAACTGATCAATCCAGGATTCGTGGACACGCCCGCGACGCAGTCCAATCCGTTCCCGATGCCGCATCTTATCTCGACCGGAGTGGCCGCAAATGAAATCGTCCAGGGTCTGTCGCATCCGAAGAAGTTTGAGATAGCCTTCCCGAAACCCTTTGTTCGGCAACTGAAAGCTCTGAGGCTGCTGCCTTATCGAGTCTATTTTGCGTTGCTCGGCAGAACCACTGGATGGAACAAAAAATAAAGGCCGGTAAAACCGGCCTTTTCCATTTGCTTGCTCGTTTTGGCTTCAGGACGCCTTCACGTAGACCATCTGGCGCACATCAATGTTGCCGGCGCGAAAACCGGCCTCACAATAATGTAAGTAGAATTCCCAAAGTCTCTTGAACCGTTCGTCGAAGCCCAGGGGGCTGATCTGCGGCCAGGCCTGACGGAACCTTTGCCGCCACTCCGCGAGGGTGCGGGCGTAGTCCTGTCCGAAGATTTTTTGCTCCGCCAGATCGAGACCGAGTGATTTGCCGATCTCCACAAGTCTGCCTGGCGGTGGCAGCATGCCGCCGGGAAAGATGTAGCGCTGAATGAAGTCCGTGCCGCGCCGGTAGTCGTCGAACATCTGGTCCTGGATCGTGATGATCTGAAGCCCGGCCTTGCCACCGGGTTTCAGGCACTTGGACAATTGCTCGAAATAGGTCGGCCAGTATTTTTCACCCACGGCTTCAAACATTTCGATCGAGGCAATTCTGTCGAAAACGCCTTTTTCGTCCCGGTAGTCCTGGAACACCACGTCAACTTTTTCGTTGAGACCGGCTTTGAAGATGCGCTCGCTCGCATAGTCGAACTGCTCCCGGGAAATGGTCAGAGCGCGCACATGCGCACCGACAGTCTTGGCGACATGTTCCGCAAAACCACCCCATCCGCACCCGATTTCCAGGATGGAATGATCCGGATTGATGTTGGTCTGCCTTACCAAGGACGCATATTTTTCAGTCTGCGCCTGCTCCAGATCGTTGGTTTCGTTGCTATAGATCGCAGAGGAGTAGGTCATCGACGGGTCGAGCCATTCCTTGTAGAACGCATTTCCAAGATCGTAATGCGCTGAAATGTTCCTTTTCGAACCTCGGCGCGTGTTAGAATTCAGCCAATGGCGAACAGACATGAGAATGCGTGTCAGCGGGCGTCCCTGGATCGCTTCCAAGGTAGATTCCTGATTGATGCAGAACACTTCCAGGAACGTCGTGACATCCGGTGAAGACCAATAGCCGGCCATGAAGGCTTCACCGACGCCGACGTCACCGGCTTTCACGACCATGCGGAAAAACCGCCAGTCATGAATGTCGAGCACACCATGGGGGCCGGCTTCACGCCCGTGAATGCAAAAGCGTCGACCGTCCGGGAAACTTATCTCCAGTTCGCCGTACCGGATCCTGATTGCCAGGCTTGCGGCCATTCGGGCAAGGCGGGGTGCACCCTTCAACTCTTTGCGCAGATTGTCTTTGGTGAGGACAACAGGTTCACTCATGGCAAAACCTCTTGGAATTTCATTTATCTGAGGCGAGCGTCATGGGCTGGTTTTCCAGCCGATCCCGCTTTGCACGTCCGTCCGGTCGTGGGTGAAATGGTACACGCTTGAGCCAAATTTTAAAGGCTTCCCAATGGATTGCCAAAATGACCTTTGCCGTGAGGAATGGTACGCGGGCACATTCTGCAACCAGGGATCGCGAAGTAAGCGGCACACTGTTTCCTGAAAACGTCGCGGATAGGAGAGGACCCTCGGGATCTTTCTCCAGTATGCGCACCCTTACGGCCTTTCCCGGTGGCAGCATTCTGAAGTGATAATGCTGTTCCATGCTCACGAATGGCGAAACGTAGAATTCCTTGCTCTGATCCTGCCGAACACCCGCGTCGCTCAGCTGTCCGGGTTCAAGCGGCAAAGTATAAGTGTGAATTCCTCCGAACGTGTTGCGCACTTCGTAGACGATTGCTGTCAGCCGCTCGTCTTCATCGTAAGCATAGTAGACGCTCAGCGGATTGAACCCGTATCCAAGCAGCCTGGGATAGGCCAGGAGTAGAATTCTAGAAGGACTTGCTATCGACTGTTTCCGCAGCAGCTTCTCCACGTAACGCCTCAGGCTTGACCCGTCACGCGCACCGTGATCGCGTTCATGAAACGAAAGAAGATTGAAACGGTTCATCGAAAAGAAGCGGCTTTGCCTTCCGGCGGCCTCGAGCTGGTCCAGATCGATCAGCAACGAAAACACGGAATAACTGAACCTGTGTTCGGTCGGTTTCATGCGGTGATGCATGACTTTGCCGGAATAAAGCGACGCCGGATCCCTGGGGGGTGGACCGTTTCCGCTGAGTGTATTCATGCGCTCTTTTGTCATTCAGCCGCTTCCAGAAAGTCGGTCGAACCCGATGTCGCCTCCCATGGAAGACGCGCACCAAGGCGTCTGGCAACAGACAAGCCCGAGGCAAGACCATCTTCGTGGAAACCGTGACCATTCCATGCACCGCAGAACCAGGTGTTGTTGACACCCTGTATGTCCGCGAGCCTCTGTTTGGCACTCAGCGCACCTGCGTCAAACTGCGGGTGATCGTAAACGTATTTTGCGAAGGTCTTGTCTTCGTCAGGCGCTTTGAAAGGATTGAGCGTGACAAAGACCGGTTTGCTGCGATCGATGTTTTGCAGGCGGTTCATCCAATAACTTACGGTCACATCCTGCGTCTCTCCGGCCTCCCGGTCAGACATGTAATTCCATGAAGACCATATTTTCTTGCGCTTCGGCATCAGGCTTTCGTCTCTGTGCAGGAACACTTCGTTGGGACGATAGCGGATCGAACCAAGGATATCCCGCTCTGCAGGGCTTGGGTCGCCAAGCATGTCAAGGCTTTGATCAGTGTGGCTAGCAAGCACGACCTGATCGAACACATCCGTGTTGCCGGTCTCGTCCTTCACGTGGACCTTTCCACCCTGGCGAAGTATTTCAACGACAGGCGTCGCAAGCCTGATCTTGCCGGCTAGCGGGGCCAGCAACCGGTTCACGTAGTTCCTGCTGCCGCCGGAGATCGTACGCCACAATGTTGGCTCGAATGAGAGCAGCCTGTGGTTCTCGAAAAATGCCACAAAGCTTTCCGCCGGATAGTCGCGCATTTCGTTGATCGGCGTCGACCAGATTGCGGCTCCCATTGCAAGCAGATAGTCGTTGATGAAGCCTTGCGAGTAGCGGTTCTTTTCAAGATATCCGCCAAGTGTTTCGCCGGTCAGCTTGCCTGCGTGAAGGTCGACAACCGCACGTTTGTTGAAGCGAAACATGTCGCGCAGCATGAACAGGAAACGCGGTGACACCAAGTTGGATCGCTGAGCGAAGACAGTGTTGATCGAGTCGCCCGACCACTCCAGGCTGCCATTGTCAGCAGACAGGGCAAAGCTCATATCGCTTGCTTCGGTCGGAACGTTCAAGTGATTGAGCAGTGCGGTAAAATTCGGGTAATTTCTTTCGTTGTAAACAATGAACCCGGTGTCGACTGAAACATGGGCTCCGTCGTAGTCAATGTCGGCTGTGGCGCTGTGTCCGCCAGCGCGAGGCCTTTTTTCGTACAAGACCACATCGTGATGTTCGTTGAGGGCCCAAGCTACACTGTTTCCGGAGATCCCGGAGCCGATGACGGCAATCCGCATGTTCAATCCTTTTTATGATTCTGGGCAGTCCGCAAGGACATGCGGCCAGTCGGGATTTTCTTCGTATTCTCAGGCAAATACGGCAGAGAAAACAGCGCGGATCACGCAGGCTGATGAATTTAATAAATTATTTTGTCCAAACCATCGGGACACGTTGTCGGCGCGGGTTAGGCCGATCGAAAACCGGCCGGCTGACCTGGCACATGTTTCGACTGGAAACTAGCGCGCATTGTTTGAAAATCGACTGCGACAAAGAAAACCGGACCCGCTGTGCAAGCGGGCCCGGCAACATGATCAAAAACAATACCTGTATTTAATTACAATCAGGCCTGCAGCGTATCGACAAGCCAGTTCCAGGCGATTTCAACCCGATTTCTCGCTGCATCGAAAAAGGCGACTACCTTCTCCCAAACAGACTGTCCGAAATCGGCAACCTGCAACATCGTCCCGCGCTTGACCGGCTCGCTTTCGGTTTCGATCAGCTCGACAGTCGTTGCTTCAGCACCGTCGTTAACGACCCGGCGTGTCACCATAAGTGCACCCTCGGTGGTAAGCCGGGACTCGTCTTTGCCGGCAACGACAGTTTCCTGATCCATTGAGCGCACCACGACAGCCCGGCCATCGGGCAGAAGATGCGTTTCATTGTTGCTCACTTCAGAATCGTAGATCACTTCCCCATAGGAATCGATCAACTCAACCCAGACGGCGCTGCGTCCATCGAGTTCGATCTCACCGACCCATATGGTGAGTTCGCTCTCCAGTGGATCCGTTTGGTCCACCGACGCCGAAGCAACCGTCACAGCGAGACGATCCTCAGGCAACGTAATTGTTTCCTGCGGAAGTTGTTCGGCACCTGCGCTACTCGCCAATGCGAGGATGAGACCCAGCGCAAAAGTTCCTGCTTTGGTATTCCGTTGCATGTTCGCCTCCCAAGGCTAATACAACTAGTTCTACCGCGCTTGAGGCACTTGCAGATTTGGTCTGTTTCGACTCTTTATCTGCCTGAGTTGTTAAGGCTCCTGAGCGTGCGCCCCACGCTGCGCGGTCACGATTTTGCCATTATCGCACCACAACCTGCGTTTTGAGTGTAATGAACATCACATTTTTGGGTGATCTCATTAACTTTTCATAAATAAATGTGGTTTCTGGCCGGTCATTCAAGGTAACTCACCATGACGTGACCAATATCCTCCTGTTAAAAATAACTAAGCAATTCGTTTGTTCCTGTGTTGATTTGCAAAAATTTGGCTTTCAAATACAAAATAATGGTAGCCGCAATTGCTTTTTCGGGCAATCGAGAATCTTGTCGTAACGTAAATTTCGAATTTTAGATTAATTTTCCAACCGGATTGGCGTTGGTGCTTTGAGACAAAGACATCCGAGCCAATGAAGTTGGTAAACTGCGTTACTTCCCATACCCGATTTCATCGAACATCGACTGCCTGACGCAGCGCCCGAACCAGCCGGGCATCGGTCAATTTCTGTCCAGTCGCTGAAGCGAACCCGAGTTGAACCTCTCTGGAGGCGGGCAGGGCGCATTGCCGCATGGAACAGGAGGCGTGTAATTCCTCAACGCCTGTCTCCTTCAGAATTCGGGCGGCATTTGCTGGGGTGACGCCAGAACCAGCCATAATCGAGATCCGTCCCGTCGCGTAGCGCACCGCTTCCCGGATCACGGTGCATCCTTCATCGGCTGTGTTTTGGTGTCCGGAGGTTAGAACACGCTCAAAACCAACAGAAACAGCATCGTCAATCGCGGTTTTGAAATCAGAAAGAGTGTCGAACGCGCGGTGAAGCGTCGCGTTGAGTGCCGTTCCCTGAAGTGCGGGTTTCAAAAATGCGGTGTCCAGCCGGTCTGCATCGGTTACGGACCCGATCACCACACCTTTCATACCGTTTTGTTCTGCGGCCCTGATATCCTTGAGCATCAGTTCTTTTTCGACGTCCGAATACCTGAAGTCTCCCGACCGGGGTCTGATCATCGCATAGACCGGCACTGACAAACCGGATGCGGCAGACATCATACCACTTGAGGGCGTCAACCCGCCTTCGGAAAGAGCGGCGCAAAGTTCTATCCGGTCGGCACCGTTTTCGGCGGCAATCCGGGCGCCCTTGATCGTGTCGACGCAAACTTCAAGCAAGCGATTTGCCTTCACGCCTTTTCTCCAAACATCTTGCGTGCGTGAATTCCCGCACCCTGCAATCCGCCGTTCTCGGCAAAAGTGCCCCTGACAATGAGAGGTTCGGAATAGTCGGCAAGAACAAGAGAACGTGTTTTGATGTCAATCAGCTCCAGAAGAGCTTCGTCGTTCGAAAGACCGCCACTGACCGGGATTACGTCCGGTCCCAGAGTGTTGACGAGAACGGAGAGCGCCCTTGATACCAGGGTCGCATAGACATCAATCGTTCTGGCCGCGTTGTCCTCATGCGCGTGCCAGGCTTCGGTAATGGCACGGCTGGAAAGCGTCTTGCCGTGAAGCGAGGCGTGAATGCGTTCCAGCCCTCTTGCCGAACCTGTTGCATCGACACAGCCTGTCTGTCCGCAACCACACGTGTAGTGCCCGACACCCTCGATCGTGCCGCCAGCTGTCGGGTCGACAATGGGACCATGGCCCCATTCGCCGGCCATGCCGCCAAAACCCGTAACGAGGTTACCGGCAACCACCAGGCCGCCGCCGACCCCTGAACCGAGGATTATTCCGAAGACCACGTCCTTGCCGCGGCCCGTTCCGCTGACCGCTTCGGCAAGAGCGAATGCATTCGCGTCGTTGATGAGGGCGACAGGTCTTTCCAGAGCCTTGGAAAGTTCGTCCTGAACATGCCGTCGATGAAGACAGGGAATATTGGCAACATCCGCCACGCCACTGCGCGCGTCAAACGCTCCAGCCAGCGAAATGGAAATCGGGTCTCCCTGCGTACCAGCTCGGTTCCCTATGGCCTCCACGAACGCCGTCCAGTCGTTTGTGGGGGTTGCAAGACGGCCGTCTTCGGTAACAAAGCCGTCTTTGGTGAGCGCACCATGGCGTATGAAGGTTCCGCCGATATCGAAACAGGTTGTCATAGCCCGCTCATTTGCGCCTCAAGGAGGACATTTTGAGTCAAATTAAATACCAATATGCAACCAATTGAGCCTTTAGTAAACCAGAAACTGCTGAACCGGCGCATCCTGGTGCACAGGATGTTTATCGACCAAGTCTAGAGAAAGGGACGCAGGTTGCCGTCATTGAGGGCAAGCACATTTTCCGCTGCGTTCACGTCGAGACCGTCCTGCAACATCAAAACCGCAACCTTCACGCGGCCGTTGGCGCTTTGAAGCGCTTGCGCAGCTGCATCTGGCGCACATCCGGTCAAATCCTGCAAAATACGCTGAGCGCGCTGGCGGAGCTTGTCGTTATCCGCGACGAGATTGACCATGTGACCACGGACGGCATGCCCAAGTCTGAGCGCTACCAGGGTCGAGATCATGTTCAACACAGCCTTTTGCGCGCTGGCCGCGCCGAGCCGCGTCGAACCGGCAATGATTTCAGGTGGAGTTTGCAGGAAGATAGGGTGGTCAGCCTCGGACAAGAGAGGCGTTTCTGGATTGTTGGCGATGCCGATAGTTGCCGTACCGACCTGTTTCGCTGCCCGGAACGTGCCAAGTGTGTAAGGGGTCGATCCACTCGCCGAGACGCCAATCAGAATATCACCGTTGCCGAGTCCGGATTTACGGAAATCATCAGCTCCGGCAAGACTGTCATCTTCATGGACACCTTCCAGGTGCAGGAGGTTCTCCGCGCCGCCGGCGTAGAGAATCCGCATGCGATCAGCCTGGAAACCGAATGTTCCCGGCAATTCAAGACAATCCGCGATCGCTGTCAAACCCGCGCTTCCCGCTCCCGCATAGCCGATCTTGCCCCCGCTGGACGCAGCAATTTGCAGAGCATTTGCCGCCTTGGCGATCTGTGGAATGGCTTTACCTGCCGCCGTCAGCGCCGCGACCTGCCGGTCGAGCATAATGGAGAGTATCTCCTCGTCTGCCTTTTGAGAGAGCCCGATTGAGAGGGGATCGCGGTCTTCTGTCGTCGGCAGTGTCATGGTCCGGAAACTCTGAAACTCTTTGCTTTTCGCCACGAACCGGGCGCTTCGGACACAAGCCCCGTTTCGAAGCAGCCTGATCGCATTGGGATGAAGCGGGGGTGGCGGAAATCCTTTTACCACTTGATTTTCGGTTCCGATAGAGTTTAAATTGGTATTTGAAAGGTATTATTTTAGCCAAGGCGCTCTGTTCAATGACAGACTTCATAACCATGTTGGAAAACGGCGATTGGCTGGCGGGTTCAAGCGGCCCGAGATACCTGCAGTTGCGCCGCCGGATTTTGCAGGCAATTGACGAAGGTGTGCTGAAAGAGAACGAACCGCTTCCGTCTGAGCGTGAGATTGCCTCGATCACGGAACTTTCCCGTGTGACGGTGCGAAAAGCTGTAGCCGGTCTTGTTGAAGATGAGGTTGTCGTTCAAAAGCGTGGTAGCGGCTCCTTTGTTGCGCCAAAGGTGCAGAAAGTCGAACAGCGTCTTTCCAGCCTTACGTCATTCAGCGAAGACATGGCCCGGCGGGGTTTGGAGGCAAGCAGCGAATGGCTGCGGCGAGGGCTCTATCCGGCATCTCCGGAAGAAATGTTCACGCTTGGGCTGAGTTCGGGGCAACGCGTCGCGCGTGTCGACCGATTGCGCAAGGCCGACGGCACACCAATGGCGATCGAGCGGGCATCCTTGTCGGAACGCGTGCTTCCGGACCCGGAGCAGGTGACGACGTCTCTTTACGAGGTGCTGCGGTCAAAGGGAATGCAGCCGGTGCGCGCAATACAACGGATCTCGGCGCGAAATCTTGAAATCGTTGACGCTGAGATCCTCCGTGTCCCGGCAGGCTCTGCCGGTCTCAAGATTGAACGTGTTTCCTATCATGCGTCGGGGCATGTCGTTGAATTCACGCGATCCGTTTATCGCGGCGACGCCTATGACTTCATTGCAGAACTTCAAATCGCGGAAAATTAGATCAATGGCAGACACAACGCTGCAGATGGACTGCACGCATATGCGCCGTGAAATCGAGGAAATCCCGAGCGCAGTGCGCCGGGTTCTGTCCGAGGCGCATCCGCGTGCACGTGAGATTGCAGAGAAGGCCGGTGCGCCGGTCTTTCTCGCAAGCGTGGCTCGTGGCTCCTCCGATCATGCAGCCATGTTCTTGAAGTACGCCTCTGAGATATATCTCGGACTGGCCATGGCGTCCCTCGGACCGTCTGTGTCATCGGTCTATAAATCGCAGGTCCAGCTCGAAAAGGCACTTTTGATCGCGATTTCCCAGTCTGGAGCCAGCCCTGATATTCTCTCCGTGGTCGAAAGCGCGAAGGAGCAGGGTGCCGTAACGGTTGGCCTGACCAACACGGCCGATAGTCCGCTCGCCAGGCTGTGCACCTCCACACTGGACATATGCGCCGGACCTGAAAAAAGTGTCGCCGCAACGAAGACCTACGTCAATTCGGTGGTTGCCGGCCTTTTGCTTCTGGCCGAAATCGGTGGAGACGCTGCGCTTTTAAATGCACTTGCTGACGTGCCGGCAGAAATGGAAAAAGCCATCGCTATCGACTGGACCGCCCTGGCGGAGCCGATTGAAAGACGCGGGTCGCTTTACGTCGTCGGACGCGGCCCGGGTCTGGCAATCGCCAATGAAGCGGCATTGAAATTCAAGGAAACCTGCCAGATCCACGCAGAAGCCTATTCTTCTGCGGAAGTGATGCATGGACCCGTCTCAATCGTGGAGGACGGGTATCCGGTGCTTGTGCTTGGTGTCCGGGATGCGGCACAGGACGGACTGGCCCGGACGGCCGACAAAATGTCTGCCCAGGGCGGCATTGTGTTTGCCACTACTGACAAGGTCGAACATGCGAACAGGCTCGACTACCAGTCCGCGAGCCACCCGTTGACCGACGCGCTAACGCAAATTGTCTCTTTCTATGCTTTTATCGAGTGGTTTGCCCGACATCGCGGCTTTAATCCCGATGTCCCCAGGCATCTGAACAAAGTCACGCAAACGGTATGAGCGAACCGGCCGCATACATTTGTGCACGCCTCTTTGACGGCGAGGCGATGCATGAGGATGCCGCGCTCCTGGTGCTGGATGGACTGGTTGCCGGTCATTGCGCCGCGTCTGCAGTGCCGGATGGTTATGCGAGCGAAAATCTTGGCGACGGCATTCTGGCGCCGGGCCTCGTCGATCTTCAGGTCAATGGTGGCGGTGGCCTGATGCTCGGCGATGCCGAAACGCTCGATGACATCGCACGCATTTGCAAGGCGCACCTGCCGCTTGGAACAACGGCAATGACCCCGACACTGATTACCGACACACGCGAAACGACGCGAAGAATTGTCGAACTGGGGATTGCTGCGGCGGAAAACACCGTCGCCGGATTTCAAGGCCTGCACCTGGAAGGCCCGCATTTGTCTGCCAGTCGAAAGGGGGCGCATGACGCCGGGTTGATAAGGCCGATGGATGACGACGACAGCGCCCTTTACCTTAAAGCTGCTGATCGTCTTCCGAGTCTGATGATGACGGTAGCCCCTGAAACGGTCACATCCGCGCAGATAACCATGCTTTCAAATGCCGGCATCCATGTCAGCCTTGGACACACTGGTGCCGGATATGACCGTTGTCGCCAAGCCGCAGAAGCCGGAGCCGCCTGCGTGACGCATCTCTTCAATGCAATGAGCCCGCTTCAACACCGCGAACCCGGGTTGGTCGGTACCGCGCTTGATCTTGGCTCGTTGAGTGCAGGCCTCATCGCTGATGGGCTCCACGTCGATCCGGTCGCGATCAGGATCGCGCTGAAGTCGAAAACCGGGCCCGGCAGTATTTTTCTCGTGACCGACGCCATGTCACAGACCGGAACGGACGTGACCACCTTCACGCTCGGCGAACGCAAAATATTCAGGCAGGACGGAAAACTGACACTTGCCGACGGCACGCTCGCGGGCGCCGACATCGATCTGCCTGCGTCGGTCCGGTTCCTGGTTGATCGCATCGGTGTCGACCTGGAAACGGCACTTGCCATGGCAACCAGCATTCCGGCGGATGTCATCAACCGTCCGGTTGGCCGCCTAAAAACCGGTCGCGCAGCCGATTTCGTGCTCTTCAACGGGCCTGACTTAGGAGTAAAGCGGGTTTGGCTTGGCGGCCGGAGCCAGTAACCAGTAGCCAGTAGGCAGTCGCAGGCCGCACCGTTTCAGTGTCTCACCATTCCGAAGTGTAATTGTTCAGAGTGAGCATGGGAATCGGCATAAGCTAAGCGATGCCAGGACGGGCTGGTCGCGAAAAGGGTGAGGGCGGTTGCATGATCTACGAGACGGTTTCGGTATTTGCGCCTGTAATCCTGAGCGCAATCTGCATACCGTTTGTCTTTCGGCGCGCCGGCTTCAGCGGAAAACTCCTATGGCTCACATGGCTTCCGGCTGCCGTTGCCGTTTTTTCGTTTCTTGCTGTGATGTTTGATGAGCGCGGTCTCTTGTCCGGCCCCGTCGGAAACTGGGCCATTGCCGCCTGTCTTATCATGCTTGCGACATCCGATTGGCCCGCCAAAGGAGACCGGGAATAACCCGGTTGGAAAAAGGGCTTTACCGGGAGAATAAGCGGCTCAAAAACACACAACATCACACCCCGCAAAAAGGATGCAGGCGCTTGTCTTGGCTGAATTGTGTTTGGAAAAAATGGCTCCCCAGGCCGGACTCGAACCAGCGACCCAGCGATTAACAGTCGCTTGCTCTACCAACTGAGCTACTGGGGATCACCACGTCAGGGCCGGTACGTGACCGCCCCCGTCGATGAGGATGCGTATATCAAAGGCTTGAACTGTTTGCCAAGCCCCTGAAGGTGTTTTTTTCATCGTGCCGTCATTTTTTTGCTTCGGATGTGGAAAAGAGTAGATAAAACAGCGCCCTAGAGCGATCAAAGTTGTTGAAACCAATACAAAGCGTCAACAGGCCCCTGCGGGCAATGCGGGGCTGGTTGTTCGGAACAACCAGGTCTCCACGACAACCGATAAAATCAAAGCGAATTTATACGCCCGGCCAGTTCTCGCGCTTGTTTCAAGCTGAATATCCGTTTAGGAAGGTTTTTGACGGTTCCGGTGAGGGATGTGCCCGATCCGGATGAAACGGGAATCCGGTAATGCGCCTGGCGCCAGTCCGGAGCTGCCCCCGCAACTGTGAGCGGTGAGCGTCTGCATATGATCCACTGGTCGAGAGGGACCGGGAAGGGATGCAGGGCGCGTTGAACCGCAAGCCAGGAGACCGGCCGTCGCATCTTCAACCCTTGACGCTGTCGGGTGGACGGCTGGGAGAGCGACGTGAGTAAACAACCGGGACGAAGGTCCACTCTTGTCTTTGGCGGTGCCCGTTCGGGCAAGAGCCGTTTTGCCGAAAAACTTGCAATGGATTCGGGTCTTGAGAAGGTCTATCTCGCGACCGGTGCGGCTTATGACACTGAAATGGCTGACCGGATTGCGGCCCACAAGGTCCAAAGAGGTGCAGGCTGGACCACGATCGAAGAACAGCTGGATCTTGCAAACCTGCTCTCGAGCGAATGCCGCGAAGACAGGGTTGTCCTCGTCGATTGCCTGACGCTTTGGCTGTCTAATATCACATTTGCCGAGAAAGACGTCGCCGCTGAATGCGCGAACCTTTGTACGGTGATCGGCTCGCTCAAGGGTCCAAGCATTTTCGTTTCGAACGAGGTCGGCATGGGTATCGTGCCGGAGAACAGACTTTCAAGGTCGTTCCGCGATGCGCAGGGCAGACTTAATCAGGATATCGCTCAGGCTTGCGGCCAGGTCGTTTTTGTCGGCGCGGGCCTGCCTTTGCTTTTGAAACCCAACCCCCAGATGGAAATCACACTATGACGACAAGCGCTCTTCAACCGGGACAGAAGATTCCCGCAACGATCGTGACTGGGTTTCTTGGGGCGGGCAAAACCACTTTGATCCGCAATCTGCTCCAGAATGCAAACGGCAGAAAGATCGCGTTGATCGTGAACGAGTTTGGCGACATGGGGTTTGACGGGTCGCTCGTGAATGGCTGCGCGGATCCGGACTGTGCTGCGGACGAAGTGGTGGAACTCACCAATGGCTGCATCTGCTGCACAGTTGCCGATGATTTTCTGCCGACAATGGAAATGCTGCTGTCGCGAGAAACGCCACCAGAGCACATTGTGATTGAAACGTCCGGACTGGCGTTGCCGCAGCCGCTGGTGCGAGCATTTTCCTGGCCGAGTGTGAAAACGAGGGTCACCGTGGATGGCGTAGTAACCGTTCTCGATGCTGCGGCCCTCGCAGAAGGCCGCATTGCGCTCGACGAGGCTGCGCTCGAAGCCCAAAGGGCTGCCGATGAAGCGCTCGACCACGAAAGCCCTGTTGAGGAACTCTTTCATGATCAGCTTCGCTGCGCGGATCTCGTCGTTCTCAACAAGGCGGATCTTGTCGCACCGGATGCCATGGTGTCGGTAGAGGAACGGATCCAGGGTGAGGTCCGCCCTGCGGTGCACATTGTGTCGTCTGAAAAGGGAATGCTGCCCATTGAAGTTCTGCTTGGGCGCGAGTCTGCTGCTGAAAACGACATGGCGATGCGTCACGAGCATCACCATCATGACCATGACCATGACCACCACGACGACGATCACGACCATGACGATCACCACGAACATCACGACCACCATCATCACGACGACTTTGAAAGCCACGTGATCGACGTTCAAACCTTCGGATCATTGAGAACACTTGAGACCAAGGTTCTTGAGGCGATGAGGCAAAAAGGTGTCCTCAGGATCAAAGGCGCGGTCGGTATCGACGGGAAGCAGGCGCCCGCCATGGTGCAGGCCGTCGGACCGCGCGTTGAGACCTGGTTTTCTGCCGGAGCGGACTCATCCGGTCGCCTTGTCGTGATCGGTCTCAAGGGTTTTGACCTAAACGCAGTGTGCGAGCTGCTCGGCAGCGTCAGGCAAGCAGCCTGAAGCGTCTTCTCTCACACCAAAAATAGCACGCGGCCGACCGACTTTGGCTGACCGAAAACGAATAGAAGACTAGTACAGATGCACATTCTTGCCAGCCAGACCAGACGGATCGATGACGGCGGTGATGCCGTCGATCTCGGGCAGGCACCGGCTGATATCCTCTTCCTGTCGGCGGCCGATACGGAGCTTGGAAGCTTTTCGAGCGCCCATGCCGGCCTCGGGACGGAACGGGCAAGCCTCCGGCTGGCGAATCTGATGGCGCTGTCGCACCCTTACTCTGTCGATCTTTACGCCGAGCAGACGGTTCGCGGTTCCAGACTTGTCATCCTGCGGATCTTGGGAGGCCTAGAATACTGGCGCTACGGTCTGGAGCGCATTGAAGAAGAGGTGCGCGCGAACGGGATCGATCTCATCGCCATTCCCGGCGATGACAAGTGGGACGAGGCACTTACCAGCCGGTCCACGCTTCCAGCCGATGACGTCTATCGCCTTTGGCGCTACTGCGTTGAAGGCGGATCGGGCAACTATGCCAATGCCCTGCGCTTTGCGTCTCATCTCATCGGCAAGGAAGATGAGCCGGCCCAACCGGTCCCGCTGCCACGTGCCGGCATTTATCTGCCCGGCCAGTCAGCGCCCGACGTGGCGGCACTCAAGGCAAGCTGGCCCAACGTGAACCGTCCGGTTGCAGCCATAACGTTTTACCGCGCGCTTGTTCAGGGAGCACAGACGGCTCCCGTCGACGCACTCATGGAGGCGCTCGATCGATCCGGCGTCAACGCGCTGCCGGTTTTCGTCTCCAGTCTGAAGGAAAGCGAATCCGTTGCCGTTCTTGAGAGCCTCTTTGACGAGGTTCAGCCTGTTGCCGTCCTGAACGGCACGGCCTTTGCCGTTTCCAAGGCCGGCAAGGCTCATCAGCCGACACCACTCGACGGTGGCAGAAGACCGGTCCTGCAAGTGGTGTTTTCATCGTCTTCGCGCGAAGGTTGGGAGGAGAGCGACCAGGGGCTGTCTGTGCGTGATCTCGCCATGCATGTGGTCTTGCCTGAAATCGACGGACGCATTCTTTCACGTGCAGTGTCCTTCAAGGAAGAGGGCGTCTTTGATACCGCCACCCAGTCCACGCCCGTCCGCTTTACGCCGGTGCCGGACCGGATCGAATTTGTCGCCGAGCTTGCCGCAAATTGGGCGCGGCTCGCTCAAATCCCGGCGCAGAAGAAAAGTACGGCACTCATTCTGGCAAATTATCCCAACAAGGATGGCCGGCTGGCAAACGGCGTTGGTCTCGATACGCCGGCCTCTTGCGTCAAACTCCTGCACGCCATGCGCGGCGCCGGATTCGAAACCGGCAAGCTGCCCGAAAATTCGGCGGCACTGATGGACATTCTGACATCGGGTGTCACGAACGTGCTCGATGGCAGAGACGACAGAACTGCATACGAAACCCTCTCGCTTGTCGATTATCAGCGTTCGTTCTCGAGCCTGCCGGCGGCCGTAAAGTCATCTGTGGTTGATCGCTGGGGGACACCGGATCGCGATCCGCATGTCGTTGACGGCAAGTTCCGGCTGGCACTGCACCGTTTTGGTGAGCAGGTTGTCGGCATCCAACCGGCGCGCGGCTATAACATCGATCCGAAGGAAACCTATCACGACCCGGACCTCGTTCCACCGCACCATTATTTCGCATTCTATTTCTGGCTGAGACGGAATTTTGGTGCCGACGCCATCATCCATCTCGGCAAGCATGGCAATCTGGAGTGGCTTCCCGGCAAGGCTCTGGCACTCTCGGAAGCCTGTTTTCCAGAGGCCGTCCTGGGCGCTGTTCCGAACATTTATCCTTTTATCGTCAATGATCCGGGCGAAGGTGCCCAGGCCAAGCGCAGAACATCCGCTGTCATAGTCGATCATCTGACACCGCCGCTGACGCGGGCAGAAAGTCATGGTGTTGCCGAAGAACTGGAAACGCTCCTGGATGAATACTATCTCGCCAGTGGTGTTGATCCCCGCCGCCTCAGGGCTCTGACACGGGACATTCTCGATGCTGCGACCCGTCATGGTCTCGACAAGGACATTGGTCTTGACGACACAATGGACGAAGACACGCGTCTTGCCCGGCTAGATGCCCATTTGTGTGACTTGAAAGAGCTGCAGATCCGTGACGGTCTGCATATTCTCGGCGAAAGCCCGGATGGCGATCAGCTGACCGACCTGCTTGCCGCGCTGGCGCGTGTGCCCAGAGGCAACGAACCGCATCAGCAAAGCCTGCAGAGAGCGCTCGCACACGACCTTTTGTTGCACGACTTTGATCCACTCGACTGTGACTTTGCTCGGCCATGGACAGGATCGAAGCCGGAAGAATTGAACTCGGTTTCTGATGCTTCGTGGCGCACGAATGGAGACGCCGTCGAGCGTATTGAGCTCTTGTGCCGCGATTTGATCGCAGGCGACACGATCGCGAAAGAAAGATGGTCTGAAACACGTGCCGTGCTTGAGGAGATCGCCGGCAATCTGAAAACATTGGTCGTGTCGTCCGGGCACGCCGAAACGAATGCAGTGTTGAAAGCGCTCGCAGGCGGTTTCGTAGAGCCTGGACCCTCCGGTGCTCCCTCGCGTGGCCGCCCTGATGTTTTGCCGACAGGCAGGAACTTCTATTCGGTCGACGTACGCGCAGTGCCAACCGAAACAGCCTGGCGGCTCGGCTGGCAATCTGCCGCCCTCATTGCGGACCGCTTTTTCCAGGAAGAGGGAGAGTGGCCGAAGTCGCTTGTGCTCACGTGCTGGGGAACGGCAAACATGCGCACGGGCGGGGATGACATTGCGCAAGCTTTGGCGCTTATCGGCGCAAGGCCGGTCTGGGAGCAGGGGTCTGGAAGGGTTACAGGCTTTGAAGTCTTGAAACTCTCCGAACTCGGTCGCCCGCGCATCGACGTCACCTTGCGGGTATCCGGCTTTTTCCGCGATGCCTTTCCTCATCAGATGGATCTGTTCGACAGCGCAGCGCGCGCGGTCGGGGCATTGGAAGAGCCGGCCGATGCCAATCCGGTTGCTGCACGCATGTTGGAAGAAAGGCATAAACTTGAGGCGGAGGGTTTTGACCATGACGAGGCCGCTCGGCGTGCCGGCTTCCGCGTCTTTGGATCCAAGCCCGGAGCCTATGGGGCCGGGCTTCAGGCGCTGGTTGACGAAGGGATCTGGAGCGAACGTGCCGATTTTGCAGACGCCTTCCTGAGTTGGGGCAGCTATGCCTATGGTGCAGGCGCTGGCGGAGAGGGCGCACGCAGAGAACTCAAGGAACGCCTCACGTCTGTCGATGCCGTACTGCATAATCAGGACAACCGCGAGCATGACCTCTTGGACAGCGACGATTATTATCAGTTCGAGGGGGGCTTGGCCGCGACCGTCGAGACGCTGAAAGGTCATGCACCCAAGGTCTATCACAACGATCACTCCCGGCCGGAACGTCCTCTCGTCAGGTCATTGTCCGAAGAAATCGGACGGGTCGTGCGCGGGAGGGCGGCCAATCCTAAATGGATCAACGGTGTCATGCGCCACGGGTACAAGGGCGCGTTTGAAATGGTCGCAACGCTCGACTACCTGTTTGCGTTTTCCGCGACAACGCGCGCTGTTGGCGACCATCACTTTGACCAGCTTTTTGAGGCCTATGTCGACAACCCGGTCGTTCGGGATTTCCTGAAAGACGCAAATCCGGCGGGTTTTGGTGAAATGCTGGCGCGGTTCCAGGAAGCGATCGATCGTGGCCTCTGGACGCCGAGGCGCAATTCAACCCATGCTGCGCTCACCGAGCTGAAAATACATATTGACGGGAGATCCACGCCGTGACCGCTGACTCTGAAAAACCTGACATGAGCGAAGAAGAGCTGAATGCGCGTCATGCCGAGAAAATGCGCAAGAAAAAAGCTGCGCGTGACAAGATCATGGCCACGAAAACAATTGAGAAGGGCCTGCTGATCGTTCACACGGGAAAGGGCAAAGGCAAGTCGACCGCAGGGTTCGGCATGGTGTTCCGCTCTCTCGGGCACGGACACAAGGTTGGAGTCGTTCAGTTCGTGAAAGGGCGCATCGAGACCGGCGAGCGTATGGCGCTTGAAAGGTTTTCCGATCTTGTGACCATCAAGCGCATGGGTGAAGGCTTCACCTGGGAAACGCAGGACCGGCAGCGCGATATCGATGCAGCGGAACAGGCGTGGGATGCGGCGAAGGAGATGATCACATCAGGCGACTATCGCCTGGTGTTGTGCGATGAACTCAATATCGTCCTGAGATACGACTACATCGATATCGAAAAGGTGGTCGCGTTCCTGAAAGACGAAAAGCCTGACGACGTGCATGTGGTCATTACCGGGCGTAACGCCAAGGAAGAGCTGATTGATATTGCCGACCTTGTCACGGATATGACCCAGGTGAAGCATCCGTTCCGTTCCGGCGTTAAGCCCCAGGAAGGAATTGAATTCTAAGGGGATGAATTTGGCCGGTACCGGCTTTGAAATTCGTCCAGCCGAAAGGCCGGACGCGGCAGAAATAGCGGCGGTCCTGCGCCGTTCGATCACTGAGCTTTGTGGTGCCGATCATAACAACGACCCCAAGCGTCTCGCGTCATGGCTGAGAAACAAGACGGAAGAAACGGCACTCGGCTGGATTGACGGTCCCGGAAGTGTGCTGGTGGCTGATAGCCCGGAAAACCACCCTAGGCTTCTTGGTGTTGGAATGGGTCTGCCGGAAGGCGAGATTGTTTTGAATTACGTTGATCCGGGAGCGCGGTATCAAGGGGTGAGTAAAGCGCTCATGCGCGCGCTTGAATGCTATTTCATCAAGATCGGTGTCACACGGGTTCGACTGCGCAGCACATTTACAGCGGAACGTTTTTATCGGTCTATGGGCTATGTCCAGAGCGACATTCCAATTGATCCCGCAGACCGCGCATCGGCGATATTTGAGAAAGATCTTCACCCATGAGTAGACTATTCGATCACGCGCTCCGTTCCGCGTCTGCCAATCATGCGGAGTTGGTTCGCAAGTATGAACTCTACAGAACCGTTGTGGAATTTCTGGCAGCGGTAACATTCGTCGCCGGCAGCGTCTTCTTCTTTTATCCTGCTCTGGTTTTTGCCGGCACGTGGCTTTTTCTCGTCGGTTCTATCCTCTTTGCCGTCAGGCCCACGATCCGTTTGCTGCTCGAACTCCGCCTGGCCAATTTGCCTGTCCCGGCCGAGTTTCGCCCTTATGGTGCACCACCGGTTGAAAGAGACCTGAGCGTATGAGTCGGTCGGGTGCGGTGTCACGGACACCTGCGATAATGGTTCAGGGTACGGGCTCAAACGTTGGCAAGAGCCTGATTGTTGCCGGGTTGTGCCGGCTGTTTTCGAACCGTGGCCTTTCCGTTCGCCCTTTCAAGCCCCAGAACATGTCCAACAATGCCGCGGTGACCGATGACGGCGGCGAAATCGGGCGCGCGCAGGCGCTTCAGGCGATGGGCTGCCGAGTGCCCTTGTCAGTTCACATGAACCCGGTCCTCTTGAAACCGGAAACCGAGACCGGTGCACAGGTCATAGTTCAGGGAAAGCGCTTTGGGACGATGAAGGCGCGCGAATATGGTCGGCAAAAGGAAACGCTTTTGCCCAAGGTTCTGGAGAGTTTTGAAATAACCGCTTCAAAGGCGGATCTGGTCATCGTCGAGGGGGCAGGTAGTCCTGCAGAAATTAATCTGCGCGCCGGTGACATTGCCAATATGGGGTTTGCGGAAGCCGCGGGTCTGCCGGTGATCTTGTGCGCCGATATCGATCGAGGAGGCGTAATCGCTTCCGTCGTTGGAACTCACGCCGTGCTGGAGGCTAACGAGCAGCAGCGCATCAAGGGCTTCTTCGTCAACCGCTTCCGGGGGGATCCAAGCCTCTTTGACAACGGTATGCGCGAGATCGTCGCCCGGACAGGATGGCAGGGCCTTGGCGTGGTGCCCTGGTTTGCCGATGCCGGAAAACTTCCGGCGGAAGATGCTCTGGGCCTTGAGGACGGCTTTGGAAAAGGCGGTCTGAAAATAGTCGTGCCGGTGATTTCCAGGATTGCGAATTTCGATGATCTCGATCCGCTGCGGCTGGAACCCGGTGTGACCCTGGAACTGGTTCAGCCGGGTGAAGCATTGCCCGGCGATGCGGATATCGTCCTGCTGCCAGGTTCCAAGTCGACAGTCGGAGATCTCGCGTTTTTCCGCAATCAGGGGTGGGATCTTGATCTTCGGGCACACCACCGCCGCGGCGGGCACATACTTGGCGTTTGCGGTGGATATCAGATGCTTGGAAAAACCATTTCGGACCCAGAAGGCATTGAAGGCGGGCCGGGGACAGTCGACGGTCTTGGCTACCTCAATGTCGACACGGTCCTGACACCTGAAAAGTCAACGGTTTTCGCCGAAGGAGTGCATGAAGCGAGCGGCGCGCCGTTTTCCGGATACGAAATTCATATCGGCCGAACAACCGGTCCCGACTGCGACCGACCGATGATGCAATTGAAGGACGGGCACTCCGATGGCGCGATCTCCGAAGACGGTCTGGTTTCGGGAACTTATGTGCATGGCCTGTTCACAAGCGACACTTTCCGGTCCGCTTTTCTGAAATCCTTCGGTGTTGTTTCGGCTCTTTCCTATGACCGGGACATTGACCGAATTCTGGATGACCTCGCGGAACACCTTGAAAAAGTGCTGGATATTGGTGCGATCTTCGCGGTCGCCAAAGCGCGATAACTGCCAGAATACCGGATCGGGGTCTAACTCGTGCTTGAATGCCTCATGCGTTTTGTCAGGTCTCGAAGTGTCTGCGGCGGCGGCTTTAGCGCAGGAACGTCTTGCAAAACTGCATATTGCACGTGGTCTTGCTGAACACGATACAAGGAACGAAGGAGGTTTATTCTGGATTTTGTCTAAACCGCTTTTCGCGCGGAACTTCTGTCGATTAACGCGCAATTGAGTATTGGAGATTGTCGTGATTGTTAAATTGGCACTCGTTCTCGTGCGTTTGTTCGCGATCTATTATTTCATGAGCATAGTTTATTTTGTTCCCAGTATGGTTCTAAACATAGTTTCAGACGATCATCTGGATTTACACTCGCTGACTGTTTTGTGGCAGTTTCTCATTTGCTTTTTGTTGTTCACATATCCTCGTGTCGTTTTGATCGGTCTTCGTATTCCGACAGACAATACGGGTTTAGACGATACGTTCAATGTAGGCATTTTTCAGTCTGCGGGCATTGCCCTGATAGGTTTGGGGGCAGCAATGTACGGATTGGAGGGGCTAATAAATTATCAGTTCCAGCTTTGGATGAGCTCAACATTCAGTTCCGGTGGCAGGATCGTCACGCCCGAGCAAATAGCCACGTTCTGGTCGTCAGTATTCGAGGTCGCAGCCGGGGTCTTTCTGATTGCAATTTCTGGCCGAATATCCGGCCTGTTCACCTGGCTTCGTGAGCTGAAGCCAAATGTCCATTCCGGACGTGAAGAAAAGGCGGACAACTAGGGCCAAACCAAAGCTACGGCGTTGCTGGAAGGAAGCAATGTGGCTGGCTTCAAAGGCGCGCTAGCTGATCGCTATGGCAAACGCTCCGATCATGAGTGCCTGAATTGCACAGGCGCCGATCATCACTATTCCGGCCCGGTCAATATCGTTCGCCGTCGCTTCCTTGCGTCCTGCTGCATTGAGGTAAGGATCGTCGACAATGTATCCCGGATAAGTTCTCGGGCCGGCAAGTGCAATGTCGAGTGCGCCGGCCATTGCCGCTTCCGGCCATCCGGCATTGGGTGATCTGTGTTTTCCCGCGTCCTTGATTATCGAGGCAAAGCTCCGTCGGATCGAACCATGCGCGAGCGGAGCCGCGAGCGCTATCAAAAGACCTGACAATCTCGAGGCGGGCAGGTTGATCAGATCATCGAAACGCGCCGAGGCCCAGCCGAAATCCCGGTATTTGTCGTTCTTGTGACCGATCATGCTGTCTGCCGTGTTCACGGCCTTATAGGCGAGCAGGCCCGGCAACCCCAGGACCGCAAACCAGAATACGGGGGCGACGACGCCGTCCGAGAAATTCTCCGCGCACGATTCGATTGCGGCGCGTGAAACACCTGGCGTGTCGAGTTGATCCGGGTCCCGCCCGACAATCATGGCCACGGCCTTGCGGCCACCTTTGAGACCGTCTGTCTCAAGTCCGTCACGAACGGCGGCGACATGCCGGTAAAGGCTATTCTGCGCAATGAAAACAGCAGCAATGACCACGACAAGAATGTCGCCGAAAGAAAATCGTGCCGAAATTGCCTGTAAGCCTACACCGACAAGCAGACCGCCTGAAACCAGCACCAGCAGGACAACAATTCCTGCCTGTTTTCGCAGGGAACCGGTCGCCGTGGTTTGGTTCATATGCTTATCGAACTGCGATATCGTCTTGCCGATCCAGACGACCGGGTGCGGCAGGCGTCGCCAGAGCCAGTCGGGATCACCGAGAATGGCGTCTAACAAGAGAGCGGCCAGAAGCAGCCAGAGCGCATGTTCGTAAATCAGCATGAAAGCTTGCTAGAACAAAACCGGTCAAAGGGGAACCTAGCGCTCCCTTCGTCTCCGCTTGCCGGATTGTTGGAGCTCGCCCCTGGCTTCACTGAGGGCATCAACAAGCCGCTGAAGATTTTCCTTGCCGCCTGGAAGACCGAACCGGATCCAGGTCGGTGCATAGTCAAAAATCCGGGTCCAGATATGCCGCCGTGCTAGCGCCTCATGAAGACCCTTTGCATCGCGCAAGCCGGCAAGGGCATAAAGCGGTGTGCCGCCGAAGACGCTTAGCTGCTGTTCGGAAAGGGCAATGGTCAGATCAGCCATTTCATCCACGAGGCGGCGCACCGTTACGTCCTGCCAGTCTGTGTCGCGCAAGGCACGTGCACCGATTTCCAGGGCAGGGCCGTTTACGCACCAGTCCTCCAGGAGTGCAGACAATTTATCAACGATCGCATGCGGACCGGCAAGAAATCCGAGCCGCAAGCCGGCGAGACCAAAAAACTTGCCGAAGGACCTGAGCACAACGACGTTTTCGCTCCCCAGGTGTGGCAGGATGCTTGCGCCCGGCACCACATCGGCGAACGCTTCATCAAGCACCAGAAAACCGCCACGTTCACCCAGGATCCGAGCGATCTCCAGAAGACTCTTGACGTCGATAAGCTGTCCGTCAGGATTGTTGGGATTGACGATAACGACGATCTTTGCGTCGGCAGGCAGCGCATAAACGCTTGAGAGCTCGATGAGGTCTCTCTTCTCACGCAACCAGACCGCTTTGTGGCTCTGATACGTCGGAGCTGCAATCGCGCATGCGCCGTCCGGAAGGAGCAGGGGCAGGAGCGAGAGCAAAACTTGTGTACCCGGCGCTGCTACAAGCCCGAGATGGTCCGGAACGGCATAGGCTCGTCTTGCTGCCGAAAGGAGCTGTTCTTCCGCGACGCGGCCGGGCAGGGCGGTCCATGCGCTGAGTGGCAGTTCCGGCTGAAAAGGATAGGGATGCGGATTGATACCGGTCGACAAGTCGAGCCAGTCAACTGCAGCGCCACCGAAACGCTCGATTGCCAGGGACAAATCACCACCGTGTTCCACGACATTACCCTTTACCGTTTCGGCCGGGCGTCAGTTGCGCACCGGCACAAGCTCCTAGTCCTTGTTTTGGCAAGCTTTATCCGATTACGGCATGGCGGTCAGCGCGTTAAACGACATCTGCATTGTCAGAAACGCAAATTGACAGAAATATTTTGGATTCTATAAGAACAAAATAGGAACATTTTGTGAGGTGATCAATGGCCGCTGAGCGCCGGACGAGAGGTCCGAAGGAATTCGACAGGGATGACGTTTTGGCATCGCTCGCAAAGGCGAGAAAATCGCTGATAGAAGCGTTGCGTGCCATGCGGCCCAAATCCGGCATGGCACGGTCTGCTGGAGCGGTCATCGACGAGATTGACGAATTCGCCTTTGTCCTGACCGGTGACCGGGCTCACTTCCACGCAAACGCACATGGCTCGCCGGCGACTGAGCGACCAAAATCGGATTGAAAGGAGTTAGAGCCCGGACTGCGTTTCGACCAGGAGATGATCGACGATCCTGTTGAGCGTTTCCGCTTGTATCAAACCATCATCGGGAATGTCGCCGGCAAGAGCAATTTGCTTGTCGGCGGATGTTCCTTCTAGGGCGATTGTCCGGATATGCTCCACTTCCGCTTCGCACCCGAAAAAGGCTGCATCGGGGCTGACAAGTTCGATCAACTCTTCTGCCAGATCCACGAAAGGCGCCGTTTCGTTCCGCCCGAAGTCAATCAGGCTGGCAGCGGTTCCATACCGCTGTGCCTGCCATCTGTTTTCAGCCAGCAGAAATCGGGAATAGGGACGCCAGCTCTGGTTGGCGCGGCGCAGGCGATAGAGCATACGGCACAGGCATCTATAGAGCGCTGCGATCGCCACGGCATCATCCAGACGCGGGCAGACATCTGTGATACGGAGTTCGAGCGTGGGGAAACGGTCCGAAGGCCTCAGGTCCCACCAGATCTTGGTCGCATCTTCCAGAACGCCGGCATGGCTCAAGATATCGACGATCTGCCGATATTCGTGATGGCTCTCAAATCGCGGCGGCAGACCGGTTCTCGGCATTTCGTTGAAAACGGCGAGACGATAGGACTTCAGGCCCGTGTTTCGGCCGCGCCAGAATGGGGAAGAGGTGCTGAGCGCCAGCAGATGCGGCAGGAAATAGGCAAGTTGATTGAAGAGATCGAGGCGCAGTTCATCGTCTTCGATGCCGACATGCACATGCATGCCGCAAATGAGCATTCTTCGAGCCACCACCTGCATCGTGCGCGCGATCTGATTGTAGCGTTCCTTGTCGGTGTGGGGCTGGTCCGTCCATTCTGCGAACGGGTGGGTCGACGCGGCAATGGGTGCGAAATTGTGCACTGACGCTTCTTTGGCAACCGTCTTGCGAAAATACGCCAGTTCTGCGCGCACTTCCGAAAGCGTCATGCAAACGGGCGTTCCAACCTCGATCTGACATTGAAGAAATTCGGGGCTGACACGCCCCTCAAGGGCGCGTTCACACGCAGAAAAGAGTTCCTTGGGCGGTGAGCTGGCGAGTTTTCGGCTGGTTTTGTCGACCAGCAGATATTCTTCTTCTACGCCAACGCTGAAACTGGGTTCTCTCATCAAGCCAGCATCCGAACAATTGAATGCCGGTGTCAAGACCGGATAACGGTCTGAAAGCGACGACTTTAGACCCGGAGTTACTGGATATTACCAGATATTTCCGGCGCCAGGCGTGTAACTCGCGCTGATGACGGCGTTTGCCTGAAGAACGTCGCACTCCAGAACACCGGAATACTTGGCTAGCGGCAAGTTGGCCTCGAACATAGTGGCAGCGACCTTGACCTTCGTTCCGGCGGATATCTCAACCGTGTCCATTCCCTGGATCAGAACACTTTTGGACGAGTTGATTATGACGTCCTGATTTTGGATTGTGATGACAGTCTCCAACTCGGTGATGCGCGTTTCCAGATCGTTGATGCGCTGGCGAAGTGTTTCGACAAGAGCGTCGACATTGCTGCTTTGCGAGACTGTTTCCGGAGACTTGCTGGGGCGGGGTGGTTCGACCCGTTTCATTGTGGAAGTCGTCACCGCGCGTGCCATTTTTGCAGGCGCGGGAGTGTGTCCGTCCGTCGGTTTCATGATGTTCCCCCAGTCTGAGATGCCTGGAGCAACGCTATCATGCCGTAACGGAATGCGGTAGCTGCCGGTCTTTGGTTGCAGAACCGGCTACTGTCGTCAGCAATTTTTTTCAAGAAAGTTGGAGGCCCCGACCGGAATCGAACCGGTGTACACGGATTTGCAATCCGCTGCGTCACCACTCCGCCACAGGGCCACCGTGTGGTGTGCCGCGCCTTATCAAACAGTTGTGCGCATTGGTCAAGTCCAGAATTCGGACGCGATCACATTTCCACTGGCAGGCCTGAGCGCAATGGGGTCGCATACCGAGCTTTGCGCGATTTTCTGATTTCCGCGCCATCGACTTTCGGGGTAACGCGCGCGAGGGATACTTGTCAGGCCGCGTCAGCCTCGCTAATGAACGTCTTAAGAGGCGCCGGGCCACCGGCGAGTCAGAGTGAGGGCCGAAATGACGGACTATAGCCAGTCCCGCCGCAAGATGGTGGACAACCAGCTGCGCACCAATGATGTCACCGATCACCGGATCCTTGATGCGATGGAATCGGTGCCGAGAGAACGCTTTGTGCCGGCGTCGAAAAAGGCTGTAGCGTATATCGACGAAGACCTTCCGGTGGGACCGGCCGATTGCGGACGGTTTCTCATGAAGCCTCATATTTTCGGCAAACTCGTTCAACTGGCCGAAATCCGGAAAGACGATGTGGTTCTGGTTGTCGGTGCAGGAACCGGCTACAGCGCAGCCGTAATTGCAGATCTGGCAGCATCTGTGGTTGCGCTCGAGGAAAATGAAGACCTCGTCAAGACGGCCACGGAGGTACTGGTCGACCTCGGCATCGAGAACGCAGTGGTCGTGGACGGCCCGCTTGTCAAAGGATATGCGTCGGAAGGCCCATATGACGTGATCTTCGTCGACGGGTCCGTCGAAGTTTTGCCGGAAACACTGACAGAACAGCTCAAAGAGGCCGGTCGTCTGGTCGTTGTCGAGGGCCAGGGTGGGGCCGGTGCATCACGTCTTTTCCGCAAATCGGGCAACGCAGTGAGCAGTCGATTCGGGTTCAACGCATCGGTTAGCCTGCTGCCGGGTTTTGCCAAGACAGCAGAATTTGTGTTTTAGCTTACCTTTTCAGGTTGCAGAGGAAAGTTTTAGCTCACCTGCGGTTTTTAACAACAGCACGAGCGGGTTACCGCGGATTTTGATTTGTTGCTATAAAGACGCACTCCGGGAAAAACCGCATTTCTCACGCGTAAACGCTTGAAGAATAAAACTCTTCAGTTTACTCAACATGCTCAAGTGTCGTGATCCTGAAGGAGCAATGGGTGTCTCGTCGATCAGCATTTAGGGCAGCAACCGTCGGACTTGCGCTGATGGGTGGGGTCGCTGCCGTTTCGTTGACTGGACTTACGGTATCTCCTGCGAGAGCCGAAACGATCTGGCAGTCGCTCGCACTGGCCTATACCAACAATCCTTCGTTGAATGCCGCGCGCGCGGCAATGCGCGCTACGGATGAAGGCGTGCCTCAGGCATTGTCCGGTTGGCGGCCAACTGTATCGGCGGCAGCGAGCCTTTCGCGCACGTGGAACGACGCCGCGACCGGTAACCTTTCGGACGTGCAAAACAATGCATCCATTTCACTGAGCATCAGCCAGACCGTTTTTGCCGGGTTTCGGACCGTAAACTCGGTGCGTCAGGCGGAGGCTATCGTCAGAGCGCAGCGGGAAAGCCTGATCGCCACAGAGCAAGACACGCTGCTGTCAGCTGCGTCGGCCTATGTCAGCGTCATTCAGGATACCGCGCTTGTGTCTTTGCAGCGCAGCGATCTTGCCTTCCTGCAGGAACAGGTTCGGGCCGCCCGGGACAGGTTTGACGTTGGTGAAGGGACACGCACCGACGTAAGTCAGGCGGAAGCCCGCGCAGCTGAAGCGCAGGCGAGCCTCAACTCGGCCATGGCGAACCTGAATTCGAGCCGCGCAGTTTTCCGGCAGGTCATTGGCATTGAGGCCAGGAACCTCTCCGCAGACGCGGGCATCAATCGCTTCGTGCCGAAATCGCTTGATGACGCCCTGCAGACCAGCGAAACAAACCAGCCGCTGATCAAACAGGCGCAGCACCAGGTGGATGCGGCCGTCTTTAACGTCAAGGCTATCGAGGGCCAGCTCCTGCCGACAGTATCAGTCAGTGGGAGTGTATCCAGAAGTCTCGATACGGATACCTTTTTTGCGGACAATCAAGATTCTGCAACGGTCAGCGGTAGCGTGAACATTCCGATCTATCAGGCCGGCAGTGTGTCTTCCAGCGTACGGCAGGCAAAAGAGTCTCTGGGACAAACGCGGCTCCAGCTGGACGTGACTCGTGACCAGATCCGAGCGAACGTTATTTCCGCTTGGGGAAATTATCAGGCGGCTGAAGCATCGATTGTCGCTGCCCGTGCCGCCGTTGAGGCGCAACAGCTCGCGCTCGAGGGCGTTATCGAAGAACAGCGCGTTGGCCAGCGGACCACACTGGATGTTCTTGATGCGCAGCGAGAGCTGGTGACGCAGCAATCGAATCTTGTGACGGCACAAAGCAACCGGATCATCAGCGGGTACCAGCTTGTGTCTTCTGTCGGTAACCTGAGTGCGAGCAAACTTGGGCTGCATGTCCAGATTTATGATCCGACACAGCACTACAAGGCGGTTCGCGGCAAATGGTTCGGTCTCAGAACACCGGACGGTCGCTGAGCGCACGGTCCAACAAGATCGTTTTTTCAAAGGGCTGAACCCAAAGGGTTGCAGCCCTTTTGATTCGCCGTGGGCGGGTTTCATGCCCTCAAAGGCTTTGGTTTTCACGAAGAAAATGAATGTGCCGGACAGACTTATGAGGGGATAAGGCGACCGTTTTTTACGCGGTTGCTTTGCGGCTCTGGTATCGAGACGCATAATTTCCGATAACGAATCAATTGGAACTTACCGGATAATCCGCAGCTTGGCTGAATTGCACGGGGGAAGTCATGGCAGAGGCGAAAAAGGCTGAAGAGCCGTCGATGGAGGAGATCCTCGCATCGATCCGCCGCATTATTTCCGATGAGGACACCCAGGGCAACGAAGCGGAAGCGGCTGAAGAAACAGAAACTCCAGTAGAAGAAGCGGTAGATGATATGGGCGATGCTGGAGAAATGTCGCAGGACGAACTCGACAAGCTTTTCGATATGGAGCCAAGCGGAGGAGGAGACTCGTCTGAAGAGGAAGCGGACGATATGGCAGCGGCGATGGAAGCCGATGCCGCTGAAGACGAAGGCGAAGACGACGTTCTGGAATTGACCGAAGAACTTGCTGTCGAAGAAGACGACAGTATGGAAATGGTCGAAGGTCTTGCGGACGAGTTCGACAACCCTGCCGGCGACATTTCATTCGCGGAAGAGCCCAAAGCCGTTCCCGAACCGGATCCGATCCCGCCCTCGACAATGGAAACAGCCCCGGTTCCGGACGATCTTCCCATGGTCGCCGAGAACGCGCCGCTGACCTCGGAGAACACGGGAGAAGCCGTGCACGCGGCGTTCGATAATCTTTCAAACATGTTTGTCGGCTCACAGGCCCAGACCGTCGAAGAACTTGTTCAGGAAATGTTGCGTCCGATGCTGAAAGCATGGCTCGATCAAAACCTCCCCGGCATGGTGGAGCAAATGGTGCAAAAGGAAATCCAGCGCGTTACACGCCGCCGTTGATCCGGCTCATGCTCCAGTCACGCTAGCGGGCTGACAGAAGACAACCCGCGAAACCCTTTGCTGCGATTGATGTGCAGAGCTCCGCCCATTCGCAACCAGCGCAGGCGCCCCGGATTTCTCCTGACGCAAATGCTTTTCGCAATCCGGCGATATTATCCGCAGAGAGAAGGATTGGCTCGCCTGGCATCAGGTCGCGCTTCAAGAAATTGTTGATTTGTGCCAAGGCGAGCGCATCCCTCTCGAGCACACTCTTATTGTGACAGTGGCAATCGTCCTCGTTGAGCATTGCCTGACATATGTCGTCCGGCCCGGACACGATCGTGATAGCTTCTCCGGAATTCAGCCGCTTGATGATCACATTGTAGTTTTGCACGAAGCTTGGCGTGTATCCCTTGCCGAGATACGTCAACATGCAAAGCAGATGATGGGGCCGGATTGAAACAGTCATAGCGGGCTTATGGCACTAATTTTCGCCTAGCCCAAGCACTCGGGTTCCGATCTTCTGAGAATGGCGCCTATCTTGGCCCTGTCACGCCTTTAGCCTGTTGACTTGTGCCGACGCTTCCGATTTACACGGTGGCTCACGAAAATCGAACTACATCCTCCCATTGAGTGAACCTGATGCTGGATAAGACCTACGATGCGGCAAGCGTTGAGCCGCGGATTTACGAGACCTGGGAAAAGTCGGAAGCCTTCAAGGCCGGTGCTGGCGCCAAAGAGGGTGCGTCTGCCTTTTCCATCGTAATTCCGCCACCGAACGTGACCGGTTCGCTTCACATGGGTCATGCACTCAACAATACCCTGCAGGACATCCTGATCCGCTGGAAGCGGATGCAGGGGTATGACGTTCTCTGGCAACCTGGCACCGATCACGCCGGTATTGCCACGCAAATGGTCGTTGAGCGGGAACTCATGGAAACCCAGCAGCCCGGTCGCCGGGAAATGGGCCGCGAAGCGTTCGTCGAGCGCGTCTGGGAGCAAAAGCGCAAGTCGGAAGGCACGATCCTTGGCCAGTTGAAGCGCCTTGGCGCGTCCTGCGACTGGAGCCGGACCGAGTTCACAATGTCGCCCAATCTGTCAGCGGCGGTTTTGAAGGTCTTTGTCGACCTTTACAACGAAGGCCTGATCTACAAATCCAAGAGACTGGTCAATTGGGACCCGAAATTCGAAACGGCGATTTCCGATCTCGAAGTCGAGAACGTCGAGGTCGACGGACACATGTGGCATTTCAAGTATCCCCTGGCCGGGGGAGCCACCTATGAATATGTCGAAAAGGACGAGGAGGGTAACATCACTCTCCGAGAAACTCGCGACTATATTTCGATTGCCACCACGCGTCCGGAAACCATGTTGGGCGACGGTGCTGTTGCGGTTCACCCAGATGATGAGCGTTACAAGCCAATTGTCGGAAAACTCTGCGAAATACCGGTCGGCCCTAAAGAGCATCGTCGCCTGATTCCGATCATTACGGATAGTTATCCGGATCCGAACTTCGGCTCCGGAGCGGTCAAGATCACCGGTGCACACGACTTCAACGACTATGGCGTCGCACAGCGCAACAAGATCCCGATGTACCGGCTCATGGACACCAAAGGCGCGATGCGTTCCGACGGCGCGCCATATGTCGAGGAGGCGGCAAAAGCACAGGCGATAATTGACGGAGCGGAATTGACCGTCAAAGAGGTCGACCTGATCAACATTGTTCCGGATGACTTGCGTGGCCTTGACCGCTATGAGGCGCGCAAGCGTGTCATCGAGCAGATCACGGCGGAAGGGCTCGCGGTTATGGTTCCGCCTGACCATCCCGATGTTGCCTGGATGAAGGGCAACGCACCGGACTGGCATCCGCTGGGGAGAGCGATTGTTCGCGCTCTTGGCGAAGACGAAACCGGACCATCTGCGTTGCCGATGGTCGAATCGAAAAAGATCATGCAACCGTTCGGCGATCGCTCAAAGGTCGTCATCGAGCCGATGTTGACCGACCAGTGGTTCGTCGATGCCAAGACCCTTGCGGCCCCGGCACTTGAAGCGGTCAGGAACGGTACGACAAAGCTTATCCCGGGCAATGCCGACAAGATCTACTACAACTGGCTTGATGATATTCAGCCCTGGTGCATTTCACGCCAGCTCTGGTGGGGACATCAGATTCCGGTTTGGTACGATGAGGACGGTAAAGAGTTTTGTGCCCAGACCGAGGAAGAAGCCATTGAAATGGCGGGCGGCAAGTCATTAACGCGTGATGAGGATGTCCTCGACACCTGGTTCTCTTCCGCGCTCTGGCCGTTTTCAACCCTGGGCTGGCCGAACAAGACGCCAGAGTTGGAACGCTACTACAAGACCGATGTGCTGATCACGGGCCTCGACATCATCTTTTTCTGGGTCGCCCGAATGATGATGCAGGGTCTGCACTTCATGAACGAAGTGCCGTTCCACACCGTCTACTTCAACTCCATCGTCGTCGACGGCAAGGGCAAGAAGATGTCCAAGTCGACCGGTAACGTCATTGATCCGCTCGACCTGATCGACCGCTTTGGTGCCGACGCAACCCGTTTCGCTCTGGCCAGTCAGGAAGTTCAGGCGCGCAGGATGCTCCGCATGTCTGACCAGGCGGCTGAAGGCGGTCAGCGCTTCGCGACAAAGCTCTGGAACGCGTCCCGGTTCGCCGAAATGAATGGCTGTGCTCGTGTCGAAGAATTTGATCCATCGACCACGAAGCACACGCTCAACCGTTGGATAGCGACGGAAACTGGCCGCTGCATCACCGAGGTCACTGCGGCACTAGAAGACTATCGGTTCAATGATGCGGCTGGTGCCGTATACAAATTCACCTGGAACACCTTCTGCGACTGGTTTCTGGAGCTCGCCAAACCGATCTTCAACGGCGACGACGAGGCTGCCAAGGCTGAGACACGCGCAACGACGGCGTGGGCAATTGACGAGATCCTGAAGGTCCTGCACCCGTTCATGCCGTTCCTCACGGAAGAGCTTTGGGAGCGTCTCGGCGATGAGGGCAGCAAGGCGGAGGGCTTGCTCATGCTTTCTGCCTGGCCACAAGCGTCCGTGTCCGACGAAGACGCAGCCGCCGAAATCAACTGGCTTGTGAACCTGATCTCCGAGATCCGGTCCGTTCGTGCAGAAATGAACGTTCCGGCGGGAGCAAAGGTGTCGGTTGTGATGGTTGGTGCAAACGAGCAAACTCGTTCGCGGCTCTTGACGCACGAGTCCGCTGTCCTTCGTCTTGCCCGCGCGGAGACCGTGACGCACGCCGACGCTGCACCATCCGGGTCTGCGCAGATCATTGTGGGCGAGGTGACCGTTTGCTTGCCGCTTGCCGGCGTGATTGATTTGAGTGCGGAAAAAGCGCGGCTTCAAAAAGAGATCGGTAAGCTGGAAGCGGAGATATCCAAAACGGAGAAAAAGCTTTCCAATCCGAAGTTTGTAGACAAGGCTCCTGAAGAAGTTGTCGAAGGAGAGCGCGAAAAAGTGGCTGAATCCAAGGTAAAACTTGAAAAAGTTCAGGTTGCCATGAACCGGCTGGCGGAAATTGGCTGACGCAGATACGGCTTCGGACGGGATCTTGTCTTGTCCGGGCCGTAATTCGGTGCTAGCGCGACGTCAAAGAAAGAAACTATCCTAGCACCAGCGACTCAATACCTGATGGCAAAAGTGTTCGAAGCAAAAAAAACAGCGATACGACTATGTGCATCTGTCGCGCTTGCGGCGTTTGCTGCGGTCATCCCCGGCGGTGCTGTTCTGGCCGAAAAAATCGAGAACCCCGTTGCCGTCTTTTCAGGTCTCGACAAGATCACCGGCCGTATTATTTCGTTTGATGTTTATATTGGCGAAACGGTGCAGTTCGGGGCTCTGCAAGTGACGCCGAGGGTTTGCCACACAAGACCGCAAACCGAGTCGCCATTGACCACCGGTTTTGTTCAGGTGGATGAAATCACCCTGAATAACGAAGTGCGCCGCATATTCTCCGGCTGGATGTATGCCGCGAGCCCCGGTCTTCATGCCGTCGAGCATCCGGTCTACGACATTTGGCTGACCAACTGTAAGCTTGCCTCGACTGTGCCGCCGCCGGAGGACTATGACGGGCCGCCGATCAAAGGCGTTGTCGCTGAAGGTGAGGATCCGCTTGCAGGACCTGATGATGGTGTCGAATCCGGTCCCGGTATTCCAAGGAAGAAACCGTTCCAGGGATGATCATGCGTGATCACGTTCCCTTGCGCGGGGCGTATCCGAGCTTCCTAAGGTCAAATCCGGTCTTGCTGCGCTTGAAACCCAGCCTTTCATAAAATGCATGTGCCTTGGTGTTTTGCTCGCCGGATAACAGCATGATCTTGAAGCACCCTGCAGCCCAACAGAGGTCGATTGCCGCAGTCATGATCTTTTCTCCGACGCCCCGTCCACGTGGGAAGACAAGGTGACGACATTTTCAATCAATGCGTAGGATGCGCAGCCTCGGGTTAGGTTTGGGACCACAGAAACAGTCACCGAACCAACTGGTTTGCGTTCCAGACATGCGATCAGAACGGTCAACCCTGGATGCTCGAGCATCTGTTGGAAAGTCTGGTCACGGAGATCGGGATCAGCCGGCAAGTCATCCGGATTGAGGTCGTGATAAAGCGACAAGAGGCCGGAAAGGTCCTGGTAGGATGCGGGTCGAATGAGCAGCTCATCGGACATAATCAAAAAAGCCCGCCGGACTGGCGGGCTCTCCTTTGGACCGGTCAGTCGATATCGACGTAATCATCCGGTGTGAGACCGAGCCGGCCATCGACATAGGTTCCGCAGCGCTCCAGAAGTTCATCCATGTCATTTTCGAAAAAATGATTGGCGCCCGGAATGGTCTCGTGATCGATCACGATGCCTTTTTGGGTTTTCAATTTGTCGACAAGTGTCTGAACGTCCTTTTGCGGAACGACCTTGTCATTGTCACCGTGCACGATCAGGCCTGAAGACGGGCAGGGGGCAAGGAACGAAAAGTCATGCAGGTTTGCAGGTGGTGCGACAGAGATAAAGCCTTCCACTTCAGGACGGCGCATCAGAAGCTGCATGCCGATCCACGCACCGAACGAAAAGCCGCCGATCCAGCAGGCCCGCGCGTCGGGATGAACAGTCTGAACCCAATCCAGCGCTGCGGCCGCGTCAGAAAGTTCCCCCTGGCCGTGATCAAACGTTCCCTGAGACCGGCCGACACCCCGGAAATTGAAGCGCAGAACCGCAAAACCGCGCCGAGCGAACATGTAATACATCTGGTAGACGATCTGATTGTTCATCGTGCCGCCAAACTGCGGATGAAGGTGCAGAACCAGTGCGATGGGAGCGTTACGTTTTTTGGCGGGATGGAACCGGCCCTCGAGCCGGCCGGCGGGACCGTTGAAGATCACCTCAGGCATGAAGCGCTATGTCCTTGTCATTTTGTCGCGCCGGGGAATCGGTGCGTTGGAAATTCAGTTCTATATACGTGGTTTCCCGTAAGTCTAAACTTGACTCTTAGCCTCCAAGTTTCTAGAACCTTGTTTAGAATTATTCGAAAGTTCGCGCCACCCCCTGATTGCGGCAACGCTCGGTTCGACCAGTTGGGGGGTGTTATCGTCATCACAGCGAAAAATTTCAAGTTTTTCGAACATGTGTTTGGCATTTCAGCGGAATTTCGATGCGTTGAAACCACCTTGAAGGACATTTAAGGTCTCATGCCACGTCGATCTGACCCGATCTATCTCGATCACAATGCCGGAGCGCCTTTGCGTCCGGTTGCGCGCGAGAGCATGATCGAGGTGCTAAGTGATGCAGGAAATGCCTCATCCGTTCATACGGACGGCAGACGTGCACGCGGCAGGATCGAATCTGCAAGGGAAAAGGTCGCGCGCTTATGCAGCGCGCAAAATCGCGCTGTTACGTTCGTCTCCGGTGGCACGGAAGGCAATATGATGGCACTGACGCCCGTATGGCAGGTACAAGGTGCACCGGTTTATCTTGAAAAGCTGTTCAGGAGCGCCGTCGAGCATCCTTCTGTGGTGACAGGCGGCCGGTTCGCGGTTGCCAATCAGTGTGTCGTGCCCGTCGATTCCGATGGTGTCATCCAAATTGATGCTCTGAAGGACAGTGTCTGTGACACAGAGCCAAGCCTGATCTCGGTCATGGCTGCCAACAATGAAACCGGAGTTATTCAGCCGCTCGCCGAAATCGGCGCCATCGCCCAGGAATACGGTCACTTTTTCCATGTCGACGCGGTTCAGGCTGCGGGGCGGATAAAGATCGATATGGACGCCTGGCAGGCGGACGCGCTTACAATTTCGGCACACAAGCTTGGTGGGCCTCAGGGCGCTGGCGCCGTGGTTGTGCGCTCTACGGCGAAGACACCTTCAGCTTTGATGGTCGGTGGTGGCCAGGAGAACTGGCGGCGGGGCGGGACCGAAAATGTTGCCGCAATTGCAGGCTTTGGAATTGCCGCGGATGCCGCCCTTGAAGAGACAGCCGACCTGCGCCATTTGCTCGAGTTGAAAACCCGGTTGGAAGAAGGTCTGCAGGCGCATTGCCCGACAACCATTTTCTTCGGGATCAAAGCAGAGCGTCTGGCAAATACATGCTGCTTTGCGGTGCCGGGAATTTCTGCTGAAACCGCACTGATCGCCTTGGACCTTGAGCGCGTATCGATTTCATCAGGATCCGCATGCTCGTCAGGCAAGGTGTCGGTTTCCCATGTGCTGACCGCGATGGGCGTAGACGAAGAACTCGCGCGCTGCGCGCTTCGCATCAGTATGGGGTGGGATACGACGAAGACTGACATCGAAGAATTTCTCGATGTTTGGCCCGGGATCGTCGATCGCCTCAACCCAAATGCGCGCCATAAGGCGGCATGACCGGAAAATTCGGCGGGACACCGCCTAGGTAACGGCGCAGGAGCGACAGAGCCTGCACCCGGATGTTCACTGAGCGGCCGTTCCGCTCGCCAAATGGAGACAAGAGATGCCAGCTGTGCAGGAAACCATCGATCGGGTGAAAGCAATCGATGTCGACCAGTATAAATACGGCTTCGTCACCGATATTGAGTCGGAAAAAGGCGCTAAGGGTCTTTCGGAAGAGACTGTCCGTTTCCTGTCCGCCAAAAAGGACGAGCCGGAATGGATGACCGAATGGCGGCTTGATGCGCTCCGCCGGTTCAAGCAGATGGATGAGCCGAATTGGGCGCGCGTAGCGTACCCCAAGATTGATTTCGACGACCTTTACTATTGGGCCGCACCGAAATCCGTCGAGGGACCGAAAAGCCTCGATGAAGTCGATCCGGAGCTGCTGGCGACCTACGAGAAACTCGGTATCCCTCTTGCCGAGCAGGAAATTCTTGCAGGAGTGGAACCCAAGAACCGGGTCGCGGTCGATGCCGTTTTCGATTCTGTCTCTGTCGTCACGACCTTCAAGGAAGAGCTGAAAAAGGCGGGCGTCATTTTCTGCTCAATCTCCGAGGCAGTGCGCGAGTATCCGGAACTGGTCCAGAAATACCTTGGCTCCGTGGTTCCGGTGACAGACAACTATTATGCGACGCTGAACTCTGCTGTCTTTTCGGATGGTTCGTTCGTTTATATCCCGGAAGGCGTCCGCTGCCCGATGGAGCTGTCGACCTATTTCCGCATCAACGAACAAAACACCGGTCAGTTCGAACGCACCCTGATCATCGCGGAAAAGGGCTCCTATGTGTCCTATCTGGAGGGCTGTACAGCGCCGCAGCGCGATGAAAACCAGCTGCATGCCGCTGTGGTCGAACTGGTCGCTCTTGATGATGCGGAAATCAAATATTCGACGGTTCAGAACTGGTTCCCGGGCGACAAGGACGGCAAGGGCGGCATCTATAACTTCGTCACCAAGCGCGGGGACTGCCGCGGCAAGAACTCCAAGATCTCCTGGACGCAGGTCGAGACCGGGTCCGCGATCACCTGGAAGTACCCGTCCTGTATCCTTCGTGGTGAAAATTCGCGCGGCGAGTTTTATTCCATCGCTGTCTCCAACGGTTATCAGCAGGTCGACAGCGGTACGAAGATGATCCACCTCGGCAAGAACTCGTCCAGCCGGATCATTTCAAAGGGGATTTCCGCCGGAAAGTCCCAGAACACTTATCGCGGCCTCGTCTCGGCGCACCGCAAGGCGTCGAACGCACGGAATTTCACGCAGTGTGACTCGCTCCTGATCGGTCAGGACTGCGGCGCACATACAGTGCCTTACATCGAGAGCAAGAACGCATCGGCACAGTTTGAGCACGAGGCCACCACCTCGAAGATCTCGGACGACCAGATGTTCTATTGCCTGCAGCGCGGCTTGTCGGAAGAAGAAGCGGTTGCCTTGATCGTCAATGGCTTCGTGAAGGACGTCATTCAGCAGCTGCCAATGGAATTCGCCGTTGAGGCCCAGAAGCTGATCTCCATCAGCCTGGAAGGATCCGTGGGCTGATCTGCGCACAGACTTGAACGAAATTTTTGGCCATGGGCCGAGCACAAAACAAGGAATTATCTCATGCTTGAGATCAAGAACCTTCATGCCCGCATTGCGGAAGACGAAACAGAAATCCTGCGCGGCGTCGATCTGACGGTCAATCCGGGCGAAGTCCATGCCATCATGGGCCCGAACGGATCGGGCAAATCGACCCTTTCCTACGTTCTGGCCGGCAAGGACGACTATGAAATCACCGAGGGCGAAGTACTCTTCAACGGTGAGAACATGTTGGAAATGGATCCCGACGAGCGCGCTGCAGCGGGTATGTTCCTGGCGTTCCAGTACCCGATCGAAATCCCTGGTGTCGCTACCATGGAATTCCTGAAAACAGCCATGAATGCGCAGCGCAAGGCGCGGGGCGAGGATGCTCTTTCCATTCCCGATTTCATGAAGCGCGTGAAAGCCGCCGCAGCGCATCTGAACGTTTCCATGGACATGTTGAAACGCCCGTTGAATGTCGGCTTTTCCGGTGGTGAGAAAAAGCGCGCGGAAATCCTCCAGATGTCACTTCTGGAGCCAAAGCTGTGTGTACTGGACGAAACGGATTCCGGTCTCGACATTGATGCCCTCCGCGTCGTGTCGGATGGCGTCAACAAGCTTCGCGCACCCGACCGTGCCATGGTCGTGATCACGCACTATCAGCGTCTGCTCGATCACATCGTTCCCGACGTCGTTCATGTTCTTTCCAAAGGCAAGATCGTGAAATCGGGTACCAAGGATCTGGCGCTTGAGCTGGAGAAGAACGGTTACGCCGACTACGTTGAAACGGCCGCTTGAGGGAGCAACGCGATATGAACGCCAGCATGCCGATCAGACACACTCAGGCCGAAAGCGATCTCTTCGACCGTTACGACAAGGCAAAATCGTCTTTGGCGGGATCGGTCGCAGTAGCGGCGCTTCGGGAAGCCGCCGTTGATCAGATCCGCGACCAGGGACTGCCGCACCGCCGGGTTGAGGAATATAAGTACACCGACTTGCGCGCTTTCCTGAAGGCGGCCGCACCCTTGTCGGACGCAGCCGACCTTGCAGCTGCAAAGAAGCTGCTGGCTGAGCAAAACAGCTACGGTGACCTGGAGCGGCACAAGGTTGTTGTCGCCAACGGGGTTTACGTCGCAGAACTGTCTGACGGCGATGCGCTGGCGGCCGAAGGCGTAACGATCCAGGATCTGAACGACGTCCTTTCAGGCGAGAACGGGTCGCAGTTCCTTGCAGCACCGAAGTCGGGTCTGAGTGACGGACTGCTGGCACTTAACACGGCCTTTGTTCAGGGCGGCGTTGTTGTTGAAGTTGCTGATGGCGCCGATGTGTCGAAACCTGTCGAACTCGTTCATGTGGCCACATCCGCCGGAGCATTGGTCACGCGTAACCGCGTAAAGGTGGGAACCGGCGCACGCCTGCGGCTTCTGGAAACGTTCGCTGGCGAAACGGGTGGCGGCGAAGTCAATTCTGTTTTCGATTATCATGTCGCCGACAAGGCTTTCCTCGCCACGACCCGTCTGATCGTTGGCAAGGATGACGCGGCGCGGCTTTTCACGTCAGTCGCTACAATTGGCGCGGAAGCCGAATTCAAATCCCTCGGTTTCATGGCCGGTCCGCGTTTTGCCAGGAACCAGCAATTCGTCAACTTCACGGGTGAAAACTCAGAGGCGAAGATCTATGGCGTTACGATGGCCGGTGGCGACGATCTGGCTGACCAGACGCTGATCGTCGATCACGCCGTTCCTCATTGCAACAGCCGTGAGTTCTTCAAGACCATTCTCGATGGCCGGGCAAAGGGTGTCTATCAGGGCCGAATTAATGTCGCCCAGCATGCGCAGAAGACCGACGGCGAGATGATGACCCAGGCTCTTCTCCTGTCGGAAGACGCGGAGATGGCGAACAAGCCGGAACTTGAAATCTTCGCGGACGACGTCATCTGTGCGCACGGTGCGACGAGCGGACAGATTGACGAGGATCTGCTGTTCTATTTACGTGCGCGCGGTATTCCTGAAGCGGAAGCAAAGACACTTCTGGTTCTTGCATTCCTGTCGGAAGCAATCGAGGAATATGGCGAAGACGATGTGACGGAAGGCCTCGAAGAACGCGTTCGCGAGTGGCTGGCTGGTCACTAGGCTGCGTTGGGGCAAACGGAAATAAGGAGCAGCGCCGCATGACCGTCGCGACTGCAGAACGAGCACCTCAGATTTCAGGCTACGATGTGGAGGCCGTACGGCGCGACTTCCCGATCCTTTCACGGGAAGTCTACGGCAAGCCGCTTGTCTACCTGGACAACGGCGCCTCGGCGCAAAAGCCTAATGCTGTGATCGATGCCGTTACGAAGGCCTATTCGGAGGAATACGCCAACGTCCATCGCGGCCTGCACTTCCTGTCCAATACGGCAACGGACAATTATGAGGCGGCACGTGAAAAAGTCCGAAGGTTCCTGAACGCCAAATCGGTTGACGAGGTGGTCTTCACAAAATCAACCACAGAGGCGATCAACCTTGTCTCCTACGGGCTTGGTCCGGATTTTTTCGGTGAAGGCGACGAAATCGTGCTCTCGATCATGGAGCACCATTCCAACATTGTGCCCTGGCATTTCCATCGTGAACGGCACGGCTCGGTTCTGAAATGGGTGTATGTGCGCGAGGACGGCACGTTCGACCTCGACGCGTTCGTGGACGCACTGACCGACCGGACGAAACTTGTCGCGATCACGCACATGTCCAACGTGCTAGGCACCGTCGTACCGATCAAGGAAATCTGCGAGATCGCGCACGAACGGGGCATCCAGGTTCTGGTCGACGGCAGCCAGGCAGCAGTCCACATGCCCGTGGACGTCCAGGATCTTGGCTGCGACTACTACGTCTTTACCGGCCACAAGGTCTATGGGCCGTCAGGCATCGGTGTGCTTTGGGGCAAACCGGAAAGGCTCGACGCACTGCGTCCCTTCAACGGCGGCGGCGAGATGATCCTGGATGTTGCGGAAGACGTTATCACTTACAACGACCCGCCGCACCGGTTCGAAGCTGGAACGCCGCCGATTGTTCAGGCAATCGGTCTCGGAGCTGCGCTTGACTACATGGATTCGATTGGCCGCGAAAACATCGCGAAGCACGAAGAGGATCTGAAGGACTACGCCCATCAGAAACTCAGGGAGATCAACTCGCTCAGGATATTCGGTGATGCGCCGGGCAAAGGCGCGATCGTATCTTTCGAAATCGAAGGCGCACATGCGCATGATGTCGCGACGATTATCGACCGCGCTGGTGTCGCGGTAAGGGCAGGGACCCATTGCGCGCAACCGCTCTTGGCAAGATACGGCGTAACGTCTACATGTCGTGCAAGCTTTGGGCTCTATAATACGCGTGATGAAGTGGACGCACTTTACGAAGCCCTTTTAAAAGCGCAGAGTTTTTTCGGGTAAGGACGGACCCAGGATGGAAAACGTGACAACAATCGACACGGCTGCCGATGGCGCTGAGCTGCAGGCGGAAGTTTCGGCCAAGACTGCAATCCCAAGCGATGAGCTTGATCGCCTGACGACTGATATCGTCGGTGCATTGAAGTCAGTTTACGATCCCGAGATTCCCTGCGATATCTATGAGCTGGGCCTGATTTACAAGGTCGATATCGAAGATGATCGCTCGATCAATATCGATATGACCCTTACAGCACCGGGGTGTCCGGTTGCGGGCGAAATGCCGGGATGGGTTGAAAATGCGGTTTCCGCAGTCGCAGGCGTCGGTCCGGTCAATGTCGATATGGTGTTCGACCCGCCCTGGACGCCGGATCGCATGTCGGACGAAGCGAAAGTTGCGCTCAACTGGTATTGAGTTCGATACCTTTTATCCGATAAGCTGAACACCTATATCAGGTTTTGGTGACTTGGAGCAGAACGAGGACCAAATGGCCGCTGCCGGAAAATTCAAGGTTATGAGTATGACCGATACCGCTGCAGAGCGGGTGAGGGAACTTGTCGAAAATGCAGACAAGAACGCCGTTGGCTTGCGTGTCGGCATCAAGAAAGGTGGCTGTGCCGGCATGGAATACACCATGGATCTGGTGGAAGATGCCAAGCCCGGTGACGATGTGATCGAGGACAAGGGAGCAAAACTCTTTATTGATCCTTCAGCCGTTCTGTTTCTGCTTGGTACTGAGATGGACTTCGAAGTCACCAAGTTCCGGTCCGGTTTCATTTTCAAGAATCCGAACGAAGTGTCAGCGTGCGGTTGCGGAGAATCCGTTTCGCTACAGGCAGCAGACGCCGGTGCGCTGAACGCAAACTGACACGACCCGGTATTCTCCCAGAAAGCATTCCATGAGATTATTCGAGCGGCTCAAGTCCGACGCGGCAGAGCAATGGGTCGATTACACCCAACACACCTTTGTTGAAGAGCTCGGTAAAGGCGCGTTGCCTCTTGCGTGTTTCAAACACTATCTGGTGCAGGATTATCTGTTCCTGATTCAGTTTGCCAGAGCCTATGCGCTCGGCATCTACAAGAGCCCGACGGTAGCCGACATGCGCCACTCTCTGGAAGGGGTGAAGGCCATTCTTGATGTGGAACTCGAGCTTCATATCGAGATTTGTGAACGCTGGGGGATGCAGCGCAAGGACATCGAACAAGCTCCTGAAGACACGCCAACCATGGCCTACACGCGGTTCGTTCTCGACGCGGGCATGGCGGGTGATCTGCTGGACCTTCAGGCCGCTCTTGCCCCCTGTATCATCGGGTATGCCGAGATTGGCAAACGCCTTCACATGATGGGCTGCGATAAGCCGGACAATCCTTACCAGCGCTGGATACAGGAATACGCAAGCGCAGGCTATCAGGATCTGGCTCAGGGTTTTGAAAGCTGGTTTGAAGACACCTCGGCCAAAGTGCTCACGGAACACCGGTATCCGCGTGTTTTGTCTTTGTTTGAGAAAGCCTGCCGGTTGGAAAGCGATTTCTGGCAGATGGGGCTAAACGTTACGAAAGCACCGGAAAGCTAAGGCGTATGGTGCAAGCTTCGGTGAAGATCGGGCCCCAAAAAACCTACGCGACGTTTTCTTCGTCATTGGCTGCCGACAGATCAACTTCTGTTTTGACCAGGTTGCGCCCGGCATTTTTGGCGGCATAGAGCGCTTCGTCGGCACGTGAAACTATGGAATGAGCTGTATCCATACTTTCGAAGGTTGCAATTCCCACCGAAATTGTTACTCGTCCGAGGTTTTCCCCTGTGGATCTTTTGACCAGTTCCTTCGACATGACAGCCGCACGAATTTTTTCGCCTATCTCAATTGCTTCCTCAAGATTGCATTGCGGCAGGATAATTGAGAACTCTTCACCGCCATATCGGCACGCAATGTCTTGGGTCTTGATGTTCTGCTTTACGGCCAGTGCGACAAGGCGCAGAACCTGATCACCGGTCTGGTGACCGTAGGTGTCGTTGAACTTCTTGAAATGATCGATATCAGTCATCAAAAGCGCAAAGCTTCGACCGCTCTCTTTTGACTGATCAATGATTTTTTCAATCGAGACTTCGAAGTGTTTGCGATTGTTGAGAGTGGTCAACTCGTCTGTCAGCGATTCGTACCTGATCGCCTCGAGAGAGGATTGAAGGTTCTCGATGTGCTTTTTGGATTCAAGAAGCTGGCTCTCAAGCTTTCTGTTCGAGGCAACGGCATTCTGTGTCGACTTCACCAGATGCGTGACGTACATGTGAAGCTTCTGCGGATCTTGAATTTCTTTGATCTTTTCGCCGGCTTGCTCGAGCGCATTGCCGTAGTCGGATGTTGCATCAGCGCTCAGTTTCAGAGAATCGATCAGCTCCTCAACTTCACGCGACACCCGTGTTCCAACTTCGTCGAGCCGGTCACCAAGTCGTGTCGGTGAGAGAAAACGGCCGTAGAGGTTCAGCATTTCATCGGTGCTGATCCGGCCATTGCTTTTGATCGTGTCGTTGATGGCACGATTAAGGCCTTGATTGTATCCAGCAGAATACGTGTACCAAAGCTCGTAAGAGCGAGGATAGGCAGGAAGCGTGTTTTTTCTTATGTAACCAATAGCGGATTCACCATATTTGATGGTCCGGTTATGGTCGTCTTCATCCGACATAAAACTTCTCTCAACTCAGCCATGCGAATCCGCCCCACACGGTCACAAGCTCAGGTTCCAAAGTCGGATGGAAGTTTTAATGAGCGGTTAAGCTTAAGGGATTTCCCGCATTTAAATTAACGCTACGACGCCTTTTTCGGACGCGGCTCACGGAGCAAAAACGCTGGAATGTGAACGCCAGGACTGAAAGCCGGTTCAAACTTGTCGCTTTTCGGCTTTTTGTTCGCGGATTTTTGCGGGATCTCAGAGACTGATGCCTGGTTGATCACGTCCTGTTGCTCCTGTTTGACATCAGTTTCTGCGTTGCGCTGCCTGGATTGCGCGCGCCGTTGGCGTGGCGCCTTTGCCTGCGATGCGTCGTTGTCGTTGCTGGATTCATTTTTCGCGTTCTTGCCTGACTTCCGTCTCGCCTTACGCTCCTTCGCCGCCGCCTCGAAATCTATCGGATCACCCAGCCAGTCAATCGACTGTTTGATCAGCTCTTCGATCGCGTCGAGATACTTTTTGTCCTCACCGGTAACCAGCGTGTATGCCGTGCCACTGCGGCCGGCCCGACCCGTGCGGCCAATACGGTGCACATAGTCTTCCGCGTTGCTCGGCACGTCGTAATTGAAGACGTGACTGACCTCTGGAATATCGAGGCCACGTGCGGCCACATCGCTGGCCACCAGGAGCTTGATGTTCCCTTTGCGGAAATTATCCAGCATCATCATGCGGGTACGCTGGTCCATGTCACCGTGAAGCGTTCCGACGTTGTATTCGTGGCGTTCAAGCGAACGGAAAAGCGTCGAAACGTCTCTTTTGCGATTACAGAAAACGATCGCGTTCTGAAGGTCTTCAGCGCCTTCAAGCAATTCACGCAGGGCTGCGCGTTTTTCGTAATCCTTGGAGGCAGCTGCCCTTAGACGCTGACTGACATTTTCTGCAGTGGATGAGGTGGGCGCGACTTCGATACGGGCAGGATTTTGCAGGAATGTATCGGTCAGCCGTTGAATTTCAGGCGGCATCGTCGCTGAAAAGAACAGGGTCTGACGCGTGAACGGAATCAGTTTGCAGATCCGTTCGATATCGGGAATGAAGCCCATGTCCAGCATGCGGTCCGCCTCGTCGATGACAAGGATTTCCACGCCCTGCAGCAGCAACTTGCCGCGTTCGAAATGATCCAGCAGACGACCAGGAGTGGCAATCAGCACGTCTGTACCGCGGTCCAGCTTTCTGTCCTGCTCCGCGAACGATACGCCGCCGATCAATAGAGCAACGTTCAGCTTGTGGTTCGTGCCGTATTTTTCGAAATTTTCTTCAACCTGCGCCGCCAGCTCGCGTGTCGGCTCCAGGATAAGCGTTCTCGGCATCCGCGCGCGGGCGCGGCCCTTTTCGAGAAGCGTCAACATCGGCAATGTGAAACTGGCGGTCTTGCCGGTTCCCGTCTGCGCGATCCCGAGTATGTCGCGCCGCTCCAGGACCTGGGGGATTGCTCCTGCCTGGATTGCTGTGGGTTCCTTATAACCTGCTGCATCAACTGCAGAGAGGACCTTCTCGCTAAGACCGAGAGTATCAAATGACATGGAGCGTTTTGCCCGGATGTTGTGGTAATAACAATACGGCACTTGGCAAACCGCCAGCGCCGTTGTGCGCACACTACAGTTACGGGTGCTGGTGTCAATGCGCCGAAGTGGTAAAATTCCAGGAAAATCGAGTATTTCCGGGAAGGAATTGCCATTGCAGTTAATAATGCAGGCACCAAGCACTAGAACCTCTGCTTCTAGGACATAGTGCCTGCCGCAATATTAAGCAAAGTTATCGTTGATTTCAGAAACAAACGATCTCACGCAAGTGCGAAAAAGCCATGATCTTGTTCAAACAAGAGCTTCGGCAATCATGTCGTCTCTTTGTTTTGCGTCTGGGTGAGATACGCAGACTTCAGATATCAAGATCGTCGGCGAATTCAGCATTTTCCTGAATAAACCTGAACCGGGCTTCCGGTTTGTTGCCCATGAGGCGTTCAACCGTGTCGTTCGTTGTGCCGATTTCCGCCTCGTCTACGTCGACCTTCAGCATAGACCGTTTGGCCGGGTCCATCGTCGTTTCCTTCAATTGCGCCGGCAGCATTTCGCCAAGACCCTTGAAGCGGCCGATTTCGACTTTTGATTTTCCCTTGAATGCTGTCTCGAGCAATTCGTCCTTGTGGGCATCGTCGCGGGCATAGAGCGTCTTTCCGCCCTGGCTGAGCCGATAGAGCGGCGGGACAGCCAGGTAAAGGTGGCCACCGCGAATAAGCTCGGGCATCTCGCGGTAAAAAAAGGTAATGAGAAGCGATGCGATATGAGCGCCGTCCACATCGGCATCGGTCATGATCACAATCTTTTCGTAGCGCAGATCTGGTTCTCTGTATTGCGACCGTGTTCCGCAGCCTAGCGCTTGTATCAGGTCTGCAAGCTGTTGGTTGGCGACCAGTTTGTCTCTGCCGGCATTTGCAACGTTCAGGATTTTTCCCCGGAGTGGAAGGACAGCCTGGTTTGAGCGGTTACGGGCCTGTTTTGCCGAGCCACCCGCGGAATCTCCCTCCACGATGAAGAGCTCGGTTCCATCCGACTGGTTGGCTGAACAATCCGCCAGCTTGCCGGGCAGGCGCAGTTTCCTGACCGCAGATTTGCGCGCGACGTCCTTTTCCTGCCGCCTGCGGAGCCTTTCGTCGGCCCGGTCGATCACCCATTCCAGCAGCTTGTTCGCCTGGTTCGGCGATGCTGTCAGCCAGTGGTCAAAGGCATCGCGAACTGCGGTTTCAGTTACACGCGTCGCCTCATTTGTCGCCAGCTTGTCTTTGGTCTGGCCAACGAATTCCGGCTCACGAATGAAAACGGACAACATCCCGCCCGCCGATGTCATGACATCGTCGCCGGTGATGATGCTGGCTTTCTTGTTGTTCGTGAGTTCACCATAGGCTTTCAACCCGCGCAGCAGCGCATAACGAAAACCAGCCTCGTGCGTACCGCCCTCGGGCGTTGGAACGGTGTTGCAGTAGGAGTTCACGAAGCCGTCTCCGGCAAACCAGTTGACCGCCCATTCGACCGACCCATGCTTGCCGGTCTTGTCCGTGCGGCCCGCGAATATTTCATCAACGACACGCCGCTCGGTGGTCAGGCGCTCGGCAAGAAAATCTTTCAGACCGCCAGGAAAGTGAAAAACGGCCTCCGTCGGCGTTTCGTCTTTGCCGGTAATCAGATCGGCGGAACAATGCCACCGGATCTCGACGCCGCCAAAGAGATAGGCTTTGGAGCGTGCCATCTTGAGCAAGCGGGCAGGCTGGAACCTGGCACCTTTGCCGAAGATTTCCTCATCAGGCTTGAACCTTACAAGCGTGCCGCGGCGATTCTGGGTATCACCGACCATTTCCAGCGGCCCTTGCGGGTGACCCCGGCGAAAGGTCTGCCGGTAGAGTTTTCGGCTTCTTGCGACCTCAACCACAAGTTCTTCCGACAGCGCATTGACAACAGACACACCGACGCCGTGCAGTCCCCCCGATGTCTCGTAGACCTTGCTGTCGAATTTGCCGCCTGCATGAAGCGTCGTCATGATCACTTCAAGAGCGGATTTGTCCTTGAACTTGGGGTGGGGGTCAACGGGAATGCCGCGTCCGTTATCTACTATGGTGAGATAACCATCGGTGGAGAGTGAAACATCGATCCAGGTCGCGTGGCCGGCAACGGCTTCGTCCATCGAGTTATCGATGACTTCCGCAAAAAGGTGATGGAGCGCTTTCTCGTCAGTACCGCCAATATACATTCCCGGGCGGCGGCGGACGGGTTCCAGGCCCTCAAGAACCTCGATATCGGCAGCGGAGTAGTCTTCAGTCACGGCGACGGGAGCAGGCGTGCGTGTTTTGGATGGGGCCGCTTTCGGGGCGTCATCGTTCATCGGTGTTGAAATCGCCGCATTGCCAGCAAATAGGTCGTCTTTTGCACTCATTCCGTCTCGCCTGCAGGGTCTGAAACTCGTTTCGCCGAAATTCAGCGCCACTGTCTACACCGAATCACACCTAAGTTTGAAGTACAAATGAAGAACGATAAAGGATTTTGCCGCGTTGCCCCGGTTTTCAACAGACTGGCCCATTTTCGGCTCCGGAAACAGATCATCAACCTGCTTGTGTTTTGATGTTTTTCAAAAGGGTGATGCATGGGCAACACAAGAATTGTGCCAATTCGGCAACACTCGCCAACAGAGTCATGTTCGAAGGACTTGAATGGCGAGGCTGCCCATGTTCAGCCATTTTTGAGCAGCAACCGTTACGCTAAGCTTCGGTTGTTCGGCGATCTATGTATGCATTGTTCGGCGAATGGCCAAGAGAGGAAGAAACCCGCAAATGGTCTTAATTGGGCCCACAATGGCCAAACTTAAGCCGAATTGATTGGCCAACTTGGGCCGCGCAAAAAGAGCCGTCCGGTTGTGGCCCGACGGTATGAAGAGACAGAAAATGCGCGAGGCGCGAACAAATATAAAAGCCGTCAATACCAAACGGCCCGCCGGTGAGTACCGTCCGGTGAGTAATTGTGTGACTGGCAGGCACAACACACTTTCGAAGGTCTTCGGCTTTGGAAAACAAACAACTGCGTCCATCGCGCTGTTGTTGGGTCTTTCAGTGTCCGCACTGGCATTCGATGGTCAGCCGACTCCCAATGTCCAGATCGGACCCAATGATCTTTCGCCGACAGAAGCGCTGCGTGCAGGCGCGCGCCAGTATTATGCGGGAGACAAGGCCGGTGCATTGAATTCTCTTCAGTATGCGGCCGAAAACGGTCAGCCTATGGCCGCCTGGAAACTTGGCGAGATGTATGCCAAGGGGGATGGCGTTCAGGAAGACGACCTCAAGGCATTCCAGTATTACAGCCAGATTGTGCGCGAACATGGCGACGACAGCCCGAGTGCGCCAGATGCGCCATTTGTATCCAGCGCGTTTGTCGCACTTGGCACCTATTATCTGAACGGCATTGACGGTTCGGTTCCGCAAAACGAAACGCGGGCCCGGCAGATCTTCACGCATGCAGCGTCCTATTTCGGGGATGCTGACGCCCAATACGAGTTAGGCCGAATGTATCAGGACAACAACAGCCGAATGGCCGTTCGCTGGTACAATCTCGCGGCCATCAAGGGGCATATCGGAGCGCAAGCCCGATTGGGTGAAACACTGTACATGATCGGCACGTCTGAAAAGAAAAAGGCGCGCGGTCTCATGTGGATGACGGTTGCCAGAGAACAGGCAACCGGTTCGGAAGCCACGTGGATCAACACGATGCACGAACAGTATTTTGCTGTGTCTCCGGAAACTGTTCGCGAGAAGGCGAGGGTGCTCGCCGACGGCTGGATCGAACAGAACCGCTCGGACCTGCTCACCGCACAGCAGCTCAAGACGCAATAGCTCATTTAGTGTCGGCTATTTTCGCAGTCAGCTGGCTCTAGCCGTGCTCCACTGCGTTGGCCGCCCGCTTGTCCCGTTGATACTCCAGCGCTCCAGCTGGGGACTGGTTCGGCACAAGGTTCTCGGGCTCGAGCGATGAGTAAGGGCAGGGCGCGTTGCTGAACTTCCAAGACGTATTGTTCAGCACCATCGAGCAGGTCGCCATTTGCATGCCGTCCGGGCTTTTCAGGCAAATCGATTCCCCGATCCCGTAGTCTTCACCTTTGTACCTGCAGGTACAGCTGATGTTCTGAGCGTAGGCAAAGGAAGCCACGCCAAAGACCACGATTGCTGCGGTAAGAGAACAAAGTCTTGAAAGCTTGATGAAATAAGACAGTCCGATGCTGCGCTGAAGCACCGGATTTTGCAGTTGCCCGCTGCAGACCGGCGCGGACGGAATATGTCGTTGCGTTATCCCATTACCGAAAAGACTAGCATGCAATGACCATTGTGCAAGTCTGGCGTCTGCAAGCTGGCGCGACTGTACACGGTCCACAGGCGTCATACACGACAGAATTCTGCTTGTAGATTTCGTTTTCAGGCAGCCAGCTTCACCCAGACGGGAACGTGGTCAGAAGGTTTTTCCCAACCGCGGACGTGTTTGTCGATCCCGCAGCCGGACATAAGATCTGTTGCTTGCGGCGAGAGCAGAATGTGGTCGATACGGATGCCGTTGTTCTTCTGCCAGGCACCTGCCTGGTAGTCCCAGAACGTGTAGGTTTCCTCCGCTTCGGTGCAGGATCTGACCGCTTCCGTAAAGCCAAGGTTCTCCAGCGCCCTGAAACGCTGCCGGCTCTCGGGTTGGAACAGGGCATCATCAAGCCAGTTCTGAGCGTTCTTTGCGTCGACAGGCTCCGGAATGACGTTGTAGTCGCCAAGCAGCATATAAGCGCCTTCATCGCGCAGCCGGTTTTCAGCATGCGCGATCAGTCGTTCCATCCACGCGAGTTTGTAAGGAAATTTCTCTGTGCCGAGTGGATTGCCGTTCGGGAGATAAAGGCAGCCGAATCGAACAGCTCCCCTGGAGGTCGATACGGAGGCTTCTATGAAGCGTGCCTGCTCGTCGGCGTCATCACCAGGAAGGCGCCGTTCAACATCCTCCAAAGGATGCTTGGACAGCAAAGCGACGCCGTTAAACCCCTTTTGGCCATGTGTTTCCACATTGTAGCCGAGCTCTTCAAAGGGCTGCCGCGGGAAATTCTCGTCAACGGATTTGATTTCCTGCAGGCACGCCACGTCGGGAGACGTCTCCTTGAGCCACTCCAGCACAGTGTCTATGCGTGCCTTGACACCATTGATGTTCCATGTCGCGATTTTCATCGGGCCGAATGTCCTGTTTATGGTGTCAGCCGGAACAATCAGCCCGGATGTGATTTGTCTTCAGATCGTGAAACTTGTACCGCAGCCACAGCCGGCAACGGCGTTCGGATTGTTGATCTGAAAAGACTGCCCGATGAGATCGTCCACAAAATCAATCTCCGATCCGCCCATATATTGGAGCGAGATCGAGTCGATCAGAACAGTCGCGCCCGGCTTTTCGATGACCAGGTCGTCATCTTCTGTGCTGTCGACAACGTCATATTTGTACTGCAATCCCGAGCAGCCACCGCCTTCCACACTCACGCGGAGCATGCTGCCGGACGGCTCACCGGACAATATTTTCGCGATACGCTTGGCAGCGCGGTCGCTGACTGTTACTCGATTTTCAAGTGTTTCGGTCATGTTCCACCGACTCGCTGTGCTCTTATCCGTGGCAAAGAGCAGGAAACCTGATTAATTCAGATAAGTAAGTTTTGAAGTCGCCCGCGTCAATCTGCGGAGTTCGGCGAAATGGGGTGAAGATGCTGTGAACGGTGACTGGTCCCAGGTAAAATCGGATCTCGGCTTTGGCGCGCAATCACGCGCCGCCTATGCGGAGAACCCGCTCCAAAGCAGGGGGCGCCTCTTTCCTGAAACGGAAAGTCCTACCCGAACGCCGTTCCAACGGGACCGCGACCGGATCATTCATTCATCTGCGTTCAGGCGTTTGAAGCACAAGACACAGGTATTTGTTTATCACGAGGGCGATCATTACCGCACGCGTCTGACGCACACGATCGAGGTGTCGCAGATAGCTCGTTCGCTTGCCAGGGCGTTGCGCCTTGACGAGGATCTGGCCGAGTGCCTCGCTCTTTCTCATGATCTGGGACACACCCCCTTTGGCCACGAGGGCGAAGATGTCATGCATGAATGCATGGCCCCCTTCGAAGGCTTCGACCATAACGCGCAGTCCCTGCGTGTCGTGACATTACTCGAACAGCGCTATGCCGAATTCGATGGATTGAACCTTGCCTGGGAAACCCTGGAGGGGTTGGTCAAGCACAACGGACCTCTGCTTGACGGGGCCGGGAACCCGCTTGGAAAATTCAGGAACAGCCAACTTCCGTTTGCGATCCGCGCGTATGCCGAAAGACAGGACCTCCTTCTGGACACCTGGCCGGGTGGAGAAGCCCAGGCAGCGGCAATCGCCGACGACATTGCCTACGACGCCCACGATCTGGATGACGGCTTGAGAGCAGGCCTTTTTGCGATCGAGGATATGCGAGAAGTACCTTTTTTGGCCGACATTCTAAGCGAGGTCGACCGAAAATACCCGGGACTGGAAGAGGGGCGGCGAATCCATGAAATCGTGCGTCGCTCGATCACCAGGATGGTCGAAGACGTCATACGGGAGTCGATTGAGAATCTTTCTGATCTCGCACCTGAGAGCGTTCAGGATATCCGCAACGCGGGCAAGTGTATGGTCGGATTCTCAAACGACATGGTGACGGCGGAAAAAGAGGTGAAACGCTTCTTGTTTGCGCGTGTCTATCGTCACGACGACGTTCTGGCCGTCCGAAAACTTGTCGCACGCGTCGTCAGAGATCTGTTTGCCCGGTTCCAGTCGGAACCTGACCTGATGCCGCATCCTTGGAACGTCGGTTTGGCAGAACTGGATAATAATGAGATTGCGCGGCGCATTTGCGATTACATAGCCGGAATGACGGACCGCTTTGCGATAGAAGAACACCGCAGATTGTTTGACGACACACCTGAATTAGGGTAGGCGCTTGATCACCTTATTCACCCTGTCGCGGTTGTGGTGTTGGCCGCCTCCACGCGCCGGGATGTCATGAATGAATGACCAAAACCGACCGGTGCTCAATGAACATTTTCGCGGACTTCACGCAGCGCGTAAAAAAAATCATAGAAGAACTTGAAATTAAAGACGCAAGTGGAGTTTCCCCAGACCTTTCACGTGTGGTTGTCGAAGCGCCCAGAGATCCGGATCACGGGGATTTTGCCACGAACGCTGCCATGGTGCTCGCAAAACCCATGGGCGTAAAACCGCGCGAACTTGCAGAACGGCTTGTTGATGGCCTGAAAAAGGACCCCGACATAACGGAAGCAACGATTGCGGGTCCCGGATTTATCAACCTGCGTGTTGCACCGGCCGTGTGGCAGCGTGTTCTGGGAAGCATCCTGGAACTGGGCCTGCGTTTTGGCGCGACAGTTCCGCAATCGCCTTCCAAGGTGAACGTCGAGTACGTTTCAGCGAATCCTACCGGACCGATGCATGTCGGTCATATTCGCGGTGCCGTCGTCGGTGACGCCCTTGCCAATCTCCTGACCTTCGCCGGCAGCGACGTCGTCAAGGAATACTACATCAACGACGCGGGGTCACAGATCGAGACGCTCGCGCGCAGCGCGTTCCTGCGCTATCGCGAAGCACTTGGCGAAGATATTGGTGAAATTCCCGCTGGACTGTACCCGGGCGATTATCTGAAACCGGTCGGCGTCCTTCTCAAAGATCGGTATGGCGACAAACTTAAGGATATGCAGGACGCTCAGTGGTTGCCGATCGTCAAGGACGCTGCCATGGCTGCCATGCTGGATCTGATACGGACTGACCTTTCGGCACTTGGCGTCGAACACGAGATCTTCTTCTCCGAAAGAACACTTCACGACCGTACCGGCGTAAACGGTTCGAAGATCGACCATATGCTCGACGGGCTCAGGGAAAAGGGCCTCATTTATCAGGGAACCTTGCCACCTCCGAAAGGTCAGATGCCGGAAGACTGGGAAGATCGTGAGCAGACTCTCTTCCGGGCGAGTGATTTCGGTGACGATACCGACAGGGCTCTGAAGAAGTCCGATGGTTCCTACACCTACTTCGCCGCGGACGTAGCTTATTTCCAGGACAAGTTCGAGCGCGGCTTTGAAGAAGCGATCTACGTTCTTGGTGCCGATCATAGCGGCTATGCCAAGCGGCTGCAGGCTGTCGGCAAAGCGGTTTCAGGCGGAAAGACCGAAGTCATCGTCAGGTTTTGCCAGCTTGTGAAACTGATGCGAGACGGCGAACCTGTGAAGATGTCCAAACGGTCCGGTGATTTCATCACGCTTCGCGAAGTTGTCGACGAAGTGGGGCCGGATCCGGTTCGCTTCATGATGTTGTTCCGGAAAAACGACGCACCGCTCGACTTCGACTTCAAGAAGGTTACGGAACAATCGAAAGACAATCCGGTTTTTTATGTGCAATATGCGCATGCACGTTGCTGTTCGGTCCTCAGGCAGGCAGCCGAAGAGCTTCCTGATCTGGTCGTGAACGATGCAGTGCTTGCTGAAACGGATTTCACACTGCTCGAGGATGTGGGCGAGCTTGAGTTGATAGCAAAGATGGCGGAGTGGCCTAAAGTGGTGAATGCAGCCGCGGACACCCATGAGCCACACAGGATCGCATTTTATCTACATGAATTGGCAAGTTCTTTCCACGGTCACTGGAATAGAGGCAAGGAAATGCCGCATTTACGTTTTATTGACGCTGGTAACTCGAAATTAACCCTGGCACGTCTTGCATTGGTTCGTGCAATATCTTTGGTGCTTGCTTCAGGGCTTTCGATTCTCGGCGTCAACGCTCCTGAGGAAATGCGCTAGATCTATATCGCAGTCTGGTGCGTCGCAGTGAAAGACGTACAGGCAAAACGGAACCGGTTTTCGTAAAGCTCATGTCAAAAGACTACGAAAATGAGAGTACGGATTTGCATGCGCCGGCCGATGAGGCTGACGCAGAACGGCCTGCTTTGGAAGATCCATTGCTTGAGTTGGCAAGAATTGTCCATAAAAACAAACAATTGGGTGCAAATGTGAGCAGCGGTCGAGTTGGTACAACAGACTATTTTGCTGGACTGGACGACTTTACCGGTGACGGCGACGAGACACCGGAGACCGGCGAGGCTCGCGTGGAACCGACATTCGCGCCAACGTCCCCCAAACCGATCAACAGCGAACCATCACCTTTTCGACCCGAAGATTCACCGTCACCTATTGTTGGCGAGATCAGAAACCAGTTTTTTGCAAGGCGTCAGGACAATTCGGGGTTGGACGCTCCGACCGCACCAGCACCGGCTCCTGCCCCTGTTGTCGAAAAGACACCGGAAAATGTTTCACCACTCTGGCCAAGACTAAGCGAGCCGGCGCCGGCGCCTTCTCGTGTATCTGTACCTCAGCCGATTACGCCCGCACCACACTTTGCGCAGCCTGATCCAGTCGAAGAAACGCCGACAGTTGATGATTCAAATCCTGTCCAGCCGCCACGTTTGGACATCGGACAGCAAAGACCGGTGCTTGCGCCGACGGTTGCGCTTGATCTTGAGCAAAACCTGACTGCCGAACTGGAAGATGAACTCATTGGCGCGTTGCGGCAGTCTGTTGATGACGACGTTCCGACTTTGCCCGAAAAAGACGTTGGTTCACCTGTTCAGGCGGACCCGTTGGACGACATTGCGGAAATCGAAGTAGCTTCGAACGCTTTGGAAAAAGATGCGCCGACGCCGGCTCCGTCACCAGCACCGTCTGATACATTTGTTCGCACTCCGATGGACATCCTGCGCAGCCGGGAAGGCGCACCTACTCCTGCTCGCACACCAGGTCTCGTGACAAGAGATCGGCCAGAAAACGCGACTGAAGCTTCGCCTTCAATACCGGCGGTTCAAACACCCGCGTACGAAGGTGCGCGCAACCAGGTCAGCGAACCTGTCGATACACTGGCCGAGGAAGGAAAGCGTCCGGCAATTGACGAGAACGACCTGTTCGCCGCACTTAATCCGGAACCGGTGTCAGACGCGTCTGCAACATCACATCAACGCGCCAGCGAAAAAGAAAGTCCTGCTGGAATAGACGCGCTGTTTGCAGATCTGGATTTTCCTGACCGCGAAGCGAGGTCTCCCATCCTACCCGATGAAGACCTGTTGGAGCCGGAACCGCAGGAGCCCCCTGAAACCTCTGCGGACGATATCGACGATTTGGCTTGGCCGGACGCAGCCAATGCCGTTCCTAAAGTGGATGAGGATGAGACGCTTCCCCCTGTTGAGGGTTATGACCTCGATGCCGTTGCACGCGCGATGCAGGAGAGCGATCCGAGCCTGAATGGCGCAGGTATTTTGCCGCCCCATTCGGCCGCCGAAGCTCAAGCGGCACCGCTCGCCAAGGAGAGGTCACGCCGTGGCCTTTATGTCTCTCTTGGGATTGTAGGCGTAGCAGTCTTGGGCGGAGCCGGGTTTTTCCTGTTTGACGGAGATGCTGTGCAGGTACCAAGCGGTCCGCCTCCCGTCGTTGCGGGTCTGCAGGAGCCGCTTAAGATCTATCCGGAAGAAAGTCAGGCACAGCCAACCGAGAGTTCGACAAAACCGTTTCAGGATCGTTTGGGTCAGACGACGGAATCGGCGCCGGATAGTCTGCAAGTTCCGGTTTCTCCTCAGCCTGTCGAGTTGCCACCTGCACCAGAAGGAACGCGTGGTGGGGCAGACCTTGTCCCGGGAACACCGAAGCAAGTCACGACAATCAGGGTTGGGCCTGACGGGAAATTTGTAACCGAAAGCGAAGGCGCGCCGGTAGGCACCGTGCAGCCGGAAACCCCAGCTGTTATCGCCACGGATCAACCAGTGCCAGTGGTGTCGACCCCGACCGAGGCAATCGAAACACCACGCGTTGTCGAAACAACGCCCGTAAACACAGCAACGCAGCTTGCCGAACCTTTGGTATCCGCTCCTGAACCGTCAGAAGCAACACCTGCGCAGCCGCAAGTAGACACTGCAACGCCAATTGCAACGTCTGAACCGGCAGCGCCGGAAGTTCCCGCCGTTGCTGCGGTGCCGGAGCAGACTGAGCCCGCACCAGTTGAAGCAGCTGCCGATCCGGTTCCGGTGATATCAGCTATTCCCCGAAAGAAACCGGCGGCTCCGGTTCAAGTCGCACGCGCTGCAGCGCCGGTTACGCAGCCGGCACCGGCCACATCGCAGCAGACGGATGGCCCGTTGGTTCTCAACAATGCGGCAAGTACACCGGCATCGGCACCTGCAACCTCTGCGGCGGCTGGAAATACACCGAGTGGCTCAATACCCTCGGGCACATACATCGTTCAGGTGACGTCACAAAGATCTGCGGCGGCCGCTAGCGATGCCTATTCCGGACTTCAGCGGCGTTATCCTTCAGTTCTTGGAAGCCGGAATGCCGTCATCGTATCTGCGGATCTCGGTGATCGGGGTGTCTTCTATCGGGCCCGCATTCCAACCGGATCGCGTCAGGAAGCGATTACGCTTTGTGAAAGTTTGAAAGGCGCAGGCGGCGACTGTTTTGTGCGCCGCCAGCCCTGATACTTTTCCTCGTAAGTAATGAGGGGCCGTTTATTCGGCCGCCTGAAGGCGGACCGGATCATCGGATCCGGTCAGTTTTGAAGCCATTTCCTTGTAAATACGGGCAATTGCATCGATTGCCTTTCGAACCGCAGGTTCGCGGCGAACGTCTCTATGGACAATGATGTGTTCCGAGTTCGTCAGTTCCGGCAGGGGGCCGGAGAGAGACACTAGATCCGGATGCGCATTGCCCATGAAAACAGGCAGAAGCGCGAGCCCTGAACCCGAAGCTGTCATGTTCATAAGCGTGGTCATGGTATTCGTACGCATTTTCGGTCGACTGATGCGCCTGTCTTCCATCCAACGGACTTGCGCCGGGTACCATAAATCGTCCGGGGCGAAACCGAGCCAGGCGCACTCTTTGTATCTTTGCTCGCTCAAAGCCGCCGGATGCGCCGAAACGTAGTCTTTGGATGCAAAGACCCCACAAGAAACATCACCGACTTTGCGAAACAAGAGCGTATCGCTTTCAGGCAGACAGTTTCGGATCTGCAGCTCTATGCCACGTGTCTGATGGTTCGCATGAAGATGACTGGAGATTATTTCAAGTTCCACACCGTCCAAAAGGGCGCTCAGGTCGGCAAACTTGTCCGTCAGAATCCTTGCACGGACTTCGTCCACAGCGACACGGACGACTTTCAACGCAGATCCGGAGAGATCCGGTAAGACGCGACTGGCGGCATCTGCATTCTTGCGCATGTCTGCGGCAAGAGGGATGAGGCGAAGACCTGCTTCCGTCGGCTTCAAGCCGGTCGGCGTTCTGTCGAACAGACGCGCTCCGACACGATCTTCAAAACTCTTAAGTCGTCTGCTCAGTTGCGGCTGGCTGAGGTTCAATGCGCGGGCTGCGCCCGACAGGGAGCGCATTTTTGCGGCCGCATCAATCAGTTTCAGGTCGTCCCAGTTCATCAAGACGATATACAAAATTAGGCGCAAGAGAGCAATGCAATGCAAATACGTATATCCGGCATTGGCAATTGGTAACTGAACGAACCTCGTTTTGATTGCTAGATAGGACCGGATTGCTGTCAGGAGTTTCCATGCCGACAACCTCGATCTATGCGCGCCGTGAAAACACGGCATTAGCGTTCGTGCTCGCACTCGCCGGCATGGCGGCATTCACGCCTGTATTTGCAGCCGGAAAGATTGCCGACGGTTTGCTTCCCGTTGCTGTCCTGGTCTGGTTGCGTTTTTTGGGAGGTGCCATCTCAATTGTCGGCGTTGGTGTGGCAAAGCGTGTTCCCGTCTTTTCCAGACTGAGTCCACTTTGGAGGCTCCACCTTTTGCGCGCTTTCTGCGGTGTCGGCGGCTTGGCATGTTCACTTTACGCGGCCACCATTCTGCCGCTTGCGGACGCGACCGCAATAGGTCTGACAAAAGGTATTATCGCAATTGCACTTGCTGGGCTCATCCTGAAGGAAGTTATCACCGGCCGGCACTGGGTTGCCGGGATACTTTGCGCGATCGGGGCTTATTGTGTCGTAAGGGCCGCCGATAACACTGGCGCTCATGACACGCTTGCATTTGATGGTGTTGTGGCGGCATTGCTTGCCGCTGTTTTCATGGCCTGCGAAGCGCTGATCATGCGCTACATCGCGCAGCGTGAAGACACGGTAACGATCCTTGCCTATGTAAACGTGTTCGCATCACTTTTGCTGACAGGTCCGGTCATCTGGCTGATCAGTACGCAAGACATCTCTTTGCCGAGCTTGTTGGCATTTGCCTGGCTGGGCCCGCTCGCCATCGTTGGCCAGTCCCTGAACATTTCAGCATACAGACGCGCCGGCGCAGCAACACTTGCACCTATCTATTATGGCAGCGTGATTTTGGCGGCCATCTTTGCATATCTCGTTTGGGGCGAGATCCCGACGACACTGGCGGCAATAGGTGCCTGTCTCATCATACTGGGTGGTGTGATCCTCTCCATACCGCTTCAAAAACGGGGAACGCCGACAGTCACCTAATGGGTCATTGCCACCGGTCAGCTTTCAAGGAGTTTTTCCGCGAGGAAGGGAAGGCTTTCATCAAGCCGGTAGTCAATAGAAGAGTGGTTGTCGTTGAACTCCTGATAGACATGCCCGACAGCGGCAGCCTCAAGTTTGCGATGCAGCCGCCTTGCGCCGTAAACGAGATTGTACTGGTCGACGTAGCCGCAATCGACCCAGAGACCCTTCAGGGATTTCAAGGCATCAACGTGTGCCCCGACCATTTCCACGGGGTCCCAGGACAGCCAGGCATTCCATCGTTCCTCAATAAGTTCGCAGGTCTCCAGATCCACGGGCAGTCTGATCCCGCAGAAGACATCCGGATTCGGGTCGGGGTCATAGGTGGCCGCCATGGCAAACGTCATGAGATCATGCAACGAATTGCCAGGATATTTCGGACCCTTTTCGAAGTCTTTGACAAAGGCCTCAATCGATCCAGCCTTGGCGATCGCCCTCAGCGCACTCGGCATTTCAGGCAAATAGCAAAGCTCGAAGGCCATGTCGCCGGAGTGGCAGGCCGCAGCCGACCAAACGTCAGAATGCAGCATCGCATGGACGATAGACCCGTAACCGCCCGAGGACTTGCCGAAAATTGCGCGCATACCCTGACCGCCGCACTTGAACCGTCCTTCGACATCTTCAAGCATTTCTGTTGTCAGCCAGGTTGCCCAAGGCCCAATCGCCTGGCTGTCGATGTACTGGTTTCCGCCAAGCCGGGTGAAACAGTCAGGAAAGGCGACCGCAACAGGTGGCATGTCGCCATCATGAATGAGCCGGTCGAGGCGTTCAGGGACATTTTCGCCAAAATTCTTCCAATTCACGTGCGCCGGGCCGCCGGCAGTAAAACCGACGATATCGACAAGGAGAGGCAGGCCGCTACCATCGTGTCCATGGGGCAGATAAACGTCAATTTCGCGTGTTGCGGTGTCGCCCAACCTGTTTTGTCCGAGGATCTCGGACCGGTGTGAGATCCTGTGAAGCGTGCCTGCTGGAATGTCGAGACGTGCGCGCATGTAATTCTCCCAGGTACGCGTGGTTTGGTGCGGTAGGAATTCATCAAAGGAAGCCGGGCGGCAGAGGTTGCCGTTGCGCCATGTTTTCCAGAATTCCGAGTAGAATGAACACATCCTTTGAGTCCGGTTCCAACCAGACAAAAACCAGGAGAACGACACATGCCAAAACGATTGCTTGCTTAGCGCGCTTCATCGCCGAACACTCTACCCTTTGGTGCTCACTGCTCACTAGATTGCAAGTTCAGGGGATGGACGCAAGAGGATAAGCCGTGTTTCTTGACGGGTCTGACGCTGCCGGGTAATCCGGATGCTATGACCAAGGCCTTTGTTTCCGGCTGTGCCGGACCGACCCTCACGCAGGATGAAATTGCCTTTTACAAGGAGGCTGATCCGTGGGGTCTGATACTGTTTGCGCGCAACGTCGAAAGCCCGGATCAACTGAGGAAGCTCACATCCGATTTCCGGAACGCAGTTGGCAGGCAGAACGCACCTGTTCTCGTGGACCAGGAAGGCGGACGCGTCCAAAGGTTGAAGCCGCCACATTGGCCAAAATACCCGGCGCCTAAACTCTACGGTGACCTCTTTAGAATCAGCCCTGAACGTGGACTGAGAGCGGCCTGGCTCGGTGCAAGGCTGATCGCTTCAGATCTGCATGATGTCGGCATAACGATCGATTGTCTTCCGTGTCTTGATGTTCATTTCAAGGATACCGTGGATGCGATTGGCGATCGTGCGATGTCGAACGACCCCGAAATCGTGACAGCGCTCGGTCAGGCCATGGTGGAGGGCGCTCTTGCTGGCGGCGTTCTCCCGGTCATCAAGCACATTCCCGGTCATGGCAGGGCGCAAGTTGACAGTCATCTTGAGCTGCCACGGGTTGATGCAGAGCTTTCAGAGCTGAAAAGCGTGGATTTCCAACCTTTCAAGGCACTTTCGCAGGTGTCTTTGGGCATGACAGCCCATATTGTCTATGAAGCGATCGACCCGGAAACAGCTGGTACGCAAAGTGCGGCGGTTGTCAGGGATGTTATTCGCACTGAAATCGGGTTTGACGGCTGCCTGATGAGCGATGACATCTCCATGAATGCGCTCGGCGGGGATTTTGTTGAACGTTCGCGTAAGACTGTGGAGGCAGGGTGTGACATTGTCCTGCATTGCAATGGCGATATGGACGAAATGAAAGCCGTTGCTGAGGCGGTTCCAACGCTTGGTGGAGAGGCCGAACGCAGGTGCGTGGCCGCGCTCGACGGCTGGAGGGAACCGGAAGCCGGCTTCGACAAAAACGCCGGTTTGGAAGAGTTTCAGGCATTGACCGGCTGACGGGTGCCTGACCGGAGCTTGAATGGCGGAACTGGAAACTCATAGGCAGGTTGCCGGCGACGGCTCCTTCGACTTGCTCAGCAATGTCGATACGGTTGAGCAGCGCGCAACGTCCGATCCGCAACTCGTTGTTGATGTGGAGGGCTTTGAAGGCCCACTCGATTTGCTGCTCGGGCTGGCCCGTACGCAAAAAGTGGATCTCGCCCGAATTTCGATCCTCGAACTTGTCGAGCAATATCTGGAGTTCGTCGCCGAGGCCCGGCGGATGCGGCTCGAACTTGCAGCCGACTATCTTGTGATGGCGGCGTGGCTTGCGTTTTTGAAATCAAAACTGCTGCTGCCAGAACAAAAAGACGAAGATGAGCCCACCGGCGAAGAACTTGCGGCCGCTCTTGCCTTCAGACTGAGGCGGCTGGAGGCAATGCGGGATGTTGCCGCGAAGCTTATGGACAGGAGCCGGCAAGGGCGCGATGTCTTCCATCGCGGCGACCCCGAAACCATGTCGGTTCAGCAAAAAAGCATCTGGGACGCATCGGTCTACGATCTGCTGTCGGCTTACGCGACCCAGAGGCAACGGCAGTCGGTCACGTCAGTTAGGGTCCTGAGACGAAAGGTCTGGTCCTTGCAGGAGGCGAGGGAACTGCTCGCCAAACTCGTTGGCCGCGTGAGCGAGTGGGCGCCGTTGAATGCCTATCTGCGGGACTATCTCTATGACAACAAGGATTGGGCGACCATCGTTGCCAGCACATTTTCCGCCAGCCTGGAAATGGTGCGCGAAGGGCAGGTTGAGATCCGGCAGGGTGAAGCGTTTTCTCCGGTTTACATTCGATCCATCGTGAAGGACGAGGATCATGACAACTGAGGACGCCAAGCAGACCAACGCGAAGGGCACGGCTGCAGGGGAAGAACATTCGGGAGGTGACCTTGCCGGCCAGCGTATGATTGAAGCGTTGCTGTTTGCCTCTTCCGAACCGCTGTCGCTTGAGGAACTGACGCTGCGCGTGCCAGAAGGTACGGATGTTGTGCAACTCTTGGAAGATCTCCAGCGGCTCTATGCGCCACGAGGTGTCAATCTGGTCAAACTTGCAGGAAAGTGGTGTTTCCGCACGGCTGAAGATCTCGCTTACCTGATGCATCGCAATGTCGAAGAGCAGCGCAAACTGTCTCGTGCCGCCCTGGAAACACTAGCCATCATTGCCTATCACCAGCCAGTTACGCGTGCTGAAATTGAAGAAATACGTGGCGTCTCCACGTCGAAGGGCACACTCGACGTGTTGCTCGAAACAACCTGGATTCGCATGCGAGGCCGCAGGCGGACACCCGGTCGGCCCGTAACCTATGGTACAACGGAACAGTTTCTGGTCCATTTTGGTCTCGAAAACGTAAAGGATCTGCCCGGTCTGGAAGAACTGAAAGGCGCCGGATTGCTGGACAGCGCCGTGCCTGCCACCTTTGTCGTACCGACACCGAACGACGAAGTGGCATTGACCGAGGACGAAGATCCGTTAGAAGACGGATCGTTCTTTGATGACGATGCCGAAGAGACTGCCGAAGCTTGATGCCACAGGAAAACAGGCCGCAATCTGCGCTGGGAAACGGGCGCCAGCCAAACTGGGGCGCACCGGGGACTGCGGGCGCGACCATCGCTGCAGGCCTCGTATTTGAGAACGTCTCGCATGATTACGACGGTGTCGCGTCGGTTCGCGATCTGAGCCTTTCGATTGCGCCGGGTGAGATCCTCTGCCTACTGGGTCACTCGGGCTGCGGCAAGACGACACTCATGCGAATTGCGGCCGGCGTTGAAAGGCAAAGTCTTGGCAAAGTGCTGATCAACGGCCAGGAGATCGCTGGAGACCAGACTTTCCTGCCGCCCGAAAAGCGCGGCGTAGGCCTGATGTTCCAGGATTATGCGCTATTTCCTCATATGACGATACTGTCGAACGTAATGTTTGGTCTGACGGGACTGTCCAGGAAAAATGCGCAAGCGGCTGCTTTTGCAGCGCTTGGCCGTGTCGGACTTGCGGATTATGCCGCAGACTATCCGCATGCGCTGTCCGGTGGTGAACAACAAAGGGTCGCCCTGGCGAGGGCTCTGGTGCCGCGGCCTGGTATCCTGCTTATGGACGAGCCGTTCTCCGGTCTCGACAAACGCCTACGGGACAGTGTCCGGGACCAGACGCTAGCGGTCATACGTGAGACGCGGGCGACGTGCATTATCGTGACCCACGATCCTGAAGAAGCGATGCGGATGGGCGACAAGATCGCGTTGATGCGCAAAGGACGTCTTGTTCAGCACGGTACCGCGGCCGAGCTTTACAACAATCCCGTTGATCTGTTCGCCGCCCGTTTCTTTTCCGAGTTGAACCAGATTGAAGGCCGTGTCACGGCCAAGGGCGTAGAAACACCGCTCGGACTTCTTGGCGTGGAAACCGGTTCGGAAGGCGAAAAGGTCGATGTGTGCATCCGGCCTCAGGGGATCTGTCTCTCCAACGCCGGTTTGTGCGGTGTCCCGGGGCGTATCCTGTCAAAACGATTCGTCGGCGAGGTCGATCTTCTATCTATCGTTGTCGACGGCCTTGACCACCCGTTGCAGGCCAGGGTCCGCGCAGGCAGCTCCTGGGAGGCTGGAATGGACGTCGCTGTGGACACTGATCCGAAAGACGTGCTTGTTTTTCCGCGCAGGGAGTCCCAATTCTAGGTGAAGAAACTGCCCTGAACGTCATCATTCTGTCTAAGAGCGCAAAATGTCCTTCAGGTGTATGTTGCAGGGTGAGAGCCGTTTTTGTAAAAGGGCGGCAGGGCTTTAAAGCCGTTTATCAGGAGTTTGGCGTATGGGCATTAGTATTTGGCAGATCTTGATCATCGCAGTGGTGGTGGTTCTGCTGTTCGGACGTGGAAAGATTTCCGAACTTATGGGCGATGTAGCCAAGGGAATTAAGAGCTTCAAAAAAGGCATGGCCGAAGACGACACTGCCGATGCCCCGAAGACCATCGATCATCAGGCCGGCGACGCAGCTCCGTCTGCGAAAGCTGAAGATCAGACCAAGGCGAGCTGATCTTAATCTGCATCGCGTCTCCTTAAGGGACGATAGTTCTCATGTTCGATATCGGCTGGACCGAACTCATGGTGATTGCCTGTGTGGCAATCATTGTTGTAGGGCCAAAAGACCTGCCGCGCATGCTGCGCACACTTGGACAGACACTGGGAAAAATGCGGCGCATGTCGCGCGAGTTCCAGTCGACGTTCAACGATGCTTTGCGTGAAGCCGAGCAACAGGCCGATATTGCCGACATGAAAAAGCAGGTTGAAGACGCAGCAAACTTCAATCCGTTGGGTGACCTCAAAAAGTCGATCGAAGAGGACGCTGCTCAAAAGGCGTCACGTCCGATGACGACGAAACCTGCATCAGCGAGTGCGGAAACGGCTGCCGAGAAGCCGAAATCTGCCGAGACCGACGGAGGAAGCACAGAGGCTTCACAGCCGGTCGCTTCGGCGGATAGTGAGAGCAGTCCGGACAAAAAACCGGTGACGGAAGACGTTAAGGCATGAGCCAGGATGATATCGACGCCTCAAAGGCGCCCTTGATCGAACATCTGATTGAATTGCGGCAGCGGCTGATGTGGTCAATAGGCGCGATACTGGTGATGTTCATCATCTGCTTCTACTTCGCGACAGACATCTACAATATTCTGACCGTCCCCTACATGCGCGCAGTTGGCGGCGAACATCCGGTAGAAATGATCTTCACGGCACCGCAGGAATGGTTTTTCACGCAGCTGAAACTCGCTTTATTCGGAGCCCTCTTCCTGGCCTTTCCGGTCATTGCGAGCCAGGTTTACATGTTTGTGGCACCCGGGCTCTACAAACACGAGCGCGGGGCATTCCTGCCGTTTTTGCTCGCAACGCCAGTTCTCTTTCTGATCGGCGCTTGCCTTGTCTATTTTCTTGTGATGCCGATGGCGATGGGGTTCTTCCTGTCGCAGGAACAACCTGGTGGTGATGGTCAGGTGGCCATTCAGCACCTGGCAAAAGTCAGCGAATATCTCGGCCTGATCATGGTTCTGATCTTCGCGTTCGGGCTTGTGTTCCAGTTGCCGGTGGTTCTCACGCTCCTCGGGCGAGCAGGCCTCGTGGGTTCCGATGATCTTAAGAAAAAGCGCAAATACGCAATCGTCGGGGCCTTCGCTGCTGCGGCAATTCTGACACCACCTGATCCGATCTCACAGATCGGTCTTGCACTCCCCACGCTGCTTCTCTACGAAGTCTCCATTCTGTCCGTGAGATTGGTGGAGCGCCAACGCGCGCAGCGGGAAGCTGAACGCGAAGCGGAAGACGCGACAGCCTGATTGGCTTGTTTGGGTCTTGACCAGCTCCCGGACGGAATGTGTTGAAAACGACCGTCGTTCGGGAAGTGAAGATGTTTGATATCAAGTGGATTCGGGAAAACGCAGACGCCTTTGATCGTGCTCTGGCCAAGCGGGGCTACGAAGCCTCCGCTGCCAAGCTGATTGCGTTGGATGATTCCCGTCGTTCCCATATCACCAAACTTCAGGAAGCCCAGGAGCGCCGGAATTCCGCGTCGAAGGAAATCGGCAAGGCAAAAGGTTCAGGCGATGACGCGCGTGCACAGGAACTGATCGACGAGGTTGCGCAGATCAAGGCCTTCATTCAATCGGGTGAAGAAGAAGAACGCAGGCTCAATGCCGACCTGGAAGCGGCAATGGCTGTCATTCCGAATCTCCCGCACGACGACGTACCGACGGGCGAGGACGAGAGTGGCAATGTCCTCCTGAGAACCCACGGCGACAAGCCTGTTTTCACTTTCAATGAAATGCCGAAAGAGCATTTTGAGCTGGGTGAAACCTCGGGTGACATGGATTTTGCCACTGCTGCCAAGCTATCCGGGTCACGCTTCGTGGTGCTGAAAGGTCAGATAGCGCGTCTTGAGCGCGCGCTCGGACAATTCATGATCGATCTGCACACACAGCAAAACGGCTATACGGAAGTCTCGCCGCCGCTTCTGGTAAACGATACGGCGCTTTACGGGACGGGTCAGTTGCCAAAATTTGAAGAGGATCTCTTCAAGACGACAACGGATCACTTTCTGATCCCGACAGCCGAAGTGCCCCTCACGAACCTGGTTGCAGGCGAGATTGTCTCCGAAGCGGCTTTGCCGCTGCGTGTCACCGCTCTGACCTATTGTTTCCGCTCTGAGGCGGGCTCTGCCGGTCGCGACACACGCGGGATGCTGAGACAGCATCAGTTCCAGAAATGCGAACTGGTCTCTGTAACCAAACCGGAAGACTCTCTAGCGGAACTGGATCGCATGCTCGGGTGTGCTGAAATGGTCCTGCAGTTGCTCGGGCTGCATTACCGCGTCATGACCCTGTGCACCGGCGACATGGGTTTCGGCGCGCGCAAGACGTATGACATTGAAGTCTGGCTTCCAGGTCAGGACGCCTACCGGGAGATATCCTCGTGCTCGGTCTGCGGCGACTTCCAGGCACGGCGCATGAATGCCCGCTACCGCCCGTCGGACAGCAAGCAGCCTGTTTACGTTCATACGCTGAACGGTTCTGGTATTGCCGTCGGACGCGCGCTGATTGCCGTTCTGGAAAATTATCAGGACGGCGACGGCTCCGTGACGGTTCCTGAGGCCCTGCGGCCTTACATGGGTGGCCTGGAAAAGATTGGCGCTTAAACGCGCATTCGAAACAAATGCGACGGGGCAAGTGCTCCGTCGCCTGTCCCGGATATGTCGGTCGGTTCAGGGCTCCCGGGATTTTCGATCGGTTCCCACGGAAGAGAGATCTAAATGCGCATCCTGATCACCAATGATGACGGTATTCATTCGCCCGGCCTGGACTCGTTGGAACGTATTGCTCGGACGCTTTCAGATGATGTCTGGGTAGTCGCACCTGAAACTGACCAGAGCGGTGTCGCGCACTCGCTGACCTTGAGCGATCCACTCCGCCTGAGAGCACTTGACGATCGACATTTTGCTGTGAAGGGCACGCCGACGGATTGCGTTATCATGGGGGTCCACAAAATCATGAAGGAGCGCCCGGACCTGGTGCTGTCCGGTATCAATCGGGGTCAGAACCTTGCGGAAGACGTGACCTATTCCGGGACTGTCGCGGGTGCAATGGAAGGCGCTATCCTTGGTATCAGGTCCATTGCGGTTTCCCAGGCATATGACTGGGACGTGAAGTCCGAACCCAATTTTTCAATTGCGGAGACACATGCTCCGGAGCTCTTTTCCAAATTGACAGAATTTCAGTTGCCGCCCTACAGCCTCCTGAATGTGAATTTCCCGGCCTGCGCACCCGATCAGGTCAAGGGTGTAAAGGTGACCGTACAGGGACACCATGAGCAGAGCGGTTTGTCGATCGATGAACGTGTGGACGGCCGCGGTTATCCATATTACTGGCTCAAGTTTCGTGAACGCGGCAAATCGGTTCTTGATAATTCCGATCTCCAGGCAATTGCGGATGGATATGTATCCGTTTCACCGCTACGCATAGATCTGACGGCACACGATCTGGTCAGTCATCTGACAGGGGCACTGAAATAGACCCGAAAAGGGGCGTAGCGAATGGCCGGCCTATCTCCCGGCGACCGCGGAACAATGCAGTCGACAGCGCTTCCGGATGAAACGGAAGCAAGGGCAGCGCTTGTGCTTGCGCTCAGGCGGCGGGGCGTCGGCGCGCGAAATGTTCTTACGGCGATAGAGCGATTGCCGCGGCGACTGTTTCTCCCGGCAAGACATCACAGTTTGGCCTATGAAGATGCAACGCTTCCAATTGAATGCGGTCAATCTGCCACGTCACCCTCGCTTGTTGCCTTCACCGTTCAGTCACTCGACATAAATGCTGGCCAGTCCGTGTTCGAGATCGGGACGGGCTCGGGATACCAGTCGGCAGTTATGGCGCATCTGGCCGGCCAAGTTGAGACCATCGACCGTTTTGCAACGCTGACCGATCTGGCTGAACGGCGCTTTGCGGCCCTGAAATTAGGAAACGTGAAAGCGCGCCAGGCGGATGGTTTTGAAGGCCTCAAACAGAAAGGCCCGTTTGATCGTATTGTCGTAACAGCAGCGATCACCGCCATTCCGGACACCTGGGTGCAACAGCTGAAACCCGGCGGCATCCTCGTGGCACCTGTCGGGCAGCCTAATCAGCCGCAATCTCTGATTCGGTTTGTGAAGTCGGAAAGCGTGATGACCGCCGAAACGCTCATGCCGATCAGAACCGTGATGCTGCAAAACGGGCTGGCGCTTAAACTCTAGGGTGGAAAACACGGGGTGTACGCAGATGAAAAGCGAATCCCTGGCGAGAAGTAAGTGCTGTAATTTACTATAAAGACCCCGCGCGAACATTTACTTCGACAGAAAAAGTCAGAGAAATCTGCCGTTTTGCGTTTAACAGCGCAGCATCTTTAGCCTTTATAAACCTTACTGGCGTCTACTCTTAACCATAGCAGCCATTGTTAGCGGTATGAGTAAGGCGATGAAAAAGCGGACGCGCACCCTCCGCGGGGATCTTCTGAGTAAAGCAGCGACAGTGTCCATGGTCGCGGTCTTTCTCGCAGGTTGTTCCAGTGCAGTTGAGCGCTTCGGAGAACCTCCTTATTACACGGGAAATACGCAAAACCAGCGTGAGATTCTGAACAGAACTCCGCAGCCGTCCTATCAGGATATCGCGAACGGGCCAGGAGGAACGAGCGCGGGTCTGCCGCCAGCCGGGTCATCGCCCGTGACGACCGGTTCGGTGCCCAGCCATCGCGCGGATATTCAATCCAAACCGCTTCCTGCGCCAACGCAGGCCGCAAAAGCGGCAGCGCCTGTTTCGACATTGCCGGCACCTGAAACAGTCAGCGCCGCTCCAGGCAGGAACTGGAAGGGCTGGACGGCGGCGGGCGGCACGAGGGTCACTGCCCGGCAGGGCGACAATCTGAATTCGATCGCGAGACGCTACGGGGTGCCTGTTCAAGCACTGGCGTCTGTCAACGGCATCAGCGACGCCAGCGGTGTTCGGACAGGGCAGAGCGTGATTATTCCGACCTATGTCTATGCCGAACGCAATGGCTCTAGCAGCACGACTGCAGGTGAAACCGGAAAGGTGAAACTGCCGAGCGTTAGCGCAAACGAAACGATTGTCACAAGTTCCGTCTCCACCGTTTCCGGTTCAACACCACGTCCGACACGAAAGCCTTTCAAGCAACCGACATTTACGCAGATCAGCACGACTGAAACAGTTGTTGCAGAGGCAGATGTCGTACGCGTCAGTGCGTCGCCGAAGCGTAAACCGGCGGTCGCGGCAACTCAGCTCACGACGGCGTCCATTTCAACCGAAACGACAAGCGTTCAGGTGACGCCAGCTGTTGCGACGCCGTCGTCGCAAGTTCAAAAGGCATCGCTGCCAGCGCCTGCATTGACGCAAGAGGCGCGTCCTACCGAACCGATCAAGACGCCGTCTGTTGCAAATCTCCAGGAAGAGAAGGCGACCACCGCAAAATTCCGTTGGCCGGTTCGCGGCCGGATCATCTCCGACTTCGGGACGAAACCGGGAGGCGGCAAGAACGAAGGTGTAAACTTGGCAGTACCGGAGGGAACTCCTGTGAAGGCTGCTGACGCTGGCACCGTGATTTACTCGGGCAACGAGCTTAAAGGCTACGGAAATCTCGTCCTCGTGCGCCACAGTGAAGGTTGGGTTTCGGCTTATGCGCATAACAGCGAGTTGAAAGTAAAACGCGGTGACAAGATCCGTCGTGGCGACGTGGTCGGCCTGGCCGGTGCGACAGGGTCCGTAAATCAGCCTCAGGTGCATTTTGAGCTTCGCAAGGGCAACAAGCCGGTCGATCCGCTCCAGCATCTGCCACGCCGTTAAACAAAACAGCATGTGCGGCGAGGGGAGTTTTCCTCGCCGCGATCTATTCCTTCACACAGGTTCTCTGTCGATGTTTTAAACCTGAGAAACGCCTGAATGCTTCTCAAACCATCAATTGAGATGTCCCGATCCATCTGCACGAATGAAACGCGATAATCTAGCTGCCCAAGCTTGCCGCAGCGTCTTGAAGTGCTCTTCTTACGGAAGCGTTTTGCCCTGGCGACCAGCCAGATCCTGTATGAATTGAAACGCTACACGTCCGGAACGGCTGCCTCGTGTCGTCGCCCATTCAAGCGCCTGAGCACGCATTTCGTCTTCAACGATCTTAAGATCGAAATGGACTGCATAGCCGCGCACCATCTCCAGATAATCATCCTGGCTGCATTTGTGAAAACCGAGCCAAAGGCCAAAGCGATCCGATAGGGAGACCTTTTCCTCGACTGCCTCTGCCGGATTGATCGCCGTTGAACGTTCATTCTCGATCATATCGCGCGGGAGCAGATGGCGCCGGTTTGAGGTTGCGTAAAAGATGACATTTTCCGGCCGGCCCTCAATTCCACCTTCCAGAACGGCTTTCAGCGATTTGTAGGACGTGTCGTCGTTATCGAAACTAAGGTCGTCGCAAAAGATGATGAAGCGATGCGGGGCCTGCCGGATCTGAGACATCAGTTTCGGAAGGGTTTCAATGTCTTCACGGTGGATTTCGATCAGTTTCAAATCGCCTTTATCAGGCTCTCGATTGACGGCCGCATGGGCCGCCTTGACCAGAGACGACTTGCCCATACCGCGCGCACCCCACAAAAGAGCATTGTTAGCAGGCAGGCCGCTTGCAAACCGTTTTGTGTTGTCGAGAAGCAGATCGCGCACATGCGAAACAGCACACAGCAGCGATATGTCGACCCGATTGACTTTCTCAACCGGCTGGAGTTCACCGGGGTCGGGTACCCACACGAAGGCGTCTGCACTGGACCAATCCGCCGGACGCGGCGCTGACGGCACAGCGCGCCCGATCAGATCCAGCAGAGAATCGAGTTTGGCGTTCAATGAGGCAAGGTCGTTTTGCGCGCTCATAATTCTTGCAACCCTGGTCAAAAAGGCCCATCTGAGGCCCTGAAACATGTTGCGAGACCAGTAGCATGAGGCAGGTGAAGCGAAAACGCCAATTATTCCCATACCGGTACGCCGGAATCCGCTTGCAAAGCTTGAAATGAGGCGCGCCGCCGTTATAGTCCGCGCCACCAGAATTCAGAGCGTTTGATGGTGCTGCCGAGGTGCGGCACAAGCAAAAACGCCCCTTAGGAGAGATGAATGTTGATCACCCCAGCGTATGCGCAATCAGCCGGAGCCGCAGGTCCGAGTTTTCTGATTCAGATCCTGCCGTTCGTGGCAATCTTTGCGATCATGTATTTCCTGATCATCCGGCCACAGCGCCAGCGCATGAAACAGCATCAGGAAATGGTTGCAAACCTGCGCCGCGGTGACACCATTGTGACCACCGGGGGACTTATCGGCAAAGTGTCGAAGGTGGTAGACGATGGCGAATTGCAAGTGGAACTTTCGGAAGGCGTGAAAGTGCGCGTGGTACGCTCCATGGTGCAGGAAGTCAGATCCAAGACCGAGCCTGCCAAGGAAAATTCGTAAGACGCGCTTGAACCGCATCGATCCAATTGCCATGCCGGTTTGTCGCCGGCCTGGCTGCTTTTAAGGCTCTATCATGCTCCATTTTGCCCGCTGGAAAATCGTGCTGATCATGATTGTGGTTGCCGCTGGCATTATCACAACGCTGCCGAATTTCTTTTCCGCCAAACAACTCGAGGCCTGGCCCGATTTCCTGCCGAAAAACCAGATGGTACTGGGTCTTGATCTGCAAGGTGGCGCATATCTTCTCTACGAAGTGGACCAGGAAGACTACATCAAGAAACGGTTTGAGGCGCTCGAGGGCGATGTGCGCGATGTCCTGCGGCAAAATCCCAGAATTGGGTACACAGGGCTCTCGGCGTCCAATGACTCGCTACAGGTGCGAATTCGAGATTTGACGCGGCTGGACGAGGCAAGAGAGCGACTGGCACCACTCGTCAATCCGCTCGTATCAAATCTCTTCGCCGGTCAGCCGGTCGATGAATTCGATCTGACTGTAAACGACAACGGATTGGTTCGTTTCACCTATTCAGAAGAAGGTCTGGACAACAGGCTCCAGTCGATTGTCCAGCAGTCGATCGAGGTCATTCGAAAACGCGTCGACGAACTTGGTACGACCGAGCCGAACATTCAGCGCCAGGGCCGTGACCGTATTCTTGTTGAAGCCCCGGGCGAAGGCGATCCGGAACGGCTGAAAGATCTGATCGGTGAAACTGCTCTGTTGAGTTTTCATCTTGTCGATCGGAACATGACCGGCGAACAGGCTCTGCAAAACCGGCCGCCGCCTGGAACTTCTGTGTTCATGTCCGTCGACGATCCGCCTATTCCGTATCTCCTGGAAACAAACCCGCTCCTGGGCGGGGAAGATCTGGTCGATGCTCAGGTCGCCTTCGGCCAGTATTCGAACGAACCGGTCGTCACCTTCCGTTTCAACCAGTCCGGCGCGCGTGAGTTCGCAAGGGTCACAACGGAAAACGTGAACTTTCCTTTCGCGATTGTTCTGGACGGTGAGGTCATCTCGGCACCTGTGATCCGCGAACCGATCGTGGGGGGCTCCGGGCAGATTTCGGGTGATTTCACGATTGAGGCTGCTCAGGACCTTGCAATCCTGCTGCGTGCCGGGGCGCTTCCGGCACAGTTGACTGTCATTGAGGAAAGGTCAATCGGACCAGGCCTTGGCGCTGACTCCATCGAAGCCGGTCAAATCGCGTCTATTATTGCCGGTGTGGCGGTGATCGTATTCATGATCCTTGCCTATGGCCGTTTCGGTGTGATTGCCGATCTGGCACTGATGACGAACATCTTTCTGATCTTCGGGGCCCTGACGGTCCTGCAGGCGACACTGACGTTGCCGGGCATCGCCGGCATCGTGCTGACGATCGGCATGGCGGTGGATGCCAATGTGCTCATCTTTGAACGAATACGGGAGGAATCGCGCGCTGGCAGGTCGGTGATATCCGCGATTGACGCTGGTTACAGCAGGGCGCTTGGAACAATCCTTGATGCCAACATCACCACATTGATCGCAGCCGTCATCCTGTTCCAGCTTGGATCCGGACCGGTCCGTGGCTTTGCCGTTACTCTTGCGATCGGGATTTTCACGACCGTGTTCTCGGCCTTTACGTTCAGCCGGCTGCTGGTGGCACTTTGGATTCGCCGCCGCCGCCCGTCCGTGTTGCCGATCTGATCCGGGAGAAATAAGAAATGTTGCTAAGACTTGTTCCGGACAACACCCATATCAAGTTCATGTGGCTTCGGAAATTCAGTTTTCCGTTGTCCGTTATACTTGTAATCGCCTCGCTCACCGGCTTTTTCACCGTCGGTATGAACTACGGCATCGATTTTAAGGGCGGAACGATCATCGAAATCAAGACCGATGGTCCGGCCGATATCGGTGAAATCCGTTCCGAACTGTCATCGCTCAATCTGGGTGACGTGCAGGTCCAGGAATTCGGTGCTCCAGACGATATTCTCATTCGCGTTGAAGAGCAGCCTGGCGGCGAGTTAGCGCAGCAGACCGTGGTCCAGAACGTCCGCACGATCTTTGCTGATGACAATGTCGATTTCCGGCGCGTCGAGGTCGTTGGGCCGCGCGTTTCCGGCGAACTGGCGCAAGCCGGTGCCATAGCTGTCGCGGCAGCGCTGTTTGCGATCATGATCTATATCTGGTTCCGCTTCGAGTGGCACTTTGCAGTCGGTGCGATCCTGACCACCGCCAACGACGTTGTGGTCACGATAGGACTGTTTGTGCTGCTGCAGCTGGATTTCTCGCTGTCCAGTATCGCGGCGGTTCTGACAATCATAGGGTATTCGCTCAACGATACAGTTGTGGTCTATGACCGCATCCGGGAAAACCTGCGCAAATACAAGAAACGACCGCTGACGGAAATTCTGGATCAGTCCATCAACGAAACGTTGTCGCGTACAACGATGACCTCTGTCACGACCCTGCTGGCGTTGATTGCGCTCTACGTCTTCGGCGGCGAGGTCATCCAGTCCTTCACGCTGGCCATGATTTTCGGCATCGTGATCGGAACCTATTCGTCGATCTTCCTGGCTGCGCCTTTCCTCATTCTGTTGAAACTGCGTCCGGATGCGTTGTCGCGCAATGACGAGGACGACAAGAATGAAACCAAGGAAAAGGCAACCGTCTGAGGACCATACCTGATGGAAATCCGGAACGCCCATTTTCCGGGCCGGGCACCGCTTGATGCTTATGGCAATGGCGGCTTCCGGTTCGCGAAAATGTCCCACCAGGGGTCCATACTCTGTGTCCCGAGCGGAATCTACGGATGGAATATCGGCGATACGGCGGGCTTCAGCGAAGAGGCATTTGAGCGTGTCTTTGAAGAACAATCGGACATTGAGGTCCTGCTTGTGGGAACAGGGAGGGACCTCTCGCCATTGACACCTGCGTTGAAGGACCTGTTCCGCGAAGCGGGAATACTGGCTGATCCGATGTCGACAGGTGCGGCAGTTCGCACATTCAATGTTTTGTTGTCGGAAGACCGGGCCGTCGCGGCGGCTTTACTGGCGGTGGACTAGTTTCGATCCTGTGCCATATGGGCGACTATGACTACTGACTTCGATCATGCCGCCGATGTAGTGCGCCGCTATGACAAGGACCGATATCTCAGCGCCCTTTTGGCACCTGAACAGCATCGGGCCGCTCTGATGGCGATATATGCGTTCAGTGCGGAAATCGCGCGTGTGCGTGAGGTTGTTTCGGAGCCCTTGCCCGGTGAAATGCGCCTGCAATGGTGGCGAGACCTTCTTGAAGGAACGGAGCATGGCGCCGCGGCATCCAATCCGGTCGCAAACGCTCTCATTCAAACAATCACAAAGTACGATCTGCCCAGAAACGGGCTCATCGCCATGACCGAAGCAAGGGTGTTCGATCTTTATGATGATCCGATGCCCAGCCTGAACGACCTGGAAGGATACACCGGCGAAACTGTCTCCGGTCTCATCCAGTTGGGTTGCCTGATCCTGAATGATGGCGATGATCCCGGAACGGCAACAGCTGCCGGGCATGCGGGCGTTGCTTATGGAATGACAGGACTGATGCGCGCACTACCATGGCACGCTTCCCGCCGGCAGATGTTTCTGCCAAAGGACCTGATTGAAAGACATGGAGTTGATAGCGAGACCGTCTTCCGCGGCGAGACCACGCCGCAATTGCAGGCCGCCCTTGGCGAAATGCGTGAGCATGCCCGCCACCACCTGAAGCGTGTTCGCGAAGCTGCTGATACTGTTCCGGAAAAATGCGGCAACGCGGTGCTGCCACTTGTGCTTGTTGAACCGTTTTTGAAAAAGATGGAAGCGAACGCTTTCGATCCGCTTCACGGTTCATCGGAAATATCTCAGCTCAAGCGGCAATGGTTGCTTTGGAGAGCGTCTGCAGCGCCTTTGAAACGGATCTGACGTGCCCTTTCGTGCCTAGCCACGAAAGGTTATTCAGCCGCTATCCGGTTCAGACTGATGCCGGCGATCCAGTCTGAAAAGTCCGCTTTTGCCCGATTGGTCATGGCAAGCTTCTTGGCCTTTGCCTTTTCCTTGCCTTTCAAGCGCTTGCCGTCGTCACCCTTCGTCGGTGCTTCGACGGGCGGAAATAGGCCGAAATTGACGTTCATTGGCTGGAAGGACCTAGGCTTGCCGCCGCCGTCTTCTCTGGAAATGTGACCACCGGTAATGTGATTGAGCAAAGCGCCCATGGCTGTCGTTGCCGGCGGAACCTGAACTGCAGATCCGCGTGCTTCCATCACCGCAAAGAGACCGGCAAGACAGCCGACGCTGGCCGATTCCACGTATCCCTCGCACCCAGTGATCTGCCCGGCGAATCGAATCCGCGGGTCCGCCACCAACCTCAGCGAACCGTCCAACACCTTCGGCGAATTCAAGAATGTATTGCGATGCAAGCCGCCAAGCCGCGCAAACTGGGCGTTTTCAAGACCAGGTATCATCCGGAAGATGTCAGCCTGCGCGCCGTATTTGAGTTTCGTCTGGAAGCCAACCATGTTGTAGAGCGTGCCAAGGGCATTGTCCTGTCGTAGCTGCACCACCGCGTAGGGCTTCACGTCCGAGTTATGAGCATTGGTCAGTCCCATTGGCTTCATGGGGCCGTGGCGAAGCGTCTCTCGGCCTCTGGAGGCCATGACTTCGATGGGAAGGCAGCCGTCGAAATAAGGCGTGTTTGCTTCCCACTCCTTGAAATCTGCCGTATCTCCGCCGAGAAGCGCATCAATAAAGGCTTCGTACTGGTCCTTGTCCATAGGACAGTTCAAATAGTCTTTTCCAGTTCCTCCCGGACCGACCTTGTCGTATCTCGACTGGAACCAGGCCTTTGAGAGATCAACGGTATCGAAATGGACAATAGGCGCAATCGCATCGAAAAAGGCGAGGGCGTCTTCTCCAGATTTCTGCAACACAGCCTTTGAAAGGTCGGGTGAGGTCAATGGGCCCGTTGCGACAATCACTCTCTTCCAGTCTTCGGGCGGAAAACCGGCAACCTCTTCACGTGCGATCGTGATAAGGGGGTGGTCTTCGAGCGCTTTGGTCACCGCTTGCGAAAAACCCTCTCTATCCACGGCGAGCGCACTTCCGGCGGGCACCTGATGGGCGTCGGCCGATGACATGATCAGAGATCCGAGCTGCCTCAGTTCATGGTGGATCAAACCGACTGCATTTTGTTCCGAATCGTCGGATCGAAAGGAGTTTGAACAGACAAGTTCTGCCAAACCGTCTGTCTGATGCGCGTCGGTTTTGCGCACTGGGCGCATTTCGTGAATGACGACGTCAATTCCCGCTTGTGCGATCTGCCATGCGGCTTCCGAACCGGCCAAGCCGCCACCGATAACGTGAATGGGTGCCATTTTTTATCCTTGGGACAAATGCCGGTCGAGAATTTGCGTCAATTGCCTCGCGCACGCCGGCAAACATCTGTTTTGTCCTGATTACAAGGATTGCCGCACAACCGCAACGGTTTCGCAAGCGGATCGATCGCATCGCGTCAACTCAAAACGACGATGCCTTACCGATGTTGTTTGAGCCTGTTTGGGAAAGTCTGAAAGACACAATCGCATGAGCCTTTGCTCATGCTCGAATGTCAAATCGTGCGGCAATAGTGGGCGTGAAGCAGGTCAATAGAACGCAAGGACATATGAAACATGCCTGATGTATCAAAGACCAGGAGAACACTGTCTCAGAAGCAGCATTCATTTAATGGGGGTCAAGGTTTGTCTTCATTATTTCGCTGCAAACCACCAACAGCACAAACAAAAAACGCTCGCCGGTGGGAGGAGGATCCGGCGAGCGTTTTTGTTATCTGCGAATTGATCCGCAGATCATTTGCAGCCCGGAGACTGGGAGGAGGATGTCTCCCGACTGCAAGTCGTGATTATTTTACAGCCTGACGTGCGTACCGGCCGATGTCGGCACGGGAGATGCCGAGATCATCGAGTTCACGGTTGGACAGGTTGGACAGCTCGTCATAGGTCTGACGGAAGCGTTTCCAGGTGTTGAATTTTTTGACGACTGTGTCGATCATGATTTAGGCCTTTCGCTATCTCTTGGCCATGGCACCGCGGATCGGCGTCTGGCCCGTTCGTCTCTTACAAACGCTATATAGGAAAATTGTGCGGTGCGAGGTAGTGGGTTTTTCGCGATGCAGATATGCAAAAACCGCAATTCAACAATTAGTTAACGCGCATCCATGCACATAATGCATAGGCCAGGCATGCGGACAAAACGAACGTATTTCGCATCTGCGAAATAGAATCACGCGCGATGATGCAGAGGGATTGAAGAAACGGGAAGCCGAACAAACGAACGCCCGCCAGTGGGAGGAGGTACTGGCGGGCGTCGTTTCGACTGGCAGGGCTGGGAGGAGGATGCCCCGCGTGTCACACGTCTTTCGGCTGGGAGGAGGTTGCCTACGGACGCGATCTCAAATTACAAGCCGTTTGCTCCACGGCGTGCGACAAACCTGATGTCGCTTCGGCTGATGCCGAGGTCCTGAAGTTCTCTAGCCGACAGACGGGACAATTCGTCAACCGCACGGCGATAGCTAACCCAGTTGCTGTACTTCTTGCGCACAGTATCAAACATCTTCTTATTCCTTATCCGACAGGTCCTGTTGGCTCCTGTCTCGTTGTTGAACTCATATATAATTCACCAACTAAAATAAAAGAAGTGCTAGATGTGCATGACAGACATGCATTTTGTGCAATGCAAAATTACCGGAGATGCGATCCGAATACGGAGCCTGAAATTCCAGCAATAGCAGTACAGTAACAAGATATGTGCGGCGCACATAAATTCAAGTGTTTGAGCCTGTGCTATTCCGCCGCGTCGTGAGCCCGTTGCGGACGCCGCTGCAACAGCTCGCGCAAAAACTGCCCGGTATAACTGGCCTCAACTTCGGCAACGTCTTCCGGGCGGCCGGTCGCAACCACCGTACCACCGCCATCGCCACCCTCCGGTCCAAGGTCGATAATCCAGTCTGCGGTCTTGATGACTTCAAGATTGTGCTCAATGACCAGAACCGTGTTGCCCTGATCCACCAGTTCGTGGAGAACATCGAGCAGCTTGGCAACATCGTGGAAATGCAGGCCTGTCGTTGGCTCATCGAGGATGTAAAGCGTTCGCCCGGTCGACCTCTTGGACAATTCCTTCGCGAGCTTCACGCGTTGTGCTTCGCCGCCTGAAAGTGTCGTTGCCTGCTGGCCGACCTTTATGTAACCCAATCCTACGCGCGCAAGGGTCTGCATTTTGTCGCGAACAGCCGGTACTGCTGAAAAGAACTCTGCGGCCTCCTCAACGGTCATATCCAGAACATCTGCGATTGATTTGCCCTTGAATTCCACTTCAAGAGTTTCCCTGTTGTAGCGTTTTCCCTTGCAGACATCACAGGTCACATAAACATCGGGCAGGAAGTGCATCTCGATCTTGATGACACCGTCTCCCTGACAGGCTTCGCACCGTCCGCCTTTGACGTTGAAAGAAAAACGCCCAGGCTGATAGCCGCGTGCCTTCGCCTCGGGCATTCCGGCAAACCATTCCCGGATGGGTGTGAACGCGCCTGTATAGGTGGCCGGATTTGATCGCGGTGTGCGGCCGATGGGCGACTGATCGATGTCAATTACCTTATCCAGAACCTCCAGGCCTTCAATTCGGTCATGAGGGGCGGGATTGTCTCTGGCACCGTTTAATCGACGTGCCGCGGACTTATAGAGCGTGTCTATGAGAAAGGTCGATTTGCCGCCACCCGACACCCCGGTCACGCAGGTAAATGTGCTGAGCGGAATGTCGACATCCACATCCTTCAGATTGTTCCCGCGTGCGCCGCGAACGCTAATTTTCCGTTTCTTGTTGATCTTTCGACGCCCGTCAGGCCGCTCAATCATGCGCTTGCCGGAGAGGTATTCGCCTGTAAGGGACTTGGGATTGGCCATGATCTCGGACGGCGTCCCTCTGGCGACTACCTGGCCGCCATGCACGCCGGCGCCAGGGCCGACATCCACCACATAGTCAGCCGTCAGAACCGCGTCTTCGTCGTGCTCGACAACAATGACCGTGTTGCCCAGATTTCTGAGATGTTTCAGCGTCTCAAGCAAACGGGCATTGTCACGTTGATGAAGTCCGATGGACGGCTCATCGAGAACGTAGAGCACACCGGTCAGGCCGGACCCGATCTGTGATGCAAGCCGGATGCGTTGGCTCTCGCCGCCGGAAAGCGTTCCTGACGATCTGGAAAGGGTCAGATACTCCAGACCTACATCGTTCAGAAATTTCAGCCGTTCCCTGATTTCTTTCAGGATCCGCCCGGCAATTTCCGATTGCTTGTCATTCAGCTTCTCTGGCAGGGCATCGAACCAGTCTCGCGCTTCGCGGATCGAATATTCGGTGATTTCGCCGATATGCTTGCCAGCAATCTTGACCGCAAGCGCCTCAGGCTTCAGCCGGAACCCGCTGCAGGCAGGGCAGGCGTGGTCCGACTGGAACCTTGCAAGTTCTTCCCGGACCCACGAAGATTCCGTCTCACGCCAGCGACGCTCGATATTGCCGATTACACCTTCAAAAGTCTTTTCCGTCCGGTAGCTGCGCACGCCATCGTCATAAACGAATTCAACAGGTGTTTTCCCGGTCCCGTGGAGGATCGCATCCTGTACCTCATCCGGGAGGTCTTTCCAGGGTGTCGACATTGTCACTTTGAAATGGCTGCACAGCGCTTCAAGTGTTTGTGCGTAATAGGGTGAGGTCGACCCGGTCTTGGCCCATGGTAGCACGGCCCCTTCGCGCAACGACAGGGAGTGGTCCGGAACAACGAGGTCCTCTTCGAAAGCCAAGGTTGTTCCAAGCCCGTCGCAGGTCGGGCACGCGCCGAAAGGATTGTTGAACGAAAACAGCCTCGGTTCAATTTCCGGAATGGTGAACCCGGAAACAGGGCAGGCGAATTTTTCGGAGAAAATCAGACGCTCGGGATCACCCTTTTCGGTTGTCTTGTCCGCAAACTCTGCCACGGCAATTCCGTCGGCAAGTTTGAGGGCGGTTTCGAGAGAGTCGGCAAGCCGTCCCGCGATATCATCGCGCACGACAAGCCGGTCCACGACTACATCGATGTCGTGTTTGTATTTCTTGTCGAGAGCAGGAGCTTCTGCAATCTCGTGAAACGTTCCGTCGATCTTGACGCGCTGGAAGCCCTTTTTCATGAGCTCTGCCAGTTCCTTGCGGTATTCGCCCTTGCGGCCGCGCACCATGGGAGCCAGCAGATAGAGCCGCGTTCCTTCCTCAAGCTCCTTGACACGGTCGACCATCTGACTCACCGTCTGGCTTTCAATTGGCAGTCCGGTGGCAGGAGAGTAGGGAATGCCGACGCGCGCAAACAGAAGCCGCATGTAATCATAGATTTCGGTAACTGTTCCGACCGTGGAGCGCGGATTACGAGAGGTCGTCTTCTGCTCAATGGAAATTGCAGGGGAAAGACCGTCGATCTGGTCAACATCCGGTTTTTGCATCATCTCCAGGAACTGGCGTGCATAGGCGGACAGGCTCTCAACGTAGCGTCGTTGGCCTTCTGCATAGATGGTGTCAAAAGCGAGCGAAGACTTGCCGGAACCGGACAGTCCGGTCATGACGATCAGTCGATCGCGCGGAAGATCGAGGTCGACACCCTTAAGGTTGTGCTCGCGCGCACCTCGGACGCTGATGACCCGCGTTGGGTCGTTTTTCCAGCTTTCATCCCTCCGAGTGCTGTCGGACTTCGACATTCTGAAAATTCCCGCCATAAATCGCAACGAGTCCTGACCCGATGCAGGTTGCCCGAAACCAGATCAGAAGATGCTCAACCTGGTCATCATGTCCCGATATAGCAGCTATGGGCGCAACATCCAGTGAGGCGAATGAGCCAATTGAAAAACACGCGCAGATTTTGCTTGCTCGATTGAATCTTTTTTATAGAAGTGATAAGAACAAAACAAGTACATTTGCATGGGTAGGCGACGTGAACCAGCTTGTAAAGTGGCATATTCCCGCGCTCTCAGCGTCAAATCAGGCAGTTTGCCTTGTGGAAAATGGGCGTGGCGGTCTGAAAACATGGGCGAAGCGGTTGGAGTGTCGCTACGGTTCTGCTTTCTAGCTGCATGGCAGGTAGGCCGGTTTCAGCTAAGCAAGTGCCAGAAGGGCGTGCAGATCCGGTAAAGCCAAAAGAACGAACAGGAGTGCAGTATGGCGGGAAGCGTCAACAAAGTCATTTTGGTCGGTAACCTCGGTGCCGATCCGGAAATCCGCCGAACGCAAGACGGCAGGCCGATTGCCAATCTTCGGATTGCCACATCGGAGTCCTGGCGTGACCGGAGCTCGGGGGAGCGGCGGGAAAAGACCGAATGGCACCGCGTGGTAATTTTCAACGAAGGCCTATGCAAAGTCGCCGAACAATATTTGCGAAAAGGTTCAAAGGTTTATCTTGAGGGCCAGTTGCAAACCCGCAAATGGCAGGATCAGTCAGGACAGGACCGTTATTCGACCGAAGTTGTCCTGCAGGGCTTCAATTCAAACCTGACTATGCTCGATGGGCGCGGCGAGGGTGGCCAGTCCGGCGGACTGCCAGACTATGGCAATGACTCCCAAGGCGGCGGCAGCTTTGGCGGCGGCGGATACGGAGGCGGCTCGGGCGGATCTTCGTCTGGAGGCGGCTTTGGAGGACCCGGCGGCGGGTCCGGGCCAATGGACGACGAAATCCCGTTCTAAGGCTTCACTGAGACAGAGCCCTCGGCCGGATTGAGGGCTCTCACGGGACAGCAACAAACTCCGTCACGTGATTACCCAGAAAAGACCAGCTCAGGTCCTCGACCGCACAGTCGTGTTTCTCCGAAGTCCCAAGACCGCAAAAATAGACGGCCTCTTCCGCACTCGAGTCTCCACCGCGGTCTGATGCGCCGTTCAGGCATGCGAGCTCGTGAATGAGCGTTGCAAGAACAGTCCACTTTCCCATACGGAAAGCGCGATCGGCGATACCGATTTCACCACTCGCCAGACAGGCCTTCCCGTAGCGGGGGGCTTCAATCGACGGGGCAAAATTGACCCATATGCTTCGGTCGTTGATCAGGTTCGTAAGGCTCCTGCCCCCTGGCAGAGAACAGAAATACGCATCGCAATTCGGATTGGTCTTCACCAATTCGAAGAGCTTGGCCCGAGACCATTTCAATTGGCGATATTGCGCCAGGCTGAAACACGTGAACCCGATCTGGGAGGAAACGTGGTCCCCGATGTTGAACTGAAACGGCATGTCTTCGCTCCGAATGATCCGTGTCTTCTGTGGAGCAACCTATTTTTATTCAGGGTAGGGCACCGTGATGCGTATCACGCGGATGTCATTTCCAGTGCGCTAAGTCACTAGCGCGTTAAACGAATTCGAATTTTTGTTAGGTCTTCGCCGTTCCGGAGAGGCAAAATCGTCACACTGATTTGAATTCAAAAGGTGTGTATGAAGCTTGCCCTTAACCATCTGATCAAGCCTGTTATAGTATTAACCAGTTTGCCGCTTGTGTTTCATGAGGATATTCGGCTGTTTGCTGCAGAATAGCCCCGGAAAGAAATGCGAGAAGGCGCTGCACGGGAGGGGGAACTTTCGGGCAGATTGTTAATTGCGGCGGAAAGAGCCGCACGGCTTGGCTTTTCATCTGGAATGCCGGCCGGCTTATGAATTTTTGGATCTAGGCAATGCAGGCGAGCCAAATGAAAAACGATATGGAACAATCCCATCGCAGATATGGACGCTCAATCGGAATTCGCACAGTGTCTGCCGCGTCACTGAAGGCGTGTCTCATGGCAACCGTACTTGCGTCCGGTTTCAGCATTGTGACTCCCACGACAGCCGAGGCACAAGGCCTCTTCCAGCGCTTGTTCAATCCTGAAAATCATCGCAAGCAGCAAGAGCGCAAACGTCAGGAACAACTGCGAAAGAAGGCGGTTTCGGTGAAGGTCGCAGCGCCGCGCTACCTGAATTACTCCCCTGACGCATTGAAGAAAGTATCGCTGTCGCCGCTGTCTGAAAAGAAAACAGCTGAAGTTCAGCCGACAGCCGCAGACGCCGAGACCGAAAATGCAGTCGCCGTGGAAACGGATGTTGCCCCCGCCGCACCAGCCGTGCTGACCGAATTCGACAAGGGGCGTCCGGCGTTGAAGGACTTGGCCTTGAGGGTTCTTCCTGAAGTGGGGGAAGCGCTCATTGCGTATTACCGTGAACATCCGGACTTTGTTTGGATCGAGGACAACGGCGTTACACTGAAAGCGGCACAGCTGCGCAAATCACTCGCATCAAGCGGCAAATATGGTCTGGTTCCCTCAGATTACTTTGTTCCGCTCCCGGCTGTTTCAGGTCTTGATGACGCAGCGCGCACAGCCGCAATGATGCGTTTTGAAATGGAAATGAGCGCAGCTGCGCTGACCTATGTTCTTGACGCGACGCGTGGGCGGGTCGATCCGAACAGGATCTCGCAATATCACGATCTTCCCCGGCACGAGGTAGACCTTGTGGCGGCGCTGGAGAAGCTTTCAACCACCTTAACTGTTTCTGACGAACTTCACGGTCACCAGCCTCAAAACGACCATTTCCGCAAACTGACCGCTGAACTGGAACGTCTGAAGGCTGAAGACGATAGCGCCGAGCAAATCGTCATCGCACCAGGCACCTTCCTGAAAGCCGGTAAATCGAGCCCAGAGCTCAAAAATATTGTCTCCGCAATTTCAATGAACGGCTCCGACGCTTTAAAACAAGCGCACAGCGAGACACTTGCTGCCTATGAAGGGGCTGACCTTTACGGACCTGAACTGGTCGCACTGGTAAAGGCCTTTCAAAAGGAAGCGGGTCTGACGCCTGACGGAATTGTCGGCAAGAACACGATCAAGGCGCTCGTCGGCGAGACGAATGCCGCCAAGATTGCCAAGGTTGAACTGGCGATGGAGCGGAGCCGGTGGATCCCGGAGAACCTTGGAACGCGGAAGGTATTTATCAACCAGGCGGCGTTCACGGCGACATACACGGCGCCGGGCGAGGACCCGCTTTCCATGCGGGTGGTCGTGGGCAAGAAATCCAATCAGACCAACTTCTTCTACGACAAGATCGAAATCGTGGAATACAACCCGTATTGGGGCGTTCCCTATTCGATCATCGTCAACGAAATGGTTCCCAAGCTCGCGCGGGACCCGTCTTATCTCGACCGGGCCGGCTATGAGGTCACGACCCCTGGCGGACGCAAGGTCTCATCCGCTTCTGTAAACTGGTATGCAGTCGCGGCAAGACAGCAGTCGATCAATGTCCGGCAATATCCGGGCCGGTCCAATGCGCTTGGCGAAGTGAAGATCCTGTTCCCGAACCGGCACCACATCTATATGCACGACACGCCTGCCAAGAACCTTTTCAACAAGGACGTTCGGGCCTATAGCCACGGATGTATCCGACTGCACGACCCGAAGGGCATGGCAGCGGCCGTTCTCGGAAAGTCCAAAGACTACGTGACGTCTCGAATCGCGGCCGGCCAGAATGAACAGGAAAAGGTCACCGGCGATATTCCGGTTTATGTGGCGTATTTCACGGCATGGCCGGAGCAGGATGGCAACGGCATCGAGTTCTACTCGGATATCTATGACCGTGACCGCTATCTCCTGAAGGCAATCGAAAAAACTGAAGCCACTCGGGCAAAAGCCAGAAACGCGGGCTGAACAAAAACAATCAAAGAAACGAAAGCGCCGGGCGGATGTCCGGCGTTTTGCATTGCATCCGCTTGTCAGAACGACATAGAGATTCCTTACACATCAATGCTGGCGAAAACGATGCAGGGGTGCGAGAGGACACCGTGATTTGCGAACAGGATACGGATAGCTGATATTGGACGCCGATCTGGAATATGATCGATGACGCTGGCACGTTATCCTGGCCCAAAACACTCACCTTGCAGGTCTCAATGTCTGATCATCATATTGCCGAACTGAACATCGCAAGGCTCAAGCACGATATCAACGACCCGCGGATCGCAGATTTCGTAAACAACCTCAATCGAGTCAATGCAGCGGCAGAACGCAGCGATGGTTACATTTGGCGGCTAAAGGCGGATGTCAGCCAAAATGAAACGCCTGTTGTTCTGGACGATCCGATGATCATTCCAAATCTTTCAGTTTGGAGAGACGTCGAGTCCTTGGAGCGGTTCGTGTTCCAGACGGTCCATAAGCGAATTTATGCCCGCAGGGCCGAATGGTTTGATGTCATGGACAAAATGCATTTTGTCATGTGGCCGGTTCCCATCGGGCATGAACCGAGCCTCGAAGAAGCACTGGAACGGCTTGATCTGCTGAACAAGCAAGGCTCTACGCAAGATGCGTTCGGCTGGGACTATGCAAGAACAACCGGACTTTGGCGCGAACAACGTTGCGCCGAGCCAGCCGCCTGACAGCCGGTGGCAAACCTTTTAACCGGTTGATTCAGTAGATATTTACTTTAATCACGCACTTTCGGGATATGTCGTTCCGAGTTGCGTAAAGCCGATATGTTCCGCCGCAAAACCGTCAAAGATGATTATTCCCTGGACATGCCTCTCGAACTTGAAGAGGGCCCTCCACCCGTCGCTTATCGGCGCATTCTTCAGGTGTTGTCTATCGGTGCCGCGGCCTTTCTTGGCTGGTCGGTGATCGGGCAGGTGAGGGAGGTCGCCAAGGCTTCGGGTGAGATCGTGCCTGCCGGCAAGGTGCAGACCGTCGGCCATCTTGAAGGTGGTATTGTCGCAGAAGTCCTCGTTCAGGAGGGTCAGCTTGTTGAAGAAGGAACACCGCTTGTCCGTCTTCAGGAAACAGCAACGTCCAGCGACCTTGAGCGTGTGAGAACACGTCTTCAGTTTCTTGCCCGCGAAGAGCAGCGCCTGGCTGTCTATCCTCAAGACACCGTAGGCGGTGCTTTGAGGCTGACAGACAATTTCGAATTCAGCGAAGCACAAAAGGCCGCACTGGAAGCACAGCAGAAGGCACTCGAACAGGAACAGCAGGCACTCAAGGCGCGTATAAACGAGAAGGAAGCGGAGTTGTCGACGGTGGTCGAAAGGATTGCCTTCCAGAAAACGCAGGTCGAAATCGAGCAGGAAAAGTACTCTATTCAGGAATCACTTTTCGACCAGGGTTATACGTCAAAGCGGCGCTTTCTGGATGCAAAGTCCGCGCTCCAGCTCTCGCAAAGTGAGTTGAGTGAACTCGTAGGACGCAAGGGACGTGCTGAGGCCCAGCTCGCGGAAGCCAAAGCCGGATTGGCGCGCTCCGTCGCCGCGACGGAAGAAGAACTTGCCGAAGAACGGAGCCGCGTAGTTCAGGAGCGGAACGAGCTTGCATTCGAAGCCGAAAAACAGCGCGACCGCTTTGACAGGCTCTATGTCAGAGCCCCGGCAAGCGGGCATATAAAGGCTCTTAACCTCAAAGGTCCGGGCAGCGTTCTTGCGCCCGGCGACGTCGTTGCGGAGATTGTTCCGAGCAACAGCGATCTGGTTGCCGAAGTGCGTGTTTCTCCCCGCGATATCGGGCACGTCGAAGTTGGCGACAAGGCCGAAATCGCTGTGACAACGTTTGATCCGAACATCCAGGGCACACTGACGGGTGAAGTTACGGTGGTGTCGGCCTCAAGCTTCCGGGACGAATACGGGCACTATTATTTCAAGGCTACGATACCGCTATCCTCCAACATGATCGGAGCGGGAGCCCAGGCTGAGACAATTTCGCCGGGCATGGTCGTTGATGCCAAGATCGTCACCGGATCAAAATCGGTCATGCAATACCTGCTCAAACCCGTTACACGGGCAATCGGCGATCCGCTCAGCGAAAGATAATCCGGTCTGGCTCTCCAATTCGGATTGACTTGTTGGCCGGCCTTCCTGGTCGTCAGACAATGGCGTCATCTTTAGACCCATTTCACGTTTTACGGCAGGAAGATGTGGTTACCTGGTGCGATTTTCACGCCAGTCACTGAGGACGTGGCTCTGCTCTAAATATCAAGAGGTTTTCCGATTGAAAGAAGAAAGAAGTACACACCGGGAACCGACGCCGGAACAACTTCGATTCAGGGAGATAGACGAAGCTCTTCGCTCAAAACTGAAAGGTTCACTAGACGTGCTCGTGAATGACATTTCGCGTCAGTTCGAACAAGAGTCGACGGCCAAAGGTGCATCAGTCGGTGATCTGAAACCGCCGCCGACGAACTATTTTAGAGCTATTGCGCTTCAGCATCTGTTTTGCCGTTTGTGCAGTGCTGACCCCGACAGCTTTGCGGGTGGATCTTCCGATATCGGAGATCCCGCAATCAAAAATCTCAAAAACATCGCAGCCACATGGACCAGCCAATCAGGGGCGGGGCCAAAACAGCCGCAACAGGACATGTAAATTCGCTCCGGAGTTGGAAGGACTACCAGCGAATTTCCTCGATCTGCGCGAAATCAACTTTTGTTCCGTCGGAGAAATCAATCGTTCCCTCAGCGTCTTCAGAAAGTTCGAGACGGCCGTTCTCGGTATCCGTATTCTGAACGCTGCCGTTTGTGATGGTAACGGTCCAATCGGTGCCGTATTCGCCGGCGGCAGTGACGCCAGGACCGCCTCCAAGATCGATCACGTCCGTCCAGGCACTGCCGGTGCCGCCATAAATGGTGTCATTGCCGTCGCCCAAGCCATGCATAAACAAGTCCGAGCCGTCATCACCATGAAGCGTGTCGTCTCCCGTACCGCCAACGATGATGTCATCACCGGAACCGCCGTAGATCGTGTCCTGCCCGCCTTCGCCGAACAACAGGTCGCGCCCACCGTTTCCCGTAATCTGGTCATTGCCGGCCACAGACCCGCCATCGACGCGGTCATTGAATTCACCGGTCTCGATGACATCGTTTCCGCCGATACCATCAACCGAATAGGACTGTGCGGAGGATCCTGTAAAGCTGCCATCCGCAAGGCCACCAGTCATGTTGTAGTCGTAGTGGTTGCTGACGGAGACCGTAAAGGTTTCAGTCGCCTGTGAGCCGTCTGATGAGGTGGCTGTAACCGTCAGGTCGATTGAACTTTCCACCTGGCTGTCGAAAAAGGCATGGTCTGCGATTGAAACAACGCCGTCCGCGTCAATTGTGAAGCGGTCGTCATCGAGCTCATAGGTCAGCGTGCTGCCGCCCGGGTTGATCGCGGAAACGGATATGCCGACTTCGGTCCCGGAATCCGCCGCCTCGTGGATGGTGTTGCTCGACCCGTTCGCGTCAGAGAGCAGCAGTTCGGTGCTGTAGGTCAGATCCGCAACCTGAACATTTCCGTCGGCAAAACTGTAGGCCTCGACATTGGAGACCGTGTTCGTGCCGTCGGGCGATCCGGAGCGCATGTCGATGACGGTCTGACTGCCGTCGCCATTGTCATAGATGTTGTAGTCGGCCTGATTCCCAGAAAGCACGACCGTGTCGGTGCCATCGCCGCCGTCGATTGTGTCGTTTCCGCCAAATCCGAACACAACATCATTGGCCATGGTGCCGGTAATCGTGTCGTCGCCGGTCGTTCCGAGTTCGATGCCAACGGTTTCCTGATAGGTCTTGTTGGTTGAATCGGTTACTTCAACGGTGACAGTATCGCTGAGTGCTGATGTGGCATCATGTTGAGCGGCGAGAGAAATGTCACCACTGTTCGTGTCGATCTGCAGTGCGCCACTGCCCGCATCCGAAAAACTGAAATGGAAGGTGTCACCCGTATTGGCGTCTGCCACGGTTTCGATACCGGCGACAACGGTTCCGGCGGAGATCGTCGACGCAACAGCGCCATCGGAGACGACCACACCATTGTTGCCAGGGTCACCCCAATCACCCCCGCCGACCGGGTTTTGAGCAAGACCTGACACCGAAGCATCACCAGAGATCGTGATCTGGTAGGGTCCGGTGTTTGACCCCGAGCCTGGATAGTCCGATGCCGTGCTCAAGGCTTCACTGCCACTCAGTGGCCAGCCACCAATCACAACAATGTAATCGCCGGCGTCCAGTCCCGTCAGGGAAAGGTAGGAATCATAGGACTGCGTGCTTCCATCGCTTCCGGCAGATCCATCGTCATTGCCCGCCACAAGAGTGAAATCGCCACCACCATTGTCCCTGTACAGGTAGATTTGACTATCAAGGCTGCCACTTTCGTATCCGCCGGCGAGAACGTCGATTATCAGGTCACCGCCGTCGTGGCTTAGCGACCAGTGGTCGACCGACAGATTGCCGGATCCGTCTGAAACGATTTCGCCCGTAACTACAGCGTCGCCGCCACCCGATTGCGTAACCGAAAGGCTTTCATTGGCGTCCAGGGTTATATCAGTCGGCGCCAGGTCAACGAGATCTCCCACCGAAAAGGTCCCGTCGGCGAACTCGAAGGTCTCGACATTCGTTAGTGTGTCGGTGCCGTCAGGTGAACCGGAACGCGTATCGACAATCGTGATAGTGCCCGCATTTTCGCTCACGGTGTAATCGGCGCGGTTTCCGGAATAACGAACGGTGTCGGTTCCTGTGCCGCCATCGATCGTGTCGTCACCTTCGCTCCCGGCTAACGTATCGTCGCCACCGCCGCCAAGGATATTATCGTCACCCGACGAACCGGTGATGGAATCGTCCCGGTCCCGGCCCGCGATCTGATCGACGCCGATCAGCGTGACACCCGTGAAATCCCAGTCAATTTGCGCATCGCTGCGTTGCGCGCGCAGTGTTTCACCGGATACTGCACTTCCGTCAATTTCTTCAACGCCTTGAGTAGCGGCATTGAATGTGTCCTCGAGTTCAAATTCAGTGCCGGTGTCAGCAGAAAAGACTATCCGGTCAACGCCGGCGGTTCCCGTATCCGAGATTATGTCGGCACGTCCATCGCCGCGCAAAAGATAAGTGTCGCTGCCTTCGCCGCCCTGCAGCGTGTCATTGTCAATGCCAGCGCCACCGTCGAGCGTGTCGTCTCCAGCGCCGCCAATTACCGTGTCGACACCATCTCCGCCATCGATGGCGCCGCCATCGTCATGGGCCGTGATCGTATCGTCACCGGTTCCGCCGGCGATTGCCGTCTCTGCAACCCCGGTGTCGGTCATTGTGACACCGTCGTCAGCGAGTTGCATGGTCTCGGCGACATCCGCCACACCGATCGAGAATGTTTCCTGCGAACTTGTCCCGTCGGAGGACGTCGCAGTCACCGTAATCGTTACGGAGGATTCGGTTTCGTAGTTGAATTCAGCGTTGTCAGCGACCGTGACGGTACCGTCTGCAGCCACGTTGAAACGAGCATCATCGACGGAATAGGAGACAGTGTCGGAGACATTGCCATCTTGCGCATTGGCCGTGACACCAACACTGTCGCCGGAAACCGCATTTTCGGAAACCGCGTTTGCACTCGCATCAGCGTCTGAGACCGCGCCGATGGCCTCGGGTATCAGATCCCCGGTCAGAACATCGCCATCGGCAAACCGGAAGGTTTCCACATCGCTGACCGTATCCGTTCCGTCTGGAGAGCCGGAGCGCGTATCGGTGATCGTGAAGGACCCGTCCAGGTTCTCCACAATCGTGTAGTCGTCCCTGTTTCCGGAGTAGATCGCTGTGTCGTCGCCAGTACCGCCGGACAACTGGTCGTTGCCGCCGTCACCCTGAAGCGTGTCATCGTCTTCTTCGCCTGACAGGATGTCGTTCCCGTCACCACCGATAAGCGTGTCGTCTCCGCCGCCGCCATAGATCGTGTCGTTACCGGCACCGCCGTCGAGATGATTGTCTTCCGTGCTGATACGCGTCCCGACTTCATCGTCAATGAAATCGTCGCCGTCGCCGCCGGTAACGGTATCGGCACCGGTTCCATAAATGAGATGATCATCTCCGGCACCGCCGTGAAGGGTGTCGGCTCCGCCGCCGCTGTAGATGGCACTTCCATCGTCGTGCGCCGTAATTGTTTCCGCGTTGTCTCTGCCGATTATCGTCGGTTCAGCAACTCCTTCGTCCACAAAGACAGTTTGCCCGGCAGCCAGTTCGAAGGTTTCAGCGACGTCGGTGACATCAATGTCAAAAGTTTCCTGCGTGACGGATCCATCCGTTGAAGTCGCGGTGACGGTAATCGAAACTGACGGCTCGCTTTCAAAATCGAATTCAGCGCCGGATGCAACAGTGACCGTGCCGTCTGAGGCAACATCAAATCGGGCGTCGTCGACTGTGTAGGATACAGTGTCGGTCAGGTCTCCGTCCGATGCGGAAGCGGTTATGCCGACACTGGTTCCCTCGGTTGCATCTTCCGCAATGGTGTTCGTTCCCGCATCTGCGTCCACGACACCGGAAACGGAGTATTCATTGACGTCGGCAACGGCGATCGTGAAGGTTTCCTGAGATGTCGAGCCGTCCGAGGAGAGTACCGTCACGGTCACATCGACCGAGCTCTCCGTCTCTGCGTCGAAGCTCGCCCCACTGGCAACAGTCAGGACGCCATCGTCTGCGATGTCAAACCGATTGTCGTCAACGGAATACGAAACAGTGTCTGTTGCATCTCCATCGCTCGCCGATGCTGTGACGCCGACCGTGTCGCCGGCAGTGGCCGTTTCGGAAACGGTGTTGCTGTCCGCGTTACCGTCTGTGATCGCAGATACCGAAAACTCCGAAACGTCGGCGATGGAAATCGTGACATCCTCAGAATGCGTGAGACCGCCGCTGTCCGTTGTGGTGACCGTTACAGTGACGCTTTGCTCAGTTTCGCGATCAAGGCTTTCGGCGTCCTTGAGTTTGAGCACCATGCCGCCGCTGCCGTTGTCCACGACTTCAAATCGATTGTCGGAGAGCGAATAGGTATGCGTGTCGCTAAGGTCAGCGTCGCTGGTGGTGACCGTTCCGACAACCGCGCCCGTCGCGCCTTCGGCAATCGTCAGCGGCACTTCGGTCAGGGAAACATTGTCGATCAGAGCACCATATTGGTCATTGTCTTCCGCTGTTTCCCGGAACTCGAGCGTATCAGCGCCACCCGTGCCGACAACCTGGAAGTCATAATTCGTCCAGCTTCCGGCATCCGGGTCGAAACTGGAGACCAATTCGCCGTTCCAGTAGATCTCGACAGTGCTCGTCTCAGAAGTGGTGCGCGCCACGGCATCCAGAGAAAGGTCGTAGACCTGTCCAGCACTGGTTTCGACCGTCTGCGATATGGAATTGAGGGCGGTGTCGGAGTCGAGCTCCAGATGCTGGTCGCCATCCGTTGCGATGACGCCATTGTGGTTGTCCCAGATTTCCATCGGACCATTGGAGGTCCAGGCGCCCGACTGATCAGTCAATTCGTGGGAATAGTCTCCGATGGCAACGTCAAAAGACTCAAAGCTGCCGTTCTGGATCAGATTACCGGTCTGACCGGTTACCTGAATGCCGGTTGGCGCATTGTCGTTGACGTTTTCTACCTGCACCGTGAACGTCTGCGTGCTGGTAGACCCATCCGTTGACTGTGCCGTCACTTCGACATCAATTGACTGCTCGGTTTCCGCATCGAAAACGGCTCCGCTTGCGACACTCACAATCCCGTCCGCATCAACCTCGAAGCGGTTGTCATCAACCGAATAGGTGACACTGTCGGCAACATCAGCATCTGACGCGGAAGCCGTGATCCCGACCGCAGTCCCCGCCGTTGCGTCTTCAGATATCTGATTGGCCGCAGGATCCGTGTCGGACACAGCGTTCACGGCAGTTTCGTTAACGTCCGCAACGTTGATCGTGAATGTCTGCGCGCTCGTCGAGCCGTCCGTTGACTGTGCGGTCACTTCGACATCAATCGACTGCTCGGTCTCCGCATCGAAAACGGCTCCGCTTGCGACACTCACAATACCGTCCGCATCAACCTCGAAGCGATTGTCATCAACGGAATAGGTGACACTGTCGGCAACATCAGCATCCGATGCGGAAGCTGTGATCCCGACCGCAGTTCCCGCCGTTGCGTCTTCAGAAATCTGATTGGTCGCAGAATCCGTGTCGGACACAGCGCTCACGGCAGTTTCGTTGACGTCCGCAACGTTGATCGTGAATGTCTGCGTGCTGGTGGAACCGTCCGTTGACTGTGCCGTCACTTCGACATCAATCGACTGCTCGGTTTCCGCATCGAAAACGGCTCCGCTTGCGACACTCACAATCCCGTCCGCATCAACCTCGAAGCGATTGTCATCGACGTAGTAGGTGACACTGTCTGAAACATCTGCATCCGATGCGGAAGCCGTGATCCCGACCGCAGTTCCCGCCGTTGCGTCTTCAGATATCTGATTGGCCGCAGAATCCGTATCGGAAACAGCGCTTACGGCAGTTTCGTTGACGTCCGCAACATTGATCGTGAATGTCTGCGTGCTGGTGGAACCGTCCGTTGACTGTGCCGTCACTTCGACGTCAATCGACTGCTCGGTTTCTGCATCGAAAACGGCTCCGCTTGCGACACTCACAATCCCGTCCGCATCAACCTCGAAGCGATTGTCATCGACGGAGTAGGTGACACTGTCTGAAACATCAGCATCTGACGCGGAAGCCGTGATCCCGACCGCAGTCCCCGCCGTTGCGTCTTCAGATATCTGATTGGCCGCAGAATCCGTATCGGACACAGCGCTCACAACATATTCGTTTGCATCGGAAACCGTGATTGTGAAGGTTTCCTGAGAAGCCGACCCATCCGAGGACAGTGCCGTTACGATGACGTCGATGGAACTTTCGGTTTCCGCATCAAAATCAGCATCAGCAGCTACCTGGATCGTGCCATCAGACGCAATATCAAAGCGATCGTCGTCGATCGAATATGTAACGGTGTCTGAAAGATCGGCATCGTCCGCGAAAACCGTAACGCCAACGCTGTCACCAACCGTAGCGCCTTCGGAAATCGTGTTTGAAGCCGAATTTGCGTCAGTTATATCCGTCGCCGAAAATTCGTTGATGTCCGAAACAGACAAATTGAAGACCTGCGCGGATTGCGATCCATCACTTGAAGTCGCAGTCACCGTTAGGTTCAACGAGCTTTCGGTCTCGGCATCGAACGATGCACCGGCAGCCACCGTGACAGTCCCGTTGCTGTCGATGTCAAACCTGGGATCGTCGACCGCATAAGAAACACTTGCGGTCGCATCGGTATCGGTGGCCAGTGCAGTAATGCCGACTTGTGATCCGGCGGATGCGTTCTCGGCAATTCCATCTGCCGTGGCATCTGTATCTGTGATAACCGAGACGTCGCTTTCATCAACGTCTCCGATCTCGATCGTGAAAGTTTCGGTGCGTGTTTGCCCGTCAGATGAGGTCGCAAGCACCACGATGTCATGTTCAGTCGCCGTTTCAGCATCCAATTGGCCGGCAACGCTGACGATGCCGGTGACCGGATCAATTGAAAACAGGCCGTTCGCGTCATCAAGCAGGCTGTAGCTTACAGACGATCCTTCGGAGACGGAGGCATTCACCGAAACGCCCGTGCTCGTTCCGACAGCCGCGTTCTCATCAACGGAATTTTCGCCAGAATCAGCATCAACAATAGATGACAATTCGGACGTTTGTGCTTCAACAGAGGCGTCTTCTTGACCCGAAGCTTGTCCATATCCGCGCGCTGAAGCTGTGCTACGCGCTGCAGAGATCAACTCGGATTGCTCCGGAAAGACTGTACCGGGCTCCTCAAATTCGGCAGCAAGGCCCGGAACCTGACCAGTCAGGATACCAGCGTGCGATGATGACCCGCTCGAGCGGTGTTGCTGCTCTACATCTGGAGTCAAGGCGAACCCTGACAGGTTGGCGGTGGTCTGCGCAGCGTCTTCACCCACAGCGGCTTCAGGCAACGAAGCGATATCGGATGCGGCAGATGCTTCTTTTTCGAGTTCAAGCAGATGTCTGGCAGACAGCTCTTCGTCCGCTCTGACCGGATCCGCCTTGTGGCTGCCAAGGTGCAGATTGGAATTGACCTGCTCGCTGGAAACACCTTTGTCCTGATGGAGCTGGTAGTCGTGGACCTTGTCGAGATGCTGATCGTTTGTTTCGAGCAGGCCCGAATGAAGATGGCTGTCTGAACTGAGGGTCGTTCTTGTCTCGGTGTTTTCTTCAGTCGACCGCGTATTGGTCTGTTGGTCCCGATTTTCCGAGTCGCTTGCCATCCGCTCGCCTGTCCGCACAATTTTTGATTATGCCACTGAACGACGGCGTCCTTAATAAAGCGAAAAGTTTTGCGCAAAAACTATTGGTATTACAGCAATATTTTTGAGAAATGCCGCTTAAGGTAAACTGTTTTTAAACCGGAGCGACACACTTTGTTAAAGCGCGCAAATGACTCTGGCTAACTGTATGTTGAAATCGGCATTTTCATCTTTTTTTCTGCCGCGGATGCGAATACGGCATTCGCCGACGAGCAAGTGGATATCGTCACCACGATTGCCTCGAGATGTCGTGATCGCTTCAGTCTTTGCAAATATTCTCGGTCTGGCGATGCCGCTTGCCATTTTACAGGTCTACGACCGGGTCCTGCCAAACGCTTCCACTGATACGCTACTTGTGCTCATGCTTGGTGTTGTTTGCGTTCTTGTCGCCGATGGTGTGATCAAGGTCTCCCGCGCAGCAATCGTGGGACGGCTCGGAGCGAGCTTCAATCACCAGGCCCACAAGGAGCTGTTTCGCCGGATATTGGATACGAAACCGCAGGACTTTGCGCGGACACCGGTTTCTGTTCAAGTCCATCGGCTGAGATCACTTCAATCAATCGCTGACCATTATGGTGATCAAAGCCGATTACTCGCCATCGATCTTCCAGCTGGCGGGATCTTTCTCGCCGTGCTTGTGTTCATTGCCGGTCCGCTTGCGCTCGTTCCGGTCCTTCTGCTTGGTGTCTTTGTACTCTTCGCGCTCACTCGGAACAGAGCGCTGCAAAAGGTCGTGGTCGATAGAGCCACACAGGATGATCGAAAGTCGGATTTCATACTGGAAGTGCTTTCCGGCGCGAAAACCGTGAAATCGCAGGCGATGGAATCGCTCATCATGCGCCGGTTCGAGCGCCTCCAGAAAGAAACGGCGCGGCTGAGCGCGAAATACATGCGGCTTGCCGGGCAGGCGAGGGACGCTTCAGCACTCTTTGCTACAATGACGACGGCTGCCGTTGTGCTCTGCGGGGCTGTGATGGTGATCAATGACGGCTTCAGCATCGGGGGTGTCGCGGCGAGCACTTTGCTCGCAGGTCAATTTGTCCAGCCGTTCCTGCGCGCGATAAATCACCTGACCGACATGCAGCGCCTGAAGCACGATTACAGCCAGGTGGAAGTACTGTTCGATCTTCCCGAAGTGGCCGTGAGTGACGCGCTCAACGTGAAGGCCGACGGATCCATACAGTTCCTCAATGTTGAGATGCATCTCCAAAACGGGCGGCGGCAAGTCTTTTCACACATGAACCTGAACATAAACGCCGGTGAATTTGTTGGTTTTCGCGGTGCGGATGGTAGTGGCAAGACAACCCTAATGAAGTTGTTGGCCGGTGAAGTTTCGCCCGATGAGGGCAAAATCCTCATCGGCGGATACGATTTTTCCGGTCCCCACAAACACGCCTTGCGCAAAACGATCGCCTACGTCGACAGCAAGTCGGCGGTTTTCAATGGAACCATTCTGGAAAACATCACCATGTTCGGTGCAGTTTCCGACATCAATCATGCCCGAATGGCTGCCAGACTTATTGGCCTGGAAAAAGAAATTCATCTGCTTCCGAAGGGATACGACACCCAGTTGGGTGCAGACCTGGGTGGGAAAGTGCCTGCCTCGACAATTCAACGGATTTGCATCGCGCGGGCGCTTGCCGGTGAGCCGAATATTCTCATCCTTGATGAAGCAAACGCCCAACTGGATCAGCAGGCCGAAAAGGGGCTGGTGGCGGCCCTTGAGCGCCTTAAGGGATATCTCACAGTCGTTATCGTGAGCCACCGCCCATCGATGCTTGCGGTTGCGGATCGGCAATTTCAGCTTGGTGACGGACAGCTGCTGGAACTCGGCGACGCCGACCAGACTCAATCGGCAACAGTAGGACTGTCGGCGTGACCCGTGCGCTCTTTGACCTGGAAGACCTGAATTCGGGAACGAACCCCGTCCACCGGCAGTGGAACGCATTGTCGGAGGAGTTGACCAGCGAGCGCGCTGACGAGACGGCGTTCAGTAAACTGGGGGAAGGCACAACACCTGCGGAAAAGTGCCTCGTTCCCCTGTTGCGTGAGATGAATTGGCAAGGCAATGATCGCCTGCTCTTTGAAGCACTTCCTCACTTTGACAGAATAGAAACGATTCAGGACCTTCGCACGGTCCTCAATCGCATCAACGTTTCCTCAGCGCCTTTTCGTGGTGGTCCTGTCGAGTTGACGGAGGCGTACCTGCCGTGCCTTTGCGTGACCGACGACGATATCCAGGTCTTGGCGAGCAAAACTGCCAGCGGCGGATTCCGCGCCTATTCCGGCAAGACAACACAGGCACAGACACTGTCTGAAAAAGACGTCGCAAAGGCAGATATCTATCTCGTAAAAGAGGAAAGTGAGGAAATCAGTCAGTTCAAGAGCAATCGAAGCTGGTCTTCGGTTGCCTCGAAACAGTTTCGGTCAAGCGTCGTATCAATTCTGGCCATCGGCTTCATACTGAACGTCCTCGCGCTCGGTCCGCCGCTCTTCATCATGGCGATTTATGACAAGGCAATGGGTGCGAAATCCATTGATGTTCTGATTACCATGGCCGTTGGGATCGCAATCATTCTTGTCAGCGAAATCGCATTGCGAAAAACCAAAAACGTTCTTCAGTCCTACCTTGGTGGCCGTGTCGACGCGATCGTGGGCAACAAGACCTTCGAGCGGATCCTGCATCTACCTTATGCGATGCTGTCCGAAGCGCCGATCGGCACGCAGGTTATGCGTCTTCGGTACTTCGACAGCGTTCGGGATATTTTTCAAAGCTCCCTGTTCAACGCCATCGTCGATATACCTTTCACATTGATATTCATCACTGCGATCTTCCTCATTGGCGGCCCTGTCGCATATCCACCGCTCGCTTTGCTCGTGATCTACGCGCTGATCGCACTTTACGTCCTGCCCAAAGTACAGCGCGAGGTGGCAGCGGTCGGCGAACAGAAATCGAAGCTTAACAGCTTCATGATCGAAACATTCCGCAACCAGCGCACCCTCAGGGATCTGTCGGTGGAAGACACCTGGCTCGAACGATTTTCAACCTTGTCGTCAGGTTTCAACAAGCTCAACGTCCACGCACGCAACCTGACGCACCTGCTTCAGACGATCTCTCAAACCCTGATGACGATATGCGGTGTTTTCGTTCTTGGAATAGGGGCCTTGCAGGTCATGAATGACGACATGAGCCTCGGCGCTTTGATCGCGACAATGGCGCTGTCCTGGCGTGTCCTCAACCCCATGAACCAGGCGTTTTTGAGCATCACACAGTTGGCCCAAAGCAGAACGGTTCTTGATCAGATAAACAATCTGATGAAAGTGCCTCTGGAACGCGAGCCCGGGTATCTGCCCAAGATCACCCGGGACATTCAGGGTGACCTGAAAATAACGTCCCTCGTTCTGCGGTACCCAGGTGCAACCGAAGCCTCTTTGAAAGGGGTCGAACTGACCGTCAGACAGGGCGAGATGATTGCTTTGACGGGGCCGAGCGGCTCCGGAAAGTCAACGCTGTTTCAGGCCATTACCGGATTGTTCCAGCCGCAAGTCGGGTCAATACTCTTCGACGGTTTGGATGTCCGGCAGCTTGATGCCGGTGAGTGGCGGTCAAAAATTGGCTACGCGCCGGATGACCTCGATTTCTTTTACGGCACGGTGAAACAGAACCTGCTTCTTTCAGAGCCGGGTGCGAGCGATGAAAGGCTTTTCGAGACCACACACAAACTCGGATTGCTCCAGTATCTGGAAGACAATTTCGAGGGTCTCGAAACCCGCCTGAACGGTGAGATCCTGAAGCAGATACCCGACAATATGAAACAGCGGATCGTTTTGGCCCGTGCGCTGGTCAAACGCGTGCCGCTTTACCTGTTCGACAATCCGGGCACACATCTCGATTTTGAAGGCGACCGACGGTTCATGGACATGATCCGCGAACTTCAGGGTAGCGCGACGGTTTTGATCAACACGCAACGCCCAAGCCACATGAAAATGGCCGATCGCGTGGTCGTTTTCAAATCGGGTCAGATTGCCATGATGGGACCGCCTGATCAGGTTGTCCCGGTGCTGATGGGGCAGCCAGCAAAGGCAAGTTGACTGGTCGCGCGTTTCGGCACACTTTTCGGGCACAACCATCTTTTCGTAGGGCAGCTGGAGAACGGCACCTGGCTGAATTCGACCTGGTGCCGTGTTTATTTTGACATGCTTTGTCGTAGCCAAACAATGAAGGCCCTGACGCGAGGCGGCACGGTGCCGAGCGGTGTCACGGCATAGTAGGTTATCGACAGCGGCGACGCGACAGGAACTCGGCAAAGTTGTCCTGACCTAAGTTCGTCTCGTACAAGGATTTCCGGCGCGATAGCCAGGCCGAGGCCTTGCCGAACCAATGAGAATTGCAGAAATGGAACGCCGACGTCGTTGTTTTTGATCGATCGGGTGTCGAGACCAAAAGCCTTCATACCTTCCTCTTCGTGTCTGACGCCGGCAGACCAAATCCAGGGCAATTTGTCGAGAGGCCCCATGTCGTCCTTTACGATCGAGGGTGCGCCAATGACGATGAGCTCGCTCTCCACGAGGGGTTCGGCCTTCAGGCCGGGCCAGCTTGGCGTGGTCGGAGCAGTGCGGATTGCCAGATCCAGGCCCAGGGAAACAATGTCCTCGATATCCTGAGACGGCATGACTGAAACCTGGACATCGGGGCTGGTTTCCCAGAATTCGTGGAGCTTTGGAAGAATCACCGCTTGCGAGAAATGCACAGTGGCCGCAACCTGAAGCGGTGCTTTGGTTTGCTCTGCCTGCAACTCCCTGATGCCGGTGGCAATCGTTCCGAAGCCGGCGTTCAGGCACTGCGCCAGTAAGGTTCCCGCTTCGGTCAGAACGACCGTCCGACCCGAGCGTCGCGCCAGCTGTGCTCCAAGATAGGTCTCAAGGGACCGGACACGTTGGGCGATGGCAGCATGCGTGACGTTGAGTTCGCGCGCCGCCGACGCAAAGCTCCCGCTGCGCGCTGTCAGTTCGAAGGCACGGAGCGACGTGAGCGAGGGAAGAGACTTCCAATCAATTTCCACAATGATACCTGATGTATTGTTTGATGCTTTTTGTTGTTTCGTAAAACTTGAGACTATCAGCTAAACTTGTGCAAATCAGCAATCATTTAGACAGGCACATACGATGTGTAAGGTATCGAAAATTGTCTTCCACATCCGCGATCGGCACCGCATCTCACGAAAGGAAAAACTATCATGATTGCCTATGTCACTGTCGGCGTGAACGACATGACCCGCGCCGAGTGTTTTTACTCTTCTTTCCTGTTGAACCTCGGCTATGAACTGGAGGTGATCGATGGTGAGTTGAGTTACGCGCAACCGGGTCAGTCTCCCGAATTTCCAGAATTCTACGTCAAGGCCCCCTTCAATGGTCAGCCGGCCACGGCCGGCAACGGGACAATGATCGCGTTTCGGGCTGGCAGTCAGAAACAGGTTCGGGATCTGCACGCCGCCGCAGTTAACGCGGGAGGTGCCGATGAAGGCGCGCCAGGCTTTCGCGAGTCCTACGGACCGAACTTCTTTGTTGCCTACCTGCGAGACCCGGAAGGCAACAAGATTGCGCTGTTCTCTTCTGACCCAAACGAACCAGGACGAGACGGATAGCAAAGTCGCCAGCTTGCCCCATGGGAAGAAGGGCTCTCTGTCAGCGTATTCGCTGTCAACTCTGAAATTTCCTCTCGAGACAGAACCATGCTTACAAGAGACGTCCCCCCAATGTCTGCCATCCGTGTTTTTGATGCGGCTGCGCGACACGGAAATTTTTCCTCAGCATCTGGAGAGCTGTCGATGACACAGGCGGCGGTGAGCTACCAGATCAAGGTTCTCGAAGATCGTGTTGGCGCCCCGCTGTTTGACCGGCATGCACGAGGTGTAACGCTGACAAATGCTGGAAAAGACTTTGCTAAACAGATCGTTCCGGCAATGGACATAATATGCGAAGCCTATGCGGATGCTATAGGAGCGGCACAAACAACCCTTACGATCAATGCGATCCCGACTTTCGCCACCCATTATCTGGCCAGTGCACTGCAGACTTTTCAGCAGCAAAATCCAAACATCAACGTACGTCTGGAGATTAGCGAGAACACTGTTGACCCGAAGTCAGTTGATTGCGATATGGCGATCCGCCTTGGTACCGGAAATTTCGGCGACATGGACTGCTGCAGGCTCTTTCCTGCCGTCTTCACACCGATGATTTCGCCACGCCTGATCGAGAGGGCAGGCGACCTGACCAGATACGAAGATCTTTTGAAGCTTCCCCTTTTGTCACCAGCAGACCCTCGATGGCGTGTTTGGTTGGAAGCGACCGGGCTTGAAACGTTTTGCTTGAGCCCGGAGCCGGCTTGTCATCTCGGAACGCAAATAGCCGAAGCACGCGCGGCCATCGAAGGGAGCGGCATCGCCATGCTGACACCTATGTTTTTTGAGCGAGAATTGGCAACGGGCACACTTATACAGCCGTTCGACCTTCTGGGAGAAGATGGAAACAGCTATTGGCTTCTAGACAAACACACCCGTGGCAGATCTGCGAAAATCCGTAAATTTCGCTGCTGGCTCCTCAAAGAAACAGCCACTTTCCGTCGGCATCGTGCTGAGTTGTCGTTTTCGGAAGCCTAGCTTCGGCTTGTCTCGGATTTCAGGATGAATTTGAGTTCAATTCTTAACGACGTCCACCGGGTCGCACTCTTGATCCGCGATCATCAAGGACAAATCTCAAGCTCACCACGGTCGAATCGATCGCAGAAGATCGCGCCGTTTCTTTCAAGTCGGGCCTATGCAGCTTGTTGAGCCCATGGACGGGTTGCGAGAATATTGAGAGGCCGCACCTCCTGGCAAATTGCCGACTTGTACGGGCCGGTGCGCGTTGGACACGCACACCGGCTCAAGCTCATAAAACTTCAGGCGAACGGATATCAGCAATCGACGCTTGGAAAGCAGGTTCTGCAATGATTGCATCGGCATAAGCGTTTCCAAGTATCTGCCCCTGGGATACGTCCATGGGATAGTGAACGCCAGCCACAACACGTCCATGACCGATCCGGTTTGCAAGGTCCACTAACTCATCCGCCTTCTCGGGAAAGACCTCAGACAAAAGCCTGGCGTAGACGATCGCCCGAATGGCATGACCACTCGGATAGGACGCAACGGGGCGGGCGTCGCCGACCGGATCAACCGCAGCGCTGATTTCGAAGGGGCGGGGGTAGTCGTAAACACCCTTGACTGCATCATAGTCCGAGCGGACTTCGTCAATGGCCGTGTCAATCAGGGCTTTTAGGGCAGGGCCATCCACTTCGAAAATGGCCTCGCCGACAACAGGAGCGAACCTTTCCAGATTGAGCGTTGATTCAACAAATTCGATCTGTTCCGGTGTTCGGGTTTCCTGAAGCCAGAGCACCGTCGACATTTCCTCGTGAAATCGCGGTGTTCCAAGGGCCGGCGGTTCGACGATCATACGGTGAGCGTCGATGACGCCTTCCGGAAGCAGGGGGGCTGTATTGTCTTGTGCTAACGCGGGCCCGGCTGCAATGGCAAAAACCAGAACCGCTGCAGAAAGCGTGCTTGTTCTTGCTGTCATTTCCTCTCACCTCCAATTTGATAAGTCCTTGGAACTTGTGTTCCTGTAAGCCAGAGATGAGATCAGCAGTCTGAAATACAAATTAAGTTATGGTAACCAGTTGGCATGAATTTAATTCACCTAAACGGATAAGGGTTTACTAAAAGCAATAAAGTGAATAGATTTACGTAATATTTGTCTTTTTTTCCATATCTCAGCAAGATCCGAAGTATTTGATTGCCAGTTTGAATAATTGAATGAGTATTAATTTACGGCTTGGATTGAAGAGCGCACTTTTACACACTGAGAACCGCAAATTATTGGCGTTCGCGCGCTGAAGCCACGTCAGGCCTCCAAATTTTCAGACCCACACCTTTTGTTTTGCCTAGAAGCTCTACAGCCTTTCTTGCATTCACGCGAACAACCGCAAAAAGGCGTTAAATGCAAATCGACAGCTATTAGTGTTTTTTCTTGAGAGTCGTGTCGCGTTACGTTACGACATTATTTGGATCTAGATTAGACTGTTTGTCGGTGCCAAGTGCACACCAAAAAAAATTCGTAAGCTTTTTCAATCGCTTGTTAATTTGAGCAAGCATAGCAACGCGCAAGAACCGTCAAACATTCATGTCCGCAAAGTTCAAGGGCTTGGCCGATTAGGCTGTGATCTTTGACGGCGATCCAGGACTAGACTGATCGGAGAGGGGGGCACCCTTTTAGACGTTTCTATGGGTGTTCATCCGAACGGAAAAAGAGTGTGAACTTAGAAACCGGTCCGGTTTCGCTAATAATTTTGGAGCAAACGAATATGAAATATCTTTTTTATGCGGTTGCGGCTTTGGTTCTTTTTGCATCCCCGGCGGCTTCGGCCCCGATTGCGGGCCTGTTCGGTGAATTGTGGGACCAGAACAATACATTCGAGCGCCGCTTTATCGGCGAAGTTGAAGCTTTCGTAAATGACCCTGCGAACACGCCTGATGCGACCTTTCGATCAACCGAAGTGAACTACCCGCGCGGCATGGTTGCTCAAAACCCGATCGTTGTTCCGTTTGACGATTTTCTTGGCGATGATTCTGACAGTCTCTCTGTCGTGTCCGGACCAACCTTTGAGCCTGGAAACGACTTCATTATGCGCTTGAGCGGGTTTATCACGCTTGATGCGGGGTTGCACACATTCGCAGCTCGGGTCGATGACGGCATGCTACTCAAGATAGACGGCCAGGAGATCTTTCGTCTGCGCGTGGATGGTTCCGATGTTACGTCTTACTCGAACCTCATTATGACTACTGTGGCGCTCGATGGTGGGCGTATGCCGATCGAACTTATCTACTTCGACAATGCAGCAGCTAATTTTGGTGTTCGCGTGGACGTGGACGGCAAGCCGATCGGCGGCGACATGATTTCGACCGGGAGAACATCCGTTGTTCCATTGCCTGCGTCCGCTTGGCTGCTGATAACCGGACTGCTTGGGCTCGCATCTTTTAGGCGCTCCCGGGTATCGTAACCGGCTTCGGTAAACCGACTGCACACACCCCGAACAGAGCCTGCTTACGCGTCATCTGCAAAGACCCTTTCCACGGAGTGGAACTGGATTGAATCTTCATTTGGTAAGCAATCAATTGTCAGATCTGTTTTTTCTGGTGAATGATGGATCGTTGGCGAATTAAGCAGGTTTTGAAGCAATTGGTTTGACGCCACGCAAACAGTGGCGCTGATGGTGGCCTAGATGCAGCCGTCATCTTGTAAACACTGAGCGAGCCGTCAAAACCCAATGCCACCGATCCGCAGAACTAACTGGTCAGATTTGATTTTTTTGCTGGCTTGGCGAATAGCCACACTTAATAGTTGATATTGATAAGGAAACTGGCAGTTGTTAAATGCCAGCGCCAGCCCCATTCAAGCGCAAGGTCCTCGGAAAAGCGCGCTACGGTCGTCAAGAACGCGGGCGCTGTGGAGCGTTTGACGCTATGACAGTCCGACACGCCTTTGAATAAGGTCGCTTGAAAGGTGAGCGAAGCGGCTACAGGCTCAAAAGAGATCGTTCCAATTGGGAATATCGGGCAAATTCTGGGTGTATTCAGTTTGGAAAGGTCAAGATGAACGTTCTACCGGACAGATTTTTGAGAGATCTTCACACGCTCCGTTCCTTCGGTGCAAGTGGCGTGGGCAAGGGAGTGGTGCGTCCGGCGTTTTCTGAAGCAGACGTAGCTGCCCGAAAGTGGCTCATCAACCAGTTGGAAGCGGCGGGCCTGGCCCCGCATGTAGATCCTATGGGCAACGTCTTCGGCCTGAGCGATGCTCCATCCATGCTTTTGGGGTCTCATACCGATACCCAGCCCGAAGGGGGTTGGCTCGATGGGGCATTGGGTGTCATCGTCGCATTGGAAATCGCGCGTGCTGCAAAAGAAGCGGGAGGTCCGCCGGTGTCAGTCGTGAACTTCCAGGATGAAGAAGGGCGGTTTGGCGCGCTGACCGGATCCAGCATTTATTCAGGCAAGACCTCACTTGCCGAGGCAGACGAATTCACGGACATGAACGGCGTCTCTTTCCTCGATGCGCGGTCTTCAATGGCGGATCTTGCAGGCGCGTTCGTGCCACATGACCAGTTCTTGGGTTTCATTGAACTTCATATTGAACAGGGCAGCACATTGCACGACGCGGGCGAGGCGATTGGCGTTGTCACAGATATTGTCGGTTCCCGGCAACTGCAGGTCACCCTGCGAGGTCAGCAAAACCACGCTGGCACCACGCTGATGCACCAGCGAAAAGATGCGTTTCAAGCGCTGTCGGCATTCAACGCCGCACTAAACGACCGCCTTCGAAACATCGTAACACCACGCACAGTCTGGACGATTGGCCGGATACAATTGCGGCCCAATGCGCCCTCTATCGTGCCCGGTGAAGTGATGTTCGACGTGCAGTGGCGCGATGTAGATGAGGATCGACTGGCCCGGATGGAAGCTCTTGTTCGCGAGCTTGTTGCCGAGATTGCCGCCAACCATGGAATGCAGGCTGAAATCGTGCCGATCAAGGCGCTGCAGCCGGTTCCAATGGACGCCACCTTGCACGCGGCCTTGAGCGCCGCAGCTGAGGCGCAGGCGCCGGGAAAATGGCGCGAGATGCCGTCCGGCGCCTTGCACGACGCTTCTAACATGGCGCGGTTGATGCCGTCAGCGATGTTGTTTGTTCCCTCGATTGACGGGATCAGCCACGATTTTGCCGAGGACACGCACGAGTCCGACTTGATGACCGGCCTGCACGTGATGGCGGACGCCGTCAACCGACTAAACTGAAACAGGTGTTGAACCGGAGCCCCGTCGCGCAAACGAAAGCGGCATGAGCGTCGCAACACTCACCTGCGCGACGGGGTTCTGGCAAAGCAAACACCAAGGGAACAGGATGAAAGAGAGCGTGATCTTGGTTATTCCAGCTGGTGCAGATTTTTACCAAAAGTTGTAAGCAGTCTGTGATTGCGCCTATCCTGCCTCTTTGCGAAACCGGGGGGAGACGCATGGAGAGTTCGCAAGCTTACGACATAGCACTAAAAATATCGGATCTATGCGCAAAAGCGCTGCAATTTTTCATTGCTATCTGTTCGCTCTTCGGTGGCTGGGTGGTCGTCAAAGGGTTACCCAGTGACATCCAGATACGCACATTTATCGCGCTAAGCTTTGTGTTTTCGACGGGCGCCATCATGGGGACATTGCTGCTTTTCATTCGCAGGGCGGATGCCGCGATCGCGCTGTCTAGACAGCTTTATCTGGAGGGTTCAGGAGAGATCGGTCCGCTGGTCATGCCGCTCTTTGCAAAGAATGACACGTTATTCAGCCGATACGGGGCGGTCGTCGGCATGGGCGTGGTGATCCTTTCGATCGCGATACTGATTTTTCTCGCGCCCGACAGCGACGACAACAGCAAAAAGGAAACCCGCATCATCCCCGTAGGCATTGAAGCCAAAGATACCCGGCAACTTGGGATAACGTTTGGGACAACCGGTAATGATGCTTCTCCAACCAGCGAAACGCGCCGAACTGTGGGAAGTGGCAGAGGCGCATAAAATGGCAAGAGCTGATCAGGCTGGCCTCAATGGCTGAGACTGCTCGCCTGATTGCAGAAAAGCAGCCCAGAAAAGACCTGGACACGCTCCTCGAAATAATTGGCTTGCGAGTTGAAAGAATGGCGAATGATTGTCCCGTGTTCCACGAAGTCGCTTAAAGTACGGATACATGCGGGATCCCGACAAACAGGCTGAAGATTGGTTTGAACTCTGCCTGGAGGGAAAATCCAACAAAGATCATGCGCTCGAAGCCGTTATGATGGATCCACAAGACTTGAGAGAAACGGTTCTAGCGGAAATCGAGAGGCTAAAGGGTAGTCTTGGGAGGTTTTGCCACGCGCTTTAAGAGCAATATGGGCTTCCAGAACTTGCAAGTGCCCATGAGCGTGTTGACGTAGGCGAAGCCGCTTAATTCGCACAATGGACCGAACCAGGAAAAAATTTGGATGCCGAGTTAATCTGCGCGTTTTGCCAAAGAAGGTTACGCGCTGCATCAGCGTTCTAAGCTCTTTCGTGTCCCATCATTGGTGTGTGGATTCGCCGAAGGTTCTGGGAAACCGCAGGAAGTACTCGCAACAATAATCAGATCTCAAGTGCAACCAGGTTACGAAAAGCAATTGGAATAAATTAGGAAAAATTGGCTGGGGAACCTGGATTCGAACCAGGACTAACGGAGTCAGAGTCCGCGGGTCTACCGTTAACCTATTCCCCAACTCGGCTCACCTGTGTGAGCGTGCGATGTCTGTTGTGAGGACAACCTGATCGCCGATTGGTGAGCGGCATATACGCCCAACATAACCGCGATTTCAAGTACCGTCTTAGACTTTTTTGTGAAATTACGCGCTTGAGGCCCTGCTGAGAGCTTTGCAAGTTTCTGAGAGCGAAAGCTTTTCCAGCGGCGGTCAACCTGTTACAGTTTTACCAACGATAGATATGGCCAGAGAATGCACCGCCAAGATGGCAGGCGCATCCGGCCTGAAAGGTAAAAACGTGACTGAGTCAGGTCAGGAACCGCCCGGAACCGGGCGACGTGCCGCTGACGCGTCCGAAGATAGCGGGACTCGTAGCGAGTTCAGGGGAAAGAACCGTCGGCGCCGGAAGCGGCGGTCCGGACAGGGTTCAAAAGGCGGTTTGGCGGGGCAGGGTCCTCGTGCTTCATCACCGTCAGAACAAACGGGAGAAATCCCGGCCCGAGACGCTAGCGGACACGTCAATTTTGCAGCCAGCGCGCAGGTAAAGCCTGCAGCAGCGATTGGTGATTCTCCCAACCCAGAAAAGCGCCGCAAGAAGAGGCGTCGTGGCCGCTCGGCAACAGCGAACCTGACAGCTGCCATGGCCGGTGATCAGGCCGGCGGAGCATCTAATTCAGAAACTTTCACAAGTATCAAAGGCAAAAAGGCTGCCAACCGGAGGGGTCGTCGCCGCTGGCAGGCTTCTAAAAACGCAAAGAACGGGAGCGAAGCACCGCCTGAAAACGGTGCTGTGCATTCGGATCGGGCACATGTGCAACAAGCGAAAAACCCGGCAGACAAGCACGACGGCGACCGCCGCGCGAAGGAAGATACAGATATTCGGCTCCCGCGGACGGGTGCGGAACTTGAAAAAGACGTCAAAAGACGTTTTCCGGGCGGCAGACGGTTCAGGAACGGCCAGCACAATTCCCCGCTTTATGCAGCTTTGGATCTTGGAACGAACAATTGCCGGCTCTTGATCGCGCGTCCTGAAGACCGTGGCTTTCGGGTCGTGGATGCTTACTCACGCATTGTCAGGCTGGGTGAGGGCGTAGGGTCCAACAAATGCCTCAGTTCAGCTGCCATGGACCGCGCCATCGACGCACTTGCCAACTGTCACAAGAAACTGGCTGACCGCGGCGTATTGAGATCTCGCCTGATTGCAACTGAAGCCTGCAGAGCCGCTGAAAACGGGTCCGAATTCATTGAGCGGGTCAAGGCGGAAACGGGATTGGCACTGGAAATCGTCGACAGGGAGACAGAAGCGCGCCTGGCCGTGGCGGGGTGTGCATCGCTGGTCGATCACGAAGCAGATGGCGTCATCCTGTTTGATATCGGCGGCGGTTCGTCCGAAATCGTATGGTTGGATCTGCGCAATCGGTGCGGCGCGCGCGGTTACGCCTTGACCCGGTTCATCAGGTCCTGGATTTCCTTGCCGGTCGGCGTCGTCAATCTTGCCGAGCGTCATGGCGGCGTGCATGTGACACCGGACATCTTCGAAGCGATGGTTGAAGACGCGGCAGATCATCTTTCGTCTTTCGGCCTTTCGGATACACTGTCCGAGGCCATCGCGTCGGGGCGCGTGCACATGCTTGGAACATCCGGCACGGTCACCACGCTTGCAGGTGTTCATCTTGGACTGAGACGTTACGACAGGCGGAAGGTCGATGGAACCTGGCTCCACGATCATGACGTGGCGAAGATGATTGATCAGCTTCGGGACATGCCTTACGAGGCCCGCGTAGACAATCCTTGCATTGGTGCTGATCGTGCGGATCTCGTTCTTGCGGGCTGCGCCATTCTTGAAGCAATCCGGCGCCGCTGGACCTGTTCGCGGTTGCGTGTAGCTGATCGTGGATTGCGCGAGGGTATTTTGACCGAGTTGATGGCGGCTGACGGTGTCTGGGCAAACAAAAAGCAAGGCAGGCGGCAGGATAGACGACGCCAGAGGAACAGAGCATGAGCCGTTCAAAGAAGGGATCCGGTGACCGCGGCCTGCATGTCAAAGTCAAGACGGCTGCCGGAAGACGGGAATCGTCGACCCGCTGGCTCGAACGCCAGTTGAACGATCCCTATGTCAGGCGCGCAAAGGCCGACGGTTACAGATCGCGTGCGGCCTACAAGCTGATCGAGATAGATGACAAGCACAAGCTGCTCAAACCCGGATACCGGGTCGTTGATCTGGGCTGCGCTCCAGGTGGATGGTGCCAGGTGGCAGTCGAGCGGGTCCAGTCGAGCATCGACGCGCCCAAGGTCGTTGGTATTGACTATCTCGAGATGGACCATGTCCGCGGCGCGATTTTTCTGAAGAAGGACTTTCTCGACGACGATGCTCCAGCGGCGCTGATGGAAGCTCTCGGAGGGAACAGACCGGATGTCGTCCTCTCGGACATGGCCGCCCCGACGACGGGCCACAAGCAGACCGACCACCTTCGCACGACACATCTCTTCGAGATCGCCATTGATTTTGCCAGGCGGAATCTTGTTCCAGGCGGGTCCTTTCTGGCAAAGGTCTTCCGGGGCGGAACCGAGAATGCACTCCTTCAGGATTTGAAACGCGAATTCAAGTCCGTTGCGCACCTGAAGCCGCCCGCAAGCCGCAAGGAAAGCCCGGAACTCTATGTGATCGCCAAGGGGTTTCGTGGCAGCGACCTTGATCCGGACAGCTGACAGAAGACTTTGAAACAAAGTACTGATGAGGAGAGATTCGTATGACCACAATCTCCGAGTTCGAAACGGCATTGCTCAATTCATGGAGTTTGGAGTCCAGCACGCTTTGGACGCCGAAGACGCCAGCGGCCGGGCAATGCGGCGTTACAGCGATGGTGGCCAACGACGTTCTGGGGGCAGAGGTTCTGAAAACCAGATACGGCGATATCTGGCATTTCTACAATCGGCTTGACGGCGTTCGCTACGACTTTACCGACAGCCAGTTCAATGAACCGATCGCCTATGACGACATTCCCTCTGACCGGGAAGAGGCATTCGGCGACACAAATGCCAGTCAATACAATTATCTGCACAACGCGGTCGTCCGGTTCCTTGAACAGTGACATCGCAGGAAACGGGTTTTTGCTCTGATTTCCCTTTGCATTCTGTCACCTGCGTGTTATTGACCCGCGCCAACTTCTCCGGCAAAGCCGAAGCGACTCGTCACACGCAGACTTCGAATTCGAGCCTGCGTCTTTTGTTATTTTAAAAGGGGAATTGGCCATGGCATCTTTCTTTGTCCCGTCGACCGGGCAACAAGCTCTGACATTCGACGATGTGCTCCTGATTCCCGGTCATTCTGAAGTCATGCCAGGTGATGTCGACCTGAAAACCAAGGTCACACGGGAACTGGAACTCAATATTCCCATTCTTTCCTCCGCCATGGATACGGTCACCGAAGGGCGGCTCGCCATTGCCATGGCACAGGCCGGTGGTATCGGCGTGGTCCACCGCAATCTGACACTGGACAGGCAGGCCGAAGAAGTCCGGATGGTCAAGAAGTTCGAATCCGGGATGGTCGTCAATCCGCTCGTTATTGGTCCGGATGCGACCTTGCAGAATGCGTTGGATCTGATGAAGCAATTCGGTATCTCCGGTGTGCCTGTTGTCGACAATGGCGGCACCGGTGGACAAATTACCGGCAAACTTGTCGGCATCCTGACCAACCGCGATGTGCGTTTTGCCTCGGACCCGCAGCAGAAGATCCAGGAACTGATGACCAGTAACAACCTGGTCACCGTTAGCGACAATGTCAGCCAGGAGGATGCCAAACGCCTTCTGCACCAGAACCGGATCGAAAAGCTCCTCGTTGTCGACAAGGATCAGAATTGCATTGGCCTGATCACCGTCAAGGATATGGAAAAGGCCCAGCTCAATCCGAACGCGTCAAAGGATGCCCAGGGCAGACTGCGGGTCGCAGCGGCGACCAGCGTCGGCGACGAGGGGTTTGCAAGGGCGGAACGGCTTGTTGATGCCGGCGTGGATATGGTCGTCGTCGACACGGCCCACGGCCATTCGCAAAAGGTTCTGGATATGGTTGGCCAGGTGAAGAAACTGTCCAATTCGGTTCAGGTTCTGGCAGGAAATGTTGCAACCTCCGAAGCCACGAAAGCCCTTATCGACGCCGGAGCGGATGCGGTCAAAGTCGGGATCGGTCCAGGGTCGATCTGCACGACACGCATCGTTGCTGGTGTTGGCGTTCCCCAGCTGACGGCGATCATGGAATCGGTCAACGAGGCTGAGAAACAGGGTGTTCCGGTCGTTGCCGATGGCGGTATCAAGTATTCAGGCGACCTTGCCAAGGCGATTGCTGCAGGTGCGGGGTCTGTGATGGTTGGCTCGCTGCTTGCCGGAACCGAGGAAAGCCCCGGCGAAGTTTATCTCCATCAGGGACGGTCCTATAAGTCCTATCGCGGTATGGGATCTGTCGGCGCAATGGCGCGCGGGTCTGCTGACCGTTATTTTCAGGCCGAGGTGCGCGACAGCCTGAAACTCGTTCCGGAAGGTATCGAGGGGCAGGTTCCCTACAAAGGGGCACTTGGCAGCGTGCTGCATCAGCTCGCGGGCGGATTGCGCGCGGCCATGGGCTATGTCGGCGGCAGGGACATTCGGGACTTTCAGGAAAAGGCCCGTTTCGTCCAGATTTCCGGCGCCGGCCTGCGCGAAAGCCATGCGCATGACGTCACGATTACACGTGAAAGCCCGAATTATCCTTCTAACGTTTAACCTGTTTTCGTGATCTGGCCATTTGTTGCGGATTACATCAAAGGATCAATATGAAAGACGGCGGACGCCTGGCGGCTGCAATTGAAGTCCTGGCAGAAATGGAAAACCGTCACCGTCCGGTGCAGGCTGCTTTGAAAGACTGGGGGAACTCACACCGGTTTGCCGGATCCGGAGACCGCACGGTTATAGGTAATCTAGTTTTCGACGCGCTGCGCAACAAGGCTTCCCTTTCTGCGCACATGGGAAGCGAAGAGCCGCGCGCGATCGTCCTGGCGACCTACGCGCTCACCTGGGACAAGGGCGTCGAAGCGCTGAACGCGGCGCTTGAGCAGGACCGCCACGCACCGGAACCTCTGTCTGAAGTCGAGACGGCAAGCCTGACGTCCGGAAGAACCGGTGATCTCTCAGCATCTGCGACGGCCGATGTACCTGACTGGCTATGGCCTGAATTTCTGGAAGCATTCGGCGACGAAGCCGAAGCAGAAGGCATCGCGCTTGCGACCCGGGCACCGGTCGATCTGCGCGCAAACACCTTGAAATCGGACCAGGAGAAGATCCTGAAGCGCCTAGCCCATACCGGTGCGGTGGCAACTAAGCTATCGCCGCATGGCGTTCGCATCGAAGCTAAACCCGGACTTGCACGCATGCCGCACATCCAGGCGGAAGAGGGATACCGCAAAGGCTGGTTCGAACTGCAAGACGAGGCCAGCCAGCTGGCGGCGCTTCTGGCGCAGGCAAAACCTGGAGAACAGGTCCTTGATTATTGCGCAGGCGGGGGCGGCAAGACGCTCGCGCTCGCAGCCGCCATGCAAAACAAGGGTCAACTGTACGCATATGATGCTGACAGGCTGAGGCTCGCGCCGATCCATGAACGCTTGCAACGCGCCGGTGTGCGGAACATTCAGGTGCGTGACCCGGCCAGCTCCACGCTTGCCGACCTTGAAGCGCAGATGGACCTGGTGTTCATCGACGCGCCCTGTACTGGAACCGGCGTCTGGCGGCGCCGGCCGGATTCCAAATGGCGCCTCGCCGAAAAAGCGTTAAACGACCGCATTGAAGACCAGCGCAATGTGCTTCGCGCAGCAAGCAGATATGTCAAGTCAGGTGGGCGTCTTGTATATGTCACGTGCTCGGTCTTGCTCCGGGAGAACCAGCGGCAGGCCGACTGGTTCCTCAACGAAAACAAAGATTTCCGGGCCTTGTCCGTCATCGACATCTGGAAAAGCGTTTTACCCGGGCGCGGTGAGCCGAAATACGTGTCTGAACGCGGTGAAATTCTTATGACACCAGCTTCATCGAACACGGACGGTTTTTTTGTATCCATGTTCGAAAGGCAGTCTTGAACGTCTCGTTCGGATCAGGTGAGATCAATCAATCACGTTCGGTCGCGGCGCTGCAGACCAAGAAGATTAGGGGCTGGTCCGTCTTTACCGCTTGCTGTCTCGGGGCCTAATTGACGCCCGTCAGGCGCCTTATTCCGTGAGACTGTGTCTTTACCGGTTTGTGTTTCGCGCACAGCCGTTATCTCAGCATCCCTTGGAGCGCTCGTCATGTCAGCAACTGCTCGGGCAGGCGCGTGAACTGAGTCATCACCGGAATGCTGATCTGCCTGCGCTGCGGACGCGACAATGTCTTCAGCAAGCTTGCGGACACTTGGATCGAGCCCAAGGCCCGACGCCAATCCAGTTAGAACCGAGCGCGCCTGAACGCTGTATTTGAGTGCGGCAAGCGCGGCTCCGAGTGCGTTAAGCGGCTCCTGCGCCTTCGTGTCGATGTCGTGGGCCTTGAGCGCAAAGGAGAGGGCGCTGACCTGATCGTCCAGCTTGCGGCTGAGAACACTGAGGCGTACAAGGCAGGTTAGTGACGCGGGACGAAGTTTGAGAGCGGCTTCAGCGGCTTCGTAGGCATCTCGCAGGGCACCTTTTCCAACCAGCGCATCAGAGAGAATTTCCAGGGCATGAGGCTCGGCAGGTGCTATTTCATTCGCCTTGATGGTCAGTTCAATAACTTCGTCATATCGTTTGCGCCGCAACAGCACTTCCGACAATCCCAGAAGCGCGTCCAGGGAATTCGGTTCCGTTTTAAGCGCTTTTCGGTAAGCCGCAATGGCAGGCGCGCTGTTCCCGTTTCTGGCCTGTATTGACGCAAACAGGGAAAGAACCGCTGGCGAGTCCGGCAAAATCGCGATCAGCCGATTGACGACCTCATTGGCTTCTCTTGGATTGTCCTGTTTCAGGCAAACACTGGCGTAGCCATAAAGGGCATTCCGGTTTTCCGGCTTCAGTTCGAGAACCTCACGAAAATTCTGCGCAGCATTTTCCAGGTCGCCCAAAAGAAGGTGGCAGTTTCCGAGGCTGGCACGTGCATTCAAATTTTCAGGCTCTGAAAAGACGACACGCCGCAGTTGGGATTGCGCTTCTTCCAGATACCCCGCCTGAAGCAGCGCCGTGGCCGTTCTGTAAGCGATTTCGGTGTCCTGAGGAGACATTTCCTGGGCCCGCAGGTAAGACACCAGCGCTTTGTCGAGATCGCCGGATTGTTCGAGTGCAATCGCTTCTTCAAACGCTTTACGTGCGGTTGCGGTCATATCTCTTCCGACTTGTTGAAGACCCGGCCATCGCCTGATCCCGAGCTGTGTAACGTAATCAATCCGCCGACTTTAAAGGACCACATCGGCAGGGGCAAAACGGAATTTGGACCGTACACAGCTTGTCTTCGGGCGCAGATTGCACTTTCCCGGCAATCTGAATGATGCAAGCTGACAGTGTTCGGTCAGAAAATCCTGTGAGACAGCTGTTTCTGCGCAGAATTCGGGTTCTAATTATAAATTAGACCGGTTAGAAGCTGGCCATGACCCATCATGACCGCCTCCTCATCATCGATTTTGGTTCGCAGGTAACGCAGCTGATAGCCCGTCGCCTGCGCGAATTGAACGTATACTGTGAAATTCATCCCTTCCAGAATGTGACCGACGCCTTTCTGGAGACCTTCAACCCAAGAGCGGTTATTTTCTCAGGCGGGCCGTCTTCCGTATTCGCGGAAGGGGCGCCGATGCCACCTGCATCGGTGTTTGACCTCAAGATACCTATCCTGGGGATCTGCTACGGCCAGCAGGTGATGATGCACTGTCTTGGCGGCAAGGTCGAAAGAGGACACGGGACAGCCGAGTTCGGCCGCGCATTCGTGACACCGAAAGACACGAAGCTGTCATTGCTGGATGGATGGTTTGAATCAGACAAAGAACAGGTTTGGATGAGCCATGGTGATCACGTAAGTGAAATTGCGCCTGGTTTTGAGGTTTATGGCACTTCTCCGAACGCTCCATTTGCGATCACGGCGGACACAAACCGGAATTTCTATGCGGTTCAGTTTCATCCCGAAGTCCACCACACGCCAAATGGCAAGAAACTCTATGAGAATTTTGTCCGCCTGGCCGGGTTTACCGGCGACTGGACGATGGGCGCTTACCGGGACGACGCCATTGCAAAGATCAGGGAGCAGGTCGGCGACAAGAAGGTTATCTGTGGTCTGTCAGGTGGTGTCGACAGTTCCGTTGCCGCAGTGCTTATTCACGAGGCGATCGGAGACCAGCTGACATGTGTCTTTGTCGACCATGGTTTGCTCAGGCTGAACGAAGCCGACGAAGTGGTCTCGATGTTCAGGGACAACTACAACATTCCGCTGATCCACGCGGATGAGGCTGACCTTTTTCTGAAAGAACTGGAAGGTGTTTCGGATCCGGAGACCAAACGTAAAACGATCGGGAAGCTCTTTATCGACGTTTTCCAGAAATATGCGAACACGATCGAGGGCGCAGAGTTTCTGGCCCAGGGCACGCTCTATCCGGATGTCATTGAAAGTGTCAGTTTTTCCGGCGGTCCGTCCGTTACAATCAAGTCCCACCACAACGTTGGCGGCCTGCCCGAGAAAATGGGCCTGAAACTTGTGGAGCCCTTGCGCGAGCTCTTCAAGGACGAGGTGAGGGCACTTGGCAGAGAACTTGGGCTCCCCGACAGCTTCATCGGACGTCACCCGTTCCCGGGGCCCGGTCTTGCTATCCGCTGCCCGGGGGAAATCACGCGCGACAAGCTGGAAATCCTGCGCAAGGCTGATGCGGTCTATATCGATCAGATCCGCAAGCACGGCCTTTATGACGAGATCTGGCAGGCGTTCGTTGCAATACTGCCTGTTCGTACCGTTGGCGTCATGGGCGATTACCGGACCTATGACTATGCGTGCGCGCTGAGGGCAGTAAACTCGGTTGACGGCATGACAGCGGACTATTTTCCTTTCAGCCACGAGTTCCTGGGGGAGACGGCAACGCGGATCATCAACGAAGTGCAGGGCATTAACCGTGTAACCTACGACATCACCTCCAAACCACCGGGAACCATCGAGTGGGAGTAAGAGTTCCGAATGGTTACTTTCAGAAACCACCGGCTCTTCAGGAAGAAAACTAGGTCGTTGATTTGGCCAACTGTCACAAACGCTCATTCATGAAAATACCGCGCTCAACCTACGACATGGCCCGGACGCTGTTCGTGAAGGCGGGGCGTGTACACGCCTCGCGACGCTGAAATCATACTGATGACAACGCAGCTCGCTCATGGCGGAACTTTCCGAGTCGAGGGACTTTAAGGAACGCAAAAATCATATAAGAGAAGAAGTCTATTGAACTCATAACGCGTCATCTGCCTTCGTTCACTGGATTTGCGAAGTGGCAGGTGCGACAGAAAGGGTTTCGTTGCCAGACCAGGATTTACTGACACCTGATTGCTCTTCCTGCGCAGCGCTTTGTTGCGTTGTCTTTGCTTTTGATCGCTCAGAGTCCTTCGCCATCGACAAAGACGCTTGTGAGGTTTGTCCGAACCTCGACGACCATGACAGGTGCCGTATTTTCGCAGACCGCGAAGATCTCGGCTTCAAGGGCTGCATCGCTTACGATTGCCGGGGCGCCGGGCAAAGGGTGACCCAGGAAGTCTTTCATGGTGCAAACTGGCGCGAAAACCCCGCCCTCAAAGAGCCCATGGGCGCCGCCCTTTCGGTCATGCGCCGCATTCATGATCTTCTCCTCTTGCTGGAAACAGCCGGTAAAATGACGCTCGCAGCGCAGGAGGCTCGTGCTCTGACGCATCTTCAGATGAAAGTGGACCCTTCCGGAACCTGGACAGAAGAGCGACTTCGGGACTTTCCGATTGAGGACGTTACCAACGAAGTGAACAGCTTCCTGCGCTCACTGAGCCATCATGTCTCTTCGTCGCGTTAGCGTGCGCAACGGATGCAATACGCAGCGGCGGGATCGACTTCCAGGCGCTTTGCTGCAATGTCTTCACCGCATTCGACGCAGAAACCGTAGTCTCCTTCATCAAGCCGTTTGAGCGCCGCGCCAATCTTTTGAATATCCGCACGCCGTTGCCGCTCTGATGCCTGTGCCATGGCCTGACCCTGCAGCGCGTCCATTCGTGAAAGCCTCCCGACGGATTGCTGGTCGAGCGTGACCGTCGCGCGAGCGTCCTCGGAAATTTCGCTGTAGGACTCCAGTTCCTCCTTGAGCGCGATCAGCTTTTCTCTCACTGCGTCATCGTTGACCGGCATTTTTTCCTCCGGGCTCGAGCATGAAGAAATACGGGAACGCTTGCAAGCAAGCTACTTTTGAGAGCAGGTTTGAGAAAGTGTCTGCGTTAATGACGCACTCGTGACTTTGCGCGCCCGTTTGCCATCTGCGAGAACTGCGCACGAGTTGATCGGAGTTGAGTTTATGAAATTTTTGAAGATGCCCTTAGTCGCTTGTGCCTTGCTGATCGCAAACGGAATGGGCGCATATTCATTTGCAGGCGACGTCGAAATTGTCGAGGCAACCGCGCGCCAATCGGGCGATACCTGGTCGTTTTCTGTAACGCTCAAGCATGGCGACACCGGCTGGGACCACTATGCCGACCTTTGGCGGGTTTATACGCCTGACGGCAAGCTTCTTGGCGAAAGGGTGCTTCTACACCCCCACGTGGAAGAGCAACCCTTCACCCGCTCTCTTTCTGGCGTATCCGTTCCGGACGGGCTGGATGAAGTGATCATCAGGGCACGCGACAGCGTTCACGGCGTCTCGCCACAGGAGTTCAAACTCAAACTGCCGCGCTAGCCCCGCACAAAGGAAAGTACACCGTCAGCAACAAACTGCACCGATAGCGCGGCCAGAAGAACGCCGAGCAAGCGGGTGATCACAAGCTGCGCTGTCTCGCCGAGCAGCCTCTCAAGCTTGTCCGCCACAAGAAACGCTCCGAGACTGCTCAGGAGGATAACGGCGATCACACCGCCAAGACCTGCGTAGGCAACCGTGTCCGGAGCCTGGCTGGACAGGAGAATAATAGCTGAAATGGTTGCTGGTCCCGAAATCAGGGGGATCGCCAGAGGGAAAATTGCCACTTCGTTGACCGTGCCGTGGTGACCCTGCGATTCAACGGCCTTCTCTGCTGTTTCCGCCTTCCGCTCTTGGCGTTTTCCAAAGACCATTTCTATGGCGATCAAAAACAGCAATATGCCGCCAGCGACACGAAATGCCGAAACGGAAATTCCCAGGACGTTCAGCACGGTTTGTCCGGACGCATAAAATATCAGAAGAATCCCGGCTGCCGTAAGCGTTGCTCGAACGGCTACTTTTCGCCGGTCCGACTGGCTCATTCCGGCGGTGACTGCAAGGAACATCGGTGCAAGACCAACAGGGTCAATGGTAACAAAAAGCGTTGCAAACGCATTGATGAAAAAGTCCAGCATTTGGTGTGTCCGTTGCGATCTGAGAGGCTCGGATTCGGCTTTGTTACAGGGGTTTGTAGGTTACTTCGAGTTGCTTTCCGGAAATGATTTTCAAGCCCTGTGAATACTTTGTATAAGTCACTGTTATTGAACACATTTTACTTAGACGGAAAAGCCTCCCAAATTTGGCCGCGACCTTTGAATCGGATATAAAAGAACCAGCAATAACAAAGAAATGAGTTCTTCCTTGGCTGACCAGGACAACAGCACCCCTTCGGATGGTTTGCCGTCCGACATCAAACCGGTCTCCATTGTCGACGAAATGAAGCGCAGCTACCTCGATTACGCCATGAGCGTGATCGTGTCGCGTGCGCTTCCGGACGTCCGTGATGGCCTCAAACCTGTTCACCGGCGCATTCTCTACTCAATGCATGAAAACGGCTACGAGTGGAACAAACCGTACCGCAAATCGGCGCGTGTTGTCGGTGATGTCATCGGTAAGTATCACCCTCATGGTGACAGCGCGATCTATGAAGCCCTCGTACGCATGGCGCAGAATTTCTCCCTGCGCCTGCCATTGATTGATGGCCAGGGGAATTTCGGTTCCATAGACGGCGATCCCGCCGCGGCCATGCGTTATACCGAGTGCCGTCTGGAGAAGGTCGCCCACAAGCTGCTGGATGACATCGACAAGGACACGGTCGATTTCCAGGAAAACTACGACAACTCGGAAACCGAGCCGGTTGTACTGCCGGCGAAGTTCCCCAACCTGCTCGTCAATGGTGCCGGCGGCATTGCTGTGGGAATGGCGACCAATATTCCGCCGCACAATCTGGGCGAAGTGATCGATGCCGCGATCGCCGTCATGGAAAATCCGGCCATGACGCTCCCGGAATTGATGGAGATCGTGCCCGGACCCGACTTCCCAACCGGTGGCATTATTCTCGGACGCGCGGGAATTCGCAACGCTTACGAAACCGGCCGCGGCTCGATCGCGATGCGCGCGAAAGTCGACATTGAAGAAGTCCGCAAGGATCGTAACGCGCTGATCGTCACGGAGATCCCGTATCAGGTCAACAAGTCGACCATGATCGAGAAAATAGCCGAACTTGTCCGTGACAAGCGGGTGGAAGGCATTTCCGACATCAGGGACGAGAGTGACCGATCCGGCATGCGGGTCGTTATCGAGCTGAAGCGTGATGCCGTCCCCGATGTGGTCCTGAACCAGCTGTACCGCTTCAGTCAGCTGCAGACGTCGTTCGGCGCAAACATGGTTGCTCTTAACGGCGGCAAGCCGGAGCAATTGAACCTCTCGGATATGTTGCGTGCCTTCGTTGCCTTCCGGGAAGAAGTAGTCCAGCGCCGGACCCGTTACCTTCTCAAGAAGGCGCGCGATCGTGCCCATATCCTCGTTGGACTCGGAATTGCGGTTGCCAACATCGACGAAGTCATTCATCTGATCAGGACCGCGCCGGACCCGGCCACCGCCAGGGCCCAATTAATGGAGCGCGACTGGCCGGCGCATGACGTCGAGCCCTTGATACGTCTGATCGACGATCCGCGCCATCAGGTACAGGAAGACGGCACCTATAAGCTCTCCGAAGAGCAGGCGCGCGCTATCCTGGATCTGCGTCTGCAACGCCTGACAGCTCTCGGGCGTGACGAGATCGACGACGAATTGAAGAAAATCGGTGCGGAAATTTCAGAGTTTCTCGAAATCCTGCGCTCGCGGGCCCGCATCCAGGAAATCGTTCGCAACGAAATGCTGGAAATCAAGGAAGAGTTCGCGACGCCGCGCCGTACCGAAATCATTGAAGGCGGCGCGGACTTCGACGACGAAGACCTTATCCAGCGCGAAGACATGGTCGTGACCGTCTCCCATGGCGGATACATCAAGCGTGTACCCCTGGCCACATACAGGGCACAGCGCCGTGGCGGCAAAGGCCGCGCCGGCATGGCGACCAAGGACGAGGATTTCGTAACGCGCCTTTTTGTCGCCAACACGCACACGCCGGTGCTGTTCTTCTCGTCCCGCGGCATTTGCTACAAAATGAAAGTCTGGCGTCTGCCGCAGGGCGGACCGACATCGCGTGGCAAGGCACTTGTCAACATGCTGCCGCTGGAACAGGGCGAGCAGATCACATCCATCCTGCCCTTGCCGGAAGACGAGGACAGCTGGGCAAATCTCGACGTCATGTTCGCGACGATTCGCGGCACGGTGCGCCGGAACAAACTCTCCGATTTCGTCAACATCAACCGGAACGGCAAGATTGCGATGAAACTGGAAGAGGGCGATGGCATTGTCGGCGTCGACACCTGTTCCGAACACAACGATGTCATGCTGACCACCAATTCCGGACAATGCATCCGCTTCCCCGTGACAGACGTTCGGGTGTTTGCGGGACGAAATTCTGTGGGTGTGCGTGGTATCCGGCTTTCCGACGACGACCGCGTGATCTCCATGCAGATCCTGCACCACATCGACGTTGAGGCCGAGGAGCGGGCCGCCTATCTGAAACTTTCCCGCGCCATGCGCGGTGAAGCTGACGAAAACGGCGGCGCCGCCGACGAGGATGGCGTTGTTGCCGGCGATCTGTCCCAGGAACGATATGCCCAGATGAGCGCTGCGGAGCAGATCATTCTGACTGTGTCGGAGAACGGGTATGGAAAACGGACGTCCTCGTTCGAGTACCGCGTCACTGGCCGCGGCGGTAAAGGCATTACGGCGATGGCCGTCAATCAGCGCAATGGCGGTTTGATTGCATCTTTCCCGGTTGAGGACAGTCACCAGATCATGTTGGTCACAGATGGTGGACAGCTGATCCGGTGTCCTGTCGACGGCATTCGTATTGCCGGCCGGGCGACGCAGGGCGTCATCGTTTTCAAGACCGCCGCAGAAGAGAAGGTCGTTGCCGTCGAAGGCATCTCTGAAGTGGATGAGGAAGAATTCGCTGAAGAAGGCGAAGCAGGTGAAGAAAACAGCGACGCCGAAGGTAGCGAAGAACAGGGCGACACGTCGGGCAACAATGAGGATGACACGGGCTCTGGTGAAGCTCCCGAAAGCTGACCCGGCTGTTTGACACAGCCTAAAACGACAACAGCGGCCAGGGTGGAACCTGAGCCGCTGTTTGCCGTTACGGGGGGAGGTAAGTTGGAGGTACTAGCTTGGTTAGTTCGTCGGGAATCTTGCGAGAATGGTTTCGTTGACGGACGGCGTCTTCTGCTCAACCGTGACGAAGGAAACGTTGCGGACCTTGTTGGCACCGGTCAGAGATGCTGCACAGTCTTCGCTCCATGCGCCCCATGCCTGAGAATCGCATTTGTCGGCAACCTTTGACGTTGAGATCCGGTCGGATTTCGTTGCGGTCAAACCCTGTGTAGCCAGGCTGGTCAGATCTTCTGCCTGCGAAGCGTTGCTCGGGTGCATGCTCATCATGCCAGCTGCAATCATCGTCAGAAGTGCGAGTACAAATACCGCAGTCATTTTGAGATGGACCATTCTGTCCGAAGCCTTTGCCTGAAACGCAAACGGTTGCGTCGGCTTCTGGCCGGCGGTTGAACTTGAAGTAACGTAGCTCCTCATGATTCTGGCTCCTGCTCACGCCTTGTTTCTGATGAAGACACCTTGGCCTATTGATGAAAAGACTTATGTGATGGCAGTCACACATTGTCGGGTGTTTGCAAAAATACCGATTGGCCCCGTGTTTTCCTTGTGAGGCGCCTGCAGGCGGAGTATGGAAATGGCCATGACACGCATTGCGCTATACCCGGGCTCCTTTGATCCCGTTACAAACGGCCATATCGACATTTTGCATCAGGCACTTGCTCTTGCGGACAAAGTCGTGGTCGCCATTGGCATACATCCCGGCAAATCTCCTCTATTTTCGTTTGAAGAGCGGGTTCAGCTCATACACGCGTCAGCTCGCGCGGAATTCAGCGCTGACGAGGCGGATCGGATTGAAGTGATTTCTTTTTCAAACCTGGTAATCGATACCGCGCGTGAACAACGAGCGGCCTATCTGGTGCGCGGTTTGAGGGATGGAACCGATCTGGATTATGAAATGCAGATGGCTGGCATGAATTCGACGCTTGAGCCCGAAATCCGGACAGTGTTTCTGCCGGCATCACCAAACGTGCGCCACATCACCGCCACCTTGGTAAGGCAAATCGCGAAGATGGGCGGAGAGATCTCCGCATTTGTTCCGAACCCTGTTGCAGAGCCGCTGCGGAGCCGCGCGCGGCCGGACAGCTGAAACCTCACCTTTTCTGACCTGAACTTTAGGAGTCACCAGTGTCACGACTAATTGCAATGTTCGCCATCATGGCGTCCTTGGTTTTCCTTCCGGCAGTTGCAAGCGCTCAAGGCAACGATCCCGACAACACGCTCTACCTCGATCTGAAGGATGGCCGAGTTGTCATTCAACTGCGCCCCGACCTTGCACCGAACCACGTTGAACGCGTCAAGAAGCTCGCCAGTGAAGGTTTTTACGACGGAATCATTTTTCACAGGGTCATTGACGGTTTCATGGCGCAGACCGGAGACCCGACAGGCACGGGCCGCGGCGGGTCCAACGAACCCGATTTGGCGCAGGAGTTTTCGCCAGCGCCTTTCCGGCGCGGTACGCTCGGCATGGCGCGCTCATCAGACCCGAACAGCGCCAATTCGCAATTTTTCATCATGTTCGCCGATGGTGACTGGCTGAACGGTCAATACACCGTCTTTGGCGAAGTGATTGACGGGATGCAATATATCGACAATATCACGCGCGGCGAGCCGCCTGCCAATCCGGACAAGATCGTCAAGATGCGCGTTGCAAAAGACGCACAGTAATCAAAAACAGACAAGCCCCGACAAAAGGACCGAAGGAGTCAGACATGGCTGAAATCAAAGATGCCGAGAACACTCTTCTCATGGAAACAAGCCAGGGATCGATCGTGATCGAATTGAAGCCGGATCTCGCGCCCGGCCACGTCGCCCGCATCAAAGAACTGGTACGCGAAGGGTTTTACGACGGCATTGTGTTCCACCGTGTCATTGACGGTTTCATGGCTCAGACCGGTTGCCCGCAGGGAACCGGCACAGGCGGATCCGGACAAAAACTGAAAGCGGAGTTCAGCGACTACAAACATGTTCGCGGGACGTGCTCGATGGCTCGGGCGATGGACCCGAATTCGGGCGACAGCCAGTTTTTCATCTGTTTCACCGACGCCCCATGGCTCGACGGACAGTACACTGTCTGGGGCGAAGTGGTTGAAGGCATGGACAATGTCGACAAGATCAAGCGTGGCGAACCTGTTGTGGACCCGGACAATATCGTTTCGTTGAAAGTTGCAGCTGACGCTGCCTAATTTCGAATCCTGAAGGTTTTTGCAGCGCGGACGCATGTGCCGCGCTGCTTTTGTTTGACAGCGGCACAACTGCGGTTGACCGTCCTTCGCTCGCTGTTTATGAGCCGCTCAGTAAAGTTGGGCATCGACCGCGGATACGGTCTTCAACCCTGATCTCCAGATACAAAGCGGATTGAATTTAGCGCCATGCGCGTCGAAGAGTTTGATTTCCAACTGCCGAACGATCGGATAGCACTGCGCCCGGCACGGCCGCGCGATGCGGCTCGGATGCTGGTTGTCCGACCGCATGATACCCCAACGTTCCAGGACGAGGGCGTTCGTGATCTGCCTAGCCTCTTACAGCCGGGAGATGCTCTGGTCTTCAATGACACCAAGGTTATTCCGGCACAGCTGGAGGGATACCGGACACGGGAAGGTGTTCGGGCCGGTGTCGGTGTTACGCTTCACATGCGGACCGGTCATGACCGGTGGCGTGCCTTTGCGCGGCCGGCCAAAAAGCTGAAGGTCGCCGATCTGGTTGTGTTCGAAAGCGATCAGGCACGACTGAGCGCACGTGTTGCGGAAAAATCTGAAGGCGGTGAAGTTCTCCTGGTGTTTGATGAATCCGGTCCAGAACTTGATGCTGCAATCGCGTCGGTCGGCCATATTCCGTTGCCGCCCTATATCGCGCAGAAACGAGCGGAAGATGCGCAGGACAGGCTGGACTACCAGACGATATTTGCACAAAAAGATGGGGCCGTTGCAGCCCCGACGGCCGGTTTGCACTTCACCCCGGAACTGCTTGCTGCGCTTGCGGAAAGAGGCATTGAAACGCATCGCGTGACACTGCACGTGGGAGCGGGAACCTTCCTGCCGGTTAAAGCCGACGATACCGACGACCACAAGATGCACGCAGAATGGGGCGAAGTGTCTGAAAAAACGGCTGAGGCACTGCTTTCGGTCAAGGCGCGGGGCAACAAAGTGGTGAGCGTTGGGACGACCTCACTGCGCATCCTGGAGAGCTCAGCTCAAAAGAGCGGCGAAATAAGTGCTTTTTCTGGCGAAACCTCGATATTCATTACACCGGGCTACCTGTTCAGGGCGATCGATGCGCTGATGACGAACTTTCATCTTCCAAAGTCGACCCTGTTCATGCTCGTATCCGCATTTTCAGGTCTTGAAACCATGCGCGCGGCGTACGAACACGCAATAGAGAACAAATACCGGTTTTACAGCTACGGGGATTCGTCGTTGCTGTTTCCCGCCGGTTCCATACAACAAGAAACCCCATGACCGACACGCACAACACATTCAGTTTCCGCCTGACAAAGACCGATGGGCAGGCCCGCCGGGGGGAAATCACAACACCACACGGGGTTGTTCGCACGCCCGCCTTCATGCCGGTCGGCACACAAGCGACCGTGAAGGCTATGTATCCGGGTCAGGTCCGTGAAACAGGCGCGGATGTGGTGCTCGGCAATACCTATCATCTGATGCTCAGACCGACCGCTGAACGCGTACAGCGTCTCGGTGGCCTGCATAAATTCATGAATTGGCCCCACACGATCCTCACGGACAGTGGCGGCTTTCAGGTTATGTCGCTGGCACAACTGCGCAAGCTCGACGAGGACGGCGTTCGGTTTCAGAGCCATATCGATGGCCAGAAATATAACCTTACCCCCGAACGTTCTGTTGAAATTCAGGGGCTTCTCGGATCGGACATCCAGATGCAGCTGGATGAGTGCATCAAGCTCCCGAGCCCGAAGGAAGAAGTTCAACGCGCTATGGAACTGTCGTTGAGATGGGCCGTGCGTTCAAGGAAGCAGTTTGAAGACATGGGCGGCCCCAAAAAAGGGCAGGGGCTTTACGGCATTGTTCAGGGAGGCGATCAACCCGACCTAAGGATTCGGTCCGCCGAAGAACTTGCGAAACTGCCGTTTGAAGGTTTTTCCGTCGGCGGTCTGGCTGTTGGTGAACCCCAGGACGTAATGCTGCAGATGCTTGATATCACCACCCCGGTGATGCCGGTAGACAAACCGCGCTACCTGATGGGCGTGGGGACACCTGATGATCTGCTGGAAAGTGTCAAGCGGGGCATCGACCAGTTCGACTGTGTTATGCCGACCCGTGCCGGACGCCACGGTTTGGCGTATACGAAATTCGGGAAAGTGAATCTCAAGAACGCCCGGCACCAAGAGGACCCGCGCCCACTGGATGCAGAAAACGTCTGTCCGGCTGCCAACACTTACAGTCGCGCCTACTTGCACCACCTGGTTCGAACGGGCGAAGGCTTGGCTGGCATGCTGTTAACGTGGAACAACATTGCCTACTACCAGCAACTCATGCAGGGCATGCGGGACGCCATTGACGAGGGGCGTTTCGAGGATTTCTACGCAGAGACAAAAGACAACTGGGCGCGGGGAGATATCCCCGCGCTCTAACGACACAGGCCGGTTTAGGCGGCAAAACCGTCCGATTTGGTCAGATAACAACCCGATATCCGCCAGCTGCCGTCTTCCTGCTGTTCGAAACTGTAGAGCGCGAGCCAATTGCGGCCCTTAGGCCCGATGACGTAGACCTCCTGGGTCGGTCCGAGTTGTGTCATCTTGGATTGTCCGAAGGTCACGCTCTTTGGATTGTAGACAGGTTGATATCCTTGGCGGACCATTTCCATGAACATTTCAGGCGACTGGAACTTCTGCTGAAGAGAATTTGTTGCAAACGAGTAGGCGGCCTTGGCGTTGCCAGCCGCAAATGCACTCATCTGGTTTTTGATGATGTTCTGAAAGGCATCGCTGTCCAGGCTGCCTTCAGCGAAAGCCGAACCGGACATCAGCCCGGCAAGTCCCGCCGCAGCGAGTGTTTTCCAGAATTGAAATCGCGCCATTCTCGCATCCCCCGTTCCTGAAACATGTCCAAGTGTACGGTGAAGCCATCGGTTTGGATTGCCTATTTAGAGTTCTTCCACGAGTGAATAAGTGGCAAAACTGTCTGTTTTCCAGGCACTAACGGAGACTTCTGAGTATTAGCCGGGACATCATTTGGAATTAAGATCAAAATAGATGAATAAAATCAGAGGAATGCACGAGCACGCGCCTGAACAGTCGTGTACACCGCCTGCGGTCTCTTGCCATTTTGGGAAGGACTTCAAAAAGTTACTTTTTGGCGCTGGCTTGCGATATCCTTAGAACCGCACTGTAAAATCTTCCGATGAAAGAGCTTGTCCGGGTAAATGCGCCTGGCCTTCAAAAAGGCCGGATCTGGTTGAGACCCGGCCACGATTTGCGTAACCATCTGCGCAAAAGCGCAGCGCAGTTTGTTATTCGGCTGCCAGGGGCTGCCGGATCATGTCCTGCATGAACGACACAAGATCTTCTGCCAGTTTCGGGTCATCCATCCCGAAGGCAATGTTTGCTGTAAGGAAGCCCGATTTGCTTCCGCAGTCATAGCTTCTGCCTTCGAATTTCAATGAAGCGAAGTTTTGGTTGGACATGAGCGAAATCATGCTGTCGGTGAGCTGGATCTCGCCTCCTGCACCCTTGCTCTGGTTGGACAGTAGCTCAAAAATCTCTGGTTGAAGAATGTATCGGCCCGTAATCATGAGGTTGGACGGCGCTGTTCCCGGCGCTGGTTTCTCAACCATGTTTGAGATACGGCTTGAATTCGCATTGATCGTTTCAGCCAACTCGACAATGCCGTATTGGTGAGTTTGATCCTCAGGCACTTCTTCGACAGCAATGATGTTGCCGCCCGTTTGCTCATAAAGATCAACCATTTGCCTGAGGCAGCTGACCTTGGACTTGATAATGACGTCTGGAAGCAGAATGGCGAAGGGTTCGTCGCCGATAATGTCTCGCGAACACCAGATTGCGTGGCCGAGGCCAAGCGGAGCCTGCTGACGTGTGAAGCTTGTCGAGCCAGGTTGTGGACGATGATTTTCAAGCAGCTCAAGCGCTGCGGTCTTGTTGCGCGCCTTGAGAGTGTCCTCAAGTTCATATGCCATGTCGAAGTGGTCTTCAATGACATGCTTGTTCCGGCCCGTGACAAAAACGATGTGCTCGATGCCTGCCGCACGGGCCTCATCCACCACATATTGAATGATTGGACGATCGACGATCGTCAGCATTTCCTTGGGGACCGCTTTCGTTGCCGGTAGAAATCTGGTGCCGAGGCCGGCGACAGGTAAAACGGCTTTCCGAATGGGCTTGTTCATTTCAGGCCTTCCAACTCTAATTTACAAACGAGTTCACATCCATCTGCTCATGATTGGTCAAAATGGACAATAAACTCAGGGTTCTGAGCGGGTATATGCTGGATACTAGCTTCGAGGATTTGCTTTCTGGTTAAATTTCACGAGATCGACCTCGATTCGTATAGCGCGGGCACCAAAACACAAAAAGATGTAATTGATGTGCACAGATGCCAAATTGTGTGCATGTCGGCTTTTAAATCGATTTAAAAATTCGTGCAATCCGCAGAAACCAGACAGTTGCAGCTTTGCCAAAAGAAGGCTATGGAACACGCGAATTTTGCTGCAGAGCGATATCGGTCGAGAAATCACATCGGTCGGCGTCGCTCGTTGGGACAAGGTGAAGAATGACCGAAGCGAACCGCGAAGTTGCTGCAGGAGCTGTAAAGTTTCGCAATGATGCGGCTATTGGCCTCATCGCCGGACCCTGCGCCATGGAGAGCCGGAACCACGCTCTTGAATGCGCAGCAGCCATCAAGGAAATCAGCGAGCGCGTCGGGATTTCAACCGTCTACAAGTCTTCATTCGACAAAGCCAACCGGACATCCCTGTCGGGCGGGCGCGGTGTCGGTATGAAGGACGCACTGCCAATCTTTGCAGAGGTCAAGGAGACCTATGGTCTGCCGGTCGTCACCGACGTGCATGCGCCTGATCAGTGTGCTCCGGTTGGCGAAGTTGTCGATATTCTTCAGATACCGGCATTCCTTTGCAGGCAGACAGATCTGCTTGTTGCGGCAGCGGAGACAGGCAAAGTTGTAAATGTCAAAAAAGGACAGTTTCTCGCGCCTTGGGACATGAAGAATGTCCTTGCAAAGGTAACGGGATCCGGAAACCCCAATGTTCTTCTGACCGAGCGAGGCGCAAGCTTCGGCTACAATACGCTTGTCAGTGACATGCGCGCCTTGCCGATCATGGCGGAAACCGGTGCACCGGTGATCTTTGACGCGACACACTCGGTTCAACAGCCGGGCGGGCAGGGCGCTTCGACAGGCGGAGACAGAAAAATGGTGCCTGTCCTTGCACGTGCCGCAGTTGCCGTCGGCATCGCCGGCCTTTTCATAGAAACCCATCCGGACCCGGACAAGGCGCCCTCAGACGGTCCCAATATGGTGCCGATGCACGAACTTGAAGGGCTACTTAGACAGCTCAAGATGATTGACGACGTCGTCAAGTCCAAGCCCGACTAGGAATTTCAAGGCCGCACCGACATGCGGCTTTCATCTGGACCTTCAATCCAGACACATAGCCGTTGCTGCGGCACCTCAAATGCCGGTAATCCTATCGGCGACCACGCCAGTTCAGGTCCATGCGACAAGGGAGTTCTTTCCATGACCGCCATTATCGATATCGTCGGACGCCAGATTTTCGACAGCCGCGGAAATCCGACAGTTGAAGTCGATGTATTCCTCGAAGACGGATCCTTCGGGCGCGCGGCGGTTCCATCCGGCGCGTCCACAGGAGCCCACGAAGCTGTTGAATTGCGCGATGGCGGCGACCGTTACATGGGCAAGGGTGTTCAAAAGGCCGTCGAAGCTGTCAACGGCGAGATTTTCGAAACAGTTGGCGGCCTGGATGCGGAAGATCAACTGCAGATCGACCAGGCGATGATTGATCTGGATGGCACTGCAAACAAGGCTCGCCTCGGCGCGAATGCCATCCTGGGCGTTTCACTGGCTGTCGCACGAGCCGCAGCGCAAGCGTCCGGCTTGCCGCTCTACCGGTATGTTGGTGGCACATCTGCCAGAACGCTGCCTGTTCCGATGATGAACATCATCAATGGCGGCGCGCATGCGGACAATCCGATCGACTTTCAGGAGTTCATGATCATGCCGGTCGGGGCGGACAGCCTCAGCGAAGCAGTCCGGATGGGTTCCGAAATCTTCCACACGCTCAAAAAGGCGCTGAATGGGGCCGGACACAACACCAATGTCGGCGATGAAGGTGGATTTGCGCCCAACCTGGAATCAACGGACGCAGCAATCGGCTTTGTCATGAAGGCGATCGAAACCGCCGGATACAAGCCCGGAGAAGACGTCTATCTGGCGCTCGACGCCGCGTCCACGGAGTTTTTCAAGGACGGAAAATACGTGCTCGAAGGTGAGGGCAAGTCGCTCGCACCTGAAGAGATGGCAAAATATCTCGGCGATCTGGTATCCCGTTATCCGATCATTTCCATTGAAGACGGGCTTGCGGAAGACGATTGGGATGGTTGGAAAGCCACCACCGACCTTATCGGCAACTCCTGCCAGCTTGTCGGCGATGATCTGTTCGTCACCAACTCCGAGCGCCTGCGCAAGGGAATTGATCTCGGCGTTGCAAACTCGATCCTGATCAAAGTCAACCAGATCGGCACATTGTCTGAGACTCTCGATGCGGTCGAAACGGCCCACAAGGCTGCTTATACGGCAGTAATGTCGCACCGCTCTGGAGAGACCGAAGATTCAACGATTTCCGATCTTGCCGTTGCGACCAATTGCGGGCAGATCAAAACCGGTTCGCTTGCCCGCTCCGACCGGCTTGCAAAATACAATCAGCTGATCCGCATTGAAGAGGAACTCGGTCCGCAGGCTGTCTATGCAGGACGGTCCATTCTGAAAGGCTGAGCCGCTCGGACCGAACCGGCACCAAACAAAACCCCGCCATCATGGCGGGGTTTTTCGTTTTAAGATGTTGGCTCTCACACCTCAATCGGGATCAGATGCGTCCGGGTTGCTTCGTGTTTCTTCAGCGTGGAGGAGAGCGGCTGCAATCGTCTCCGCTCTCTCGGCTCCGGCCAGAACAAATCTGCCATCGATAATAAAACAGGGAACGCCCGTAATGCCTGACTCATGCGCCTTGGCAACCTGTGCTTCCGTCTTGTCGAGATCGGTTTCCGTCTCCAGCAGCTGCTCCACGAGATCGGATTGCATTCCGGCTTCTTCCGAAATTCGCACAAGCGTTTCCGAATTTGTCAGATCTTCGCCATCTAGGAAATAGGCCTTGAACAAGCGTTCAACGACGTCGTTTTGAACGTTGTCTGAGCGTGACCACAGGACCAGCCGATGGCAATCAAGCGTATTGGGCGACAGCTTGATGTCCTGGAACGCAAAATCGATGCCTTCTTCCATCCCCGCATCCTTGATACGGCTGTAAAAAGCATCGGCATTCGCCTTGCCGCCGAATTTGTCGCTGAGATACTGCTGCCGATCTTTACCTTCCTTTGGTAAAGTGGCGTCCAGCTGAAACGGATGCCATCGCACATCCACGTCCAGCTGAGGCACGCTCTTCAAAGCCGCTTCCAGCCTCCTTTTGCCGATGTAACACCAAGGGCACATAACGTCTGAGACGACGTCAACCGTAATCGGAGCAGCTGTGTTCATGATTGACCCAATTTTTTCGTTGTCGTTGAAAGGTAGGGATTTGGCCCCGTATGCCAACCCTAGGGGTCCACACCCTAAACCAATCGCAAAGCTCAGGCTAACGCACAGTATGGGTCAGGATCGAATTGATTCGCTTCTGCAATCGTACTGTTCCGGCCTCGTTTTTCAAAACCGCAACTGGGCCAAGCCCCTTGACCAGACACACCAGATCTTCGTCACGGCTGGTCGCGTCCGCAATCGACAAGAGGGTCGTATAGATTTCTTCCAATTCCTCGGGCGTCGATGCGTGGATGCCGAAATGCTCCGGCTGCAGTCGCATCTCCCACAAATCCAGACCGCGCACAGCCAGAGCGTCGCTGCACGTTTTCAGATAACTCGAGTAATATTCGCTTGCCAGGCCGCCATCGGCAATCTGCTGACGCAACCACATCTGGCTCTCAGCCAGAATACGATCTGCCAGCCGGCGCCGCTTTCCGAACCGGATCGACGACACCATGCGGCGGGTTAGCGTTTCTTTCCTGTTTTCACCCACGATGACATCAGAGGCCCCGTTCCGGAACAGCATTGCGGTATCTTCTTCATCGTCGCAGACGGCAAGAACAGGAAGGCCCGCAAAGCGCGCATCTCGCCTAATCTGGCGTATGTAGTCGATGGCATCTTCGAATGCAGCATCGATCACGACAGCATCGAAAGCCCGCATTGACATGAATTCGACAGCCATTTTGCCATCGAATGCACCAACCACCTCGACTTTCGGGTCGCTCGCATCCTGCCACTCAAGAAAGCGGCCACTGAGGCCGACGACCATCAGGCTGCTGCTGCCCGTGTGATGGGGTGCAGTCCCAAATCCCGGAATGCGGCCGAAGACCTTTCGACGTAGTTGTGCTTCTTCAGAGCGCATCAATGCGCGTTGGTGGATGCAAATGAGCATGAGAAGAACATCGTCCGGAACCACACGGTCAATGATCGCCGTTGCCTGAAGGCCATCGGGCAATTCGTCATCGCCATCCGTCAGGACATAAAAGGGGACGTCGCAGGGCAGGTTTCCGATATGAGGCAGAAGCCAGTCAAAGAAAGGTTGTTTTTTGCCGTCTTCAATATGCGCGATATCCACGACGATGGCCGCGGGTAGGGCAGTCGGGGGCGTCGCTTGACGCTCAAACATACTCAGCAGCGAAACATCAAGATCCTCGGGGGCATCTCCGCTGCTGTTCCGTTTGGGCCGACGCCCGGCATACCAGTAAGGTCCACGCCACGACAGCGACGTTTCATAATCCATGCCCAGTCCCCACCTAGAGCAACTTTAGCTTTTCCAACAAGGACATGATGCCCTGATTATCAGTTTCCGATCAACCAGCAGATGTTCGCCGGGTTGCGCCCATTAATACTGTTGTTCAGAGCCACTTTGGAAAAATGACTTTCAAGCGACGGCTGCCGGCAAGCGTTGTGTCCGCAGCGTCAGTTTTTCCCGGAAGATCGTGCCGTCCGCATTGCGCGGCAATGACTGCAAAATGAGGACGCGGTGCGGGATTTTCGCGAGATCGACACCTTCAGCATCGAGATAGGCAAAAAAGGACGCAGCGTCCGGCACGCTGGAGGATTCCGGGACAAGTGCGGCATACATCCTCGCGCCAAGCAGATGATCCTCAACGACGAATGCGGCAGCTTCCTTTATCCCGGGATAGCTTGAGTAGATCACGTCGATGGTTTCCAGGTTTCCGGTCCCCAGGGCATATGTGCCCGGAATGCCGAAACCGGAAATTCCACCTTCGACCAGATCAACCTTGATGTTGGTATTCAAGAAACCGGTGCCTTCCCATCGGACGCGCCGCTGGTCGCCATTGATCGTGCGCCAGCCGATCTCGGGGACCATGGGCCCTTTGACCAGCAGTTTCGGCACCTGCGCCTCAACCTCTTCTGTCACTGCTATTTCGAGGAGGGCTGGCCCGCTTTCACACCCGTTCGACCCGTCATGCTTTCCCAAGGCTGTCGCCTTGATCTTTGCGGAGGGCCCTCGCGCCTTTGCAATCAAGGCAAACTCGTCCGCGACATGCACATCGACAAGGCGCCGTCGTGCGACGAAGGTTGTCGGATGCGGTGCAGATATGTTCCAGGCCGCCAAAACCGTGGTCTTTGTGTTGGTCAGCTTTCTATCCAGCGTCTGCGCCAGCGGACCGGGTGTCATAACCACATCGGCTTCCACGTCATTGGCGTGAGATGCAAGATTGGCAAGCGAGGTCGGATGATGCAGGTGCAAGGTGCTGCCAGTCGCGAGGAATGGCACCAACCCGCCGCCCAATCCGGTCAGCCCGCTGAGCGAATAGGGCACCAGGAGCGTACTTCCCTCCTTGATGTGCGCCTCGTTCACAATCATCTGCGCAGCGGCGAGCCAATGATTGTGACACCTGCTGACCGGAACGTTTTCTTCGCCGCTCCGGCTCCAGCAGATCGTTGCCGTATGATCGGCTGGATCGGGACGGTCTGCAGGGGTGAACGTAAGATCGTCCCCCATTTCGGCCAGCATGGGAGCAAGTTCGATAAGTCCGTCCGGGACTTCCTTGCCGAGACCGAACACAAAACGAAGCGAAAAAAGGTCTGCCGCAACATCACGCGCTGCCGTGCCGACATCTCTCGTTTCAATCCGGTCCGCCGCAATGAAACCTTTTGCACCAATGGAATTGAGCGCTTCCACAACGTTCTTCTGACGCCAATGAAGGGGCAGAGGAGAAACAATCAGATCGGCACGCAATGCCGCGAGAATGGCAATAACGGTGTCGACCGTATTCGGTGCCTGCACCCCGATGACATGATCTGAGGAGAGGCCCACCGTGCTGTAGAAAGCAGCGAGCCTGTCGATCTCGCGATCTGCTTCAGCATAGGTCAGGCGGCGTGGCTCACCGCCTGTCCACGCTGCCCGGTCCGGTGCATCCACCAGCGCCAGGCGGTCAGGGTGCTCCGCAGCTGTCTTGCGGAAGAGTTCATCCAGCGGCACATCGGACCAGGCTCCGCTTTCGTGATACTCCTTGGCAAGGTTTTCAAGGGTTGCTTTCATATTGTCTTTCGTCCATTGGTCCGATCATTGCGTGGCCGACGATGACCACCAGGTGTCAAATTCATGCCCATAGAGAGAATGCTGTTCAGGCGGCACGACGTCCTGCCAGTGTGCGACCCAGTCGTCTGATACGTGATAGAGCGGAACCGCATATGAGCCGGAAATCAGAACCCTGTCGAATGCCCGAACCGCATCGACAAACTCCTCCCGGCTGCGCGCTCCCACAATCGCGTCGATGAGCGCATCGATTGCCGGTTCTTTTGCACCCACAAAATTGAAAGAGCCCTCGGTATCCGCAGCCTTGGTGCTCCAGCGCCCGTACTGTTCAGCGCCCGGTGAAAGCGAAGCGTACCAGGTGTTGAACACCATATCGAACTCGCGCTTGGTGCGGCGGTCTTCGAATTGTGTCGGGTCAACACTCCGCACGTTTACGGCAATGCCAAGCAGTTCAACCGTTCGGATATAGGCAAGAGCAAGTTTTTCTTCGTCCTCATTTTTGGCAAGGATCTCAAATGCAAGCTGTTGACCTGTCGCTTCATTGACGAGCTTGCGTTCGTTCAACACGTAGCCGGCTTCCTTGAGTTGCGCCAGGGCCGCCCTCAAAACCTTGCGATCCCTGCCGGATCCGTCTGCGTCCGCTGGCCGCCAAGTACCCGCCATGACGTCCGGATCGACCGCACCGGGGAAGGGGGCGAGAAGTTCTTTTTCCCGTTCGCTCGCCGGACGACCGATCGAAGACAGTTCGGAGTTGTCCCAGTAGCCTGCTGTCCGTTTGAAAAGGTCGTAGTAGAGATTTCTGTTCACCCAGTTGAAGTCGAACAGCATCCGCAGAGCCTTGCGCACCCTCAGGTCGGAAAACTGTTCCCGCCTTGTGTTGAAGGCAATGCCCTGCATCGGGGCTGGAACACCGCGCGGAATGCTCAATTGGACGACCTTGCCCTCCTTTGCGGCCGGAAAGTCGAAACCGGTTGCCCAACGGGCGGGATCGCGAAACTGCAGCGCTTTGACAAGACCTTTCCGGAAGGCTTCCTGAAGTGTTGTCTCATCGCGGAAATATTCGATGCGGATCTCATCGAAATTATCGAAGCCGGCTTTGACCGGGAGGTCCTTGGCCCAGTAGTCCGGGTTCTTTTCGTAAACCACCAGCCGGCCCGGCTGGACTGTCTTGAAGGTATAGGGACCTGAGCCGATTGGCGGGGTTAAAGAAGATTTGTCGAAATTTTCCGCGTCTGTGTGCTTCTCGGAAAAGATCGGAGCCAAAGCGATCAGGAGAGGCAGTTCCCGGTTGTCACCATTCTCGAAGGTCAGCTTCAGACGATTGGGAGCCGTCACCTCCTTTTCAGTGATTGCCGCGTACCAGTTCCGGTAAGGCGGCCGTCCTTTGTCGCGAACGATGTCGAGTGAGAAGATGATGTCGTCGACCGTTACCGGTGTGCCGTCGGAAAACTTGGCCTCCGGATTAAGTTCGAATTCAATCCACTCGCGGCTGTCTGGCATGCGCACGCGTTGTGCAATCAATCCGTAGAGTGAAAACGGCTCCGCGTAGGAGCGGACCATCAGACTTTCGAGGATATTGTTTCCAAACTCGCGTTCGCGCATCCCGCGCGCCGAGGTCCATCCACCCTGAACGATGAAGGAGTTCATGCTGTCGAAAGTGCCCTGAACTCCGAGCGTAATTGTGCCCCCTTTGGGCGCATCCGCATTTGCGTAAGGAAACGGTTCGTCCGGCCCGAGTGCCGGCGCGCCGTGCATGGAGATGGCGTGTGTCCACGGCACGTTCTCGTCTGCAGCCCAAACGGGTGCAGCAAAAAGAAGCGCGCCCAGGAAGGGTGCTGCGATAACAATCCGCCGATTGTCAGCTTTACCAAAAGCAGACATCACAATCTGAAAGAGACGCATAACAACCATCAGAGATTCCCTTGATTCTCGCCGATAAGGGTAGCACATGGTTCCTGTGAACGCGCCACGAACAAGACATAAAGACAAAGATATACAGATTTGAATCAAACCGAAGGATTGCGTTGCAAATCGGCCACCCTCTCGCCCTAATTCGGTGCCTTACCATGCATTTCACGGATCTAATGTTCCAACGGGCCTTGCGGATGCTTCCGGAATGCCTCAGAACAACGCGAAGAATTCGCATATCGCACGATTGAGGACGTTTCGATGACGAGTGTTTTGAAAAGAGGATTGTTTGGTTGCGCGACGGCAGCGTTCATGGCCATGTCTTCTTTCGCAGCTGCTCCCGCATTCGCCCAGGAAGAGAAAAGCCCTTGGACGAAGGCGTGCAATACCAATCCGAACACGCAGAAGGAAATCTGCTTTATCTCGATTGAACTGCGCACCAACACAGGCCAGTTCCTGAGCAACATCGCGATACAGGAAACCGAAGGTGAAGCGCGCAAGAAATTGCTCGTTGCAGTGCCAACGGGCGTCCTGATCCAGCCGGGTCTGCGGATCCAGATCGACGACAGCAAGCCGGTGCAGGCAAAATACAGCATCTGCGCCCCGAACGCTTGCTACGCCGAACTGGCCATCGACGATACTTTCATCAATGCGATGAAGCAGGGTGGTGAAATGCGGGTGGCTCCGTATAACCAGCAGGCCAAGGAAATCGTCTTCAAGATGACCCTTATCGGGTTCACAAAGGTCTACGACGGCGAGCCGATGGATATTTCCGAGCTGCAGAAACGCCAGGAAGAACTGCAGAGCGAATTGCAGAAAAGAGCAGATGAAGCGCGTCAGAAGCTGATCGACGCTCAAAAGGCCAGCCAATAACGACGAGTGTTTCGTTTAAGACGCGAACAACAAAAAGGCCGGAGTTAACGCTCCGGCCTTTTTGTTTGTTGTCAGCTGCGTACCTGGTCCGCCAGATCAGTGTATTTCCACACTCCGTGGCAGATAGGATCCGTCTGTCTGCTCTTCAAAAATCTCTTCAACCTGCGGATGGCGCACCGGTTCGCCGGTCATATCCGGTTCCAGGTTCTGCTCACTCACATAGGCAACATATTCGGTCTCCTCGTTTTCTGCGAGGAGATGATAAAAAGGTTGGTCACGGACGGGCCGCACATCCTCAGGGATAGCGTTCCACCACTCTTCCGTGTTGCTGAATGTCGGGTCGACATCGAAAATGACACCCCGGAAGGGGTAAATCCGGTGCCGGACGACCTGACCTATTCTAAATTTTGCCGTTCGCATGGTTACTCGTCCGCCTACTGCACGCAATGCCGGGATACCGTGTCGGCAACCTGCTTGCAAGCGCTGTAATATTAAACACTATACAAGAGGCCTTGCGAATTTCTAAAAACCATAAATTACGGCCATGTCCGCATCTTTGCTCGCAACAAGCTTAGCCAGGTCAAAAATGACTTTGGCCTGCTTCCAGGTTGCATCATCTTGCATCTTACCATCGATCATGACGGCACCGGTACCATCTGGCATGGCTTCCAGGATCTTTCGTGCGAATTCCACTTCGCCTGCATCGGGTGAAAACACCTTTTTGGCAATTCCAATCTGAGTTGGGTGCAACGACCAGGCCCCGAGACACCCCATCAAGAATGCGTTACGGAACTGGCTTTCGCATGCCGCAGGATCAGAGAAGTCTCCGAACGGGCCGTAAAACGGCTTGATGCCATAGGAAAGGCAGGCATCGACCATTTTGCCAACCGTATAGTGCCACAGATCCTGCTGATAAGCTGCACGCGCTCCACCATCATCGGCATCGGACAGGACGGCATAGTCTGGATGCCCGCCACCGACGCGGGTTGTCTTCATGCCCCTTGAGGCTGCCAGGTCTGCGGGGCCAAGGCTCATGCCATGCATGCGAGGGCTTGCGGCCGCGATCTGCTCGACGTTCTTGACGCCCTCGGCCGTTTCCAGGATGGCATGGATCAGGATCGGTTTTGACAGGCCATCCTTTGCTTCAAGCTGCGCAAGAAGCTGATCGAGGTAGTGTATGTCCCAGGGCCCTTCGACCTTGGGCAGCATGACAACATCCAGTTTCTCGCCAACCGCCCCGACGATCTCAACTATATCGTCGAGAAACCAGGGACTGTTGAGGCAATTGACCCGTGTCCAGAGACCGGTTGATCCGAAGTCGTTGTCCCGCGCCATCTGAATGAACCCATTTCGGGCATCGGATTTGGCATCAGCAGGAATCGCGTCTTCCAGGTTGCCGAGAACAACGTCCACCTTTTCGATGAGATCAGGGACCTTTGCACGCATTTTTTCTATGTGAGGCGGCACGAAATGGATCATGCGCTCAAGCGATACCGGGATCTCCCGAAACGGCTCTGGTGCTCCGATCGCGAGCGGCTTGTAAAATGCGCTTGGGGTTTTCATGAAACCACAGTCCTCCTCCTGTTCGGAAAATAGCTATAGCGACAATGCTGCGCTGCAACAATCCCCCGAAAGGGTAAGATATCTGGAACAGTGATCAGTTTTTCAGCGACTTGGCACCAATCGCGCGCACTTCCTGTCTTTTGATCAGGCTTTTTCCGGGAGGCGCCCACTTCTTGTGAATCCACATCCATTGCTCCGGGTGCTCGCTGATCCAGCCCTCGAAGATCTTATGCATCAGCGCTGTCGCGGACCTGATATCCTCTTGCCGGTCTTCTGTCTTGGGAACAGTAATCGCCCGGCCTTCAACGTGAAAGCTGACACCTTTCTTCCGGACGACGCGCCCGAGAACGATCGGAACGTTGCATGAGCGCGCCAGTGATGCAGGGACCGTGTTGGCATAGGCCATCTGACCGAAGAAAGGCACCTGAATGCCCCTTGCTTCGCGAAGATCACCCATCATGGCAACAACACCGCCGCTCTTCAGCGTTCCGAGTATCTTCCGTGCTGTCTCGGGTCCTTTCGACAACAGGCCGCCGCGGTAGAGATCTTGCCGAAGAGACCTTAGAGCCTGATCGGCTTCCGGGTTTCTAAGCGCTTGATAGACACCCGTGACGTCTATGCCGCGGCTCACCACGGGCTGAACACACAATTCCCAGTTACCGCTATGGAAAGACACAAGAAGACAGGCCTGGTCACCGGCAAGGACTTTTGCTGTCGTCTCGTCCGCAACGGCCTCAAACCGGTGGTCCTGTTTCAAAAGCCGGTCGATATGAAATGTCTCTGCCGCAACCCGGCCAAGGTTTTCCCACATGCCGCGAACGATCCGTTCCCGCTTCTCATCGTTCATCGAAGGAAACGCCTTTTGAAGATGCAGCAACGCGCGTTTGTGGCGTGGGTTGAGCGGTGCAAACAAGCGCCAGGCTTTGCCCATTAAATAAGAGGCTGCGTCAACCGGGATGAGACGAAAGAGAAAAATAGCGAGATTGAGCGCGATGCCCTCGATACGGTTTTGAAACGCGTACCGTTTCGGATGTTTCCTTTGTCTTTTCTTTCGAGACATTTGGGAGTGGCTACTCTCGCTTTTGTTTGCCCAATCTGCGCGATGGGCGATTTCAGGTCATCTCGGCCAAATTGCGGCCTTGCAGTGCCGATCCAGACCTGATTGGAATGCGGGACGAACAACGATCCGCTTGTGAGGCGTCCATATCCAAGCTCTTTGCGAGATGCAAGCCTCTTTGAAAGGACGCTTCAATGCCGATTGCCGCATCAAATCTCGGAATCTGAATGCTGGACGTAATCACTCTGGCCCTGCCGTTCTTCGGGCTCATTCTTCTGGGCTATGGCGCCGGGAAAATTAAAAACATTCCCGAAGCGGGTCTTGCCTGGATGAATTTTTTCGTCATTTATCTGGCGCTTCCGGCCCTGTTTTTCCGGCTGCTTTCGGAAACACCGTTCGAGCAACTGGCAAATTTCTCTTATATCGCGGCAACGACGTTCACGACCTATATCGTATTTGCGATCTCCTTTTGCATCGGGGTGGTCGCAACGCGCGGCAACATCGGAGAATCGACGATCTTGGGGATCGCCGGCGCCTATTCAAATGTCGGTTATATGGGTCCCGGACTGACGCTTGCCGTTCTCGGCGAACAGGCGACCGTGCCGACCGCACTGATCCTGACATTCGACAACGCGCTCATGTTCATTCTGGCGCCGCTGCTGATGGCTTTGGCCGGAACGGAAAACGAAACAATCCTGGGAACGCTGAAGCAGATCATCATAAAGATCTTCACGCACCCGTTCATCCTCGCAACGATCGCCGGTGTTTCGGCGGCTGCTTTCGAATTCCGGCCACCGCAGGCGATCAACACACTCCTGCTTTACCTCAGCAATGCCGCAGCTCCATGCGCGCTCTTTGCCATGGGCGTGTCGATAGCGATCCGGCCAATCGGACGGATACCGGTCGAACTGCCGTTGGTGCTGTCGGTCAAACTGCTGCTGCACCCGATCCTCATCTTTCTGCTGCTGTCGTGGCTCGGAGGCTTCGACCCGAGCTGGGTCGCAACGGCCGTACTCATGTCCTGCCTGCCACCGGCCACAAACGTCTTTGTTATTGCTCAGCAATACGGAACATACGTGCAGCGGGCATCGAGTTTCGTGCTCGTCGGTACGGCGGTGTCGATAATCACCGTGACCGCATTCATTTGGGCGATAACCTCTGGCATATTGCCGACCGGATAAGTTCACGCGCATCGCCCTGGGTATCAGCAATGAATGAAAACAAGACCCTCTTGGAGACCATTGGGCAACATCCTGAACCTATCAGAGACAAGTTGCTTCATCTGCGCCGCCTCATTTTGGACGTGGCCGAGCAAAACGAAGCCATCGGCGAAGTGGAAGAGACACTTAAGTGGGGACAGCCCAGCTTCCTGACCGTGAAACCGAAAACAGGCACGACCGTTCGGATTGACCGCGACACGTCAGGCGAGGGGGATGTGGTCCTGTTCGTGCACTGTCAGACATCATTGGTTTCGCACTGGCGCGCGCTCTTTCCCCATGTGTGTTTTGGTGGCAACAGAAGCGTTCATTTCAGGTCTGAAGATCCGCTGCCGGAAGATGAAATCCGGCAAATGATCACCATGGCCTTTACATACCACCGCTCCCGATAGCCAGAACGCGGCAATGGAGATTTCGTGTGATCGCTATGGAAGGCGAAGTCCAAGGCGCGGTGCCATGCCTTCTCGCATCAGCAGCCGCCTGAGCGGACCGATGCGTCCTGCCATGTACATGCCAGCACTGCGCACAATCTGTGCCGGCAGGAACGAGGTGAGCAGGGATCTGTTCAGCGCGTCAACCGCGTTTGTACGCGATGCGATATCGCTTCGTCGCCGATCTTCATAAGACTGCAACACAGCCACGCCACCGATATCGCTGCCGCGAATGCGAGCGCTCTGCAGCGTGCTCGCCAGATCATCGATATCACGAAGCGACAGGTTGAGCCCCTGTGCACCAATCGGCGGGAACACATGTGCGGTCTCACCGATAAGGGCCAGCCTTTGACCGATGAGACTGCGCGCATTCAATCCGGACAGCGGAAAATGCTGAACGTCGGACACAATTTCGAACGTTCCGACAATGGAATGAGCGCGCCGTTCAAGTTCGCGCGCAAGCTCAGCCGGTGGCATCGAAAGAAGGTGGTTCGCGCCTTCTTCCGTCTCGACACAAACGATTGAGCACATTCGCCCGGGCAGGGGGACAAGCGTAAAGGGTCCGGTCTGCGTATGGAATTCCGTCGAGATATCAGCGTGCGGAAGCCTGTGTTCAACATTCAGCACAACCGCCACCTGGGGATAGGACCAGGATTTCACTTCGATATCGGCCGCTTGCCGAAGCAGCGACTGACGCCCATCGGCTGCAACCGCCAGTCTCGCTCTCACGGGCTTGTCGGATCCCGGGCACACTTCAACAAAGTCATCGGAATAGGTCACTGAACCGGCGCTGTCCGTCACGCAGGTCAAGCCCGCTTCTGCGTCGCATTTTTCTTGAAGTTTCTTATTAAGTTTACTGTTTAAAATATTGAATCCGAACTCTTCCAATCCGAGTTCACTTGAATCGAAAACGACTTCCGGTGCCCGGAAGAGCCGATCGGTGTCATCGATCATTCGCATCTTTTTCAGGCGGGCACTGTCTTCGACAAGCTCGTCCCAAACGCCAATGTCTTCCAGAAGCGAAATCGATTTTTGCCAAAGCGCCGTCGTGCGTCCATCGGAATGGCCGGATACGGGCGCAACAAGGCTAACGCTGAAACCCAGTTGAGCGAGTTTCAGAGCGGCAATACGTCCCGAAAGACCACCTCCGACGACAACGATATCCTGAATGTCCGGTTTTTTTGATTTTGGCATTGTGTTGACCCGATCTGCTCGCGACCTGACTAGAACATGTCCTCCTGAAGAGATTCTTCAACGAGACGAAACCACGCAGGCGCATTTCAGTCAGAACCTGTATGATCCAGATAGTGCGTCAGACATGAGCAAGATCAAAGCCGTCGGCGTTAGAACCGTAGTACATCCGGATGAACCGGACATCGACACAGCAAACAACACTCAATGACAGCTGCCACAACGCGCAACACAGACAACGGGAAAGAACTTGCCAAATCGACCGGTCAATCCGGTTGGCCCATCATTGTGACCGTTGTCCTTGCCCTCAGTGCTTCGGGATGGATCTACCTTGGTGCAATGGTTGCCGCCATGGTGCCGTCGATGGACATGGCAACGGCCGGGCCGGGCATGCAGGTCTTCAATCAGTTCAATCTGTTCAATGGTCTGTCTGCGGAAGCCCGGGCGGCACTTGCGGTGATTTGCCTCCCCGCAGGCGCGACTTTCGGGATGCCGACCCCAGCCCTGAACAGTCTTGACGTTGTAAAGATTTTTGCAATGTGGGCGATGATGTCGACGGCAATGATGTTGCCAGGTGCGCTCCCGATGTTCCGAGCCTATCAGGACAGTCTTGTTCGCCTGGGGTATGGTCGACAAAGTGTGGCGCGGACGGGCGTGGCATCCGTATTCGGTTACCTCACCGTCTGGCTGGGCTACGCGGTTGTTGCCACGTTTGCTCAATGGATATTGTCCAAAGCCGGAAGCCTGAATGATATGATGGCCCCGGCCAGCATGGCTTTGACGACATCGGTCTTGTTTGCGGCGGGTGTTTACCAGTTCACACCGGCCAAGAAAGCGTGTCTTCAGCGCTGCTGGTATCCGCGCTGGGTATTTTCGACCGGTGAAAACCCGGGATTTCTTGCCGGATACCGTGAGGGACTCGTTCAGGGGTGGGCGTGTTTGGGATGTTGCTGGGCGGTGATGACTGTCATGTTCGCGGTCGGGCTCATGAATATTCTATGGATTGCGCTTCTTGGCGGTGTGATGGCGCTGGAAAAAGCGTTCCCAAGCCGGATCGCGCCGCCCGCGATCGGCGTTTTTCTCGTCCTGTGGGCGGTTTTTCTGACGATTGCCATTTATGCCTGAAGCGCCGCTCTGATTTCTGACAGAAATACGCCGGGGACTGTTTTTTCGGTTCACACTGTCATACGATTGCAATATTACTCCCCGGACACGGCAGATGGTGGTCAGTTGGGGAAGGCGTTAGCGCCTGAAACAGGCCGCAAATCCTGTGTGCGCCGTGTTGCTTTTGTGTGAGGATACCCCGTGACGGACATTACCCCGGGCAAGGAAGCGCCCGAACCCGCCCTATTTCTTATTCATGTCCTTACGGCGTCCGGTGCCCCGATTGCTCTTGTTGCGCTTCTGGCCGGTGCACAAGGCAAATGGGCGGAAATGTTCGCATGGCTCGGGCTGGCCTTCTTCATCGACGGCATCGACGGCCCGCTGGCACGCCGCTTCAATATTGCAGAACGCCTGCCGCGCTGGTCGGGCGCTTCGCTCGACTTTGTCATCGATTACGCAACCTATGTGTTCCTGCCGGCTTTTGCGCTCTCCTGGAGCATAATGCTGTCGCAGCCTTGGAATTGGATCTGCGGAGGCCTGATCGTCTTTACCGGCGCTCTTTATTTTGCAGACAACGGCATGAAAACGCCCGACGGATCCTTCAAGGGGTTTCCGGCAGGATGGAACATGGTCGTTTTCGGCCTGATGGTCCTGTCACCGTCACAGACGTTTACCATTGCAACCGTCCTGCTGTGCTGTGCTTTGACCTTTGCACCGATCCGTTTCGTTCATCCTGTCCGTGTCCGCCGCTGGCGCATCGTGACCCTGCCAATCACGTTGCTTTGGATGGGACTGGCCGGGTATGCCATCATCAATGGTATGGCGCTTGAAGGGATCGGCGCTCTACTCTTTACAGTGTCGAGCATCTATCTGTTTTCCGTCTCTGCAATCCAGCAACTCATTGACAGGGTCGACTAACCTCCAAAACGGCCTTTTCGGGACGCCTTGAAATCATTAGTGTTCCGCCAGGCAAATGAAAAAATGAGGCGAAAGGCCTCCTGGAGGTTCAGATGGTTCAGGCAATCCGCGTCCATGAAACGGGCGGCCCCAGCGTTATGCGTTGGGAACAGATCGAAGTCGGCGAACCCGGGCCCGGCGAAGCTCGGATCCGACACACTGCGATCGGTTTGAATTTCATCGATACGTATTTTCGCTCGGGCCTATATCCTGCGCCCGCCGGCACGCCGTTTTCTCCCGGTAATGAAGGCGCAGGGATCGTTCTGTCCGTTGGGGAAGGCGTGACGCATGTCGGGCCGGGCGATCGTGTTGCCTATGTCGGCGCCATTGGCGCTTACGCGCAGGAGCGGGTCATTTCAGCCGACAGTCTCGTCGCACTGCCGGATGGAATCGACGACAGGACCGCAGCCGGCATGATGCTCAAGGGCATGACGGCCCAGTATCTGCTTCGGCAAACCTATTCAGTCGGGCCGGACACAACCCTGCTGTTTCACGCAGCAGCTGGCGGTGTCGGTCTTATCGCCGGCCAGTGGGCCGCTCATCTAGGTGCAACCGTCATCGGAACCGCAGGATCGCAGGAAAAAATCGAGCTGGCAAAGGCTCACGGCTTCCAGCACATGATCAACTACCGGACGGAGAATTTCGTAGATCGCGTCAAGGAGATCACCGACGGCGGCGGATGCGACGTTGTTTATGACTCCGTCGGCAAGGACACTTATCCCGGATCGCTTGATTGCCTGAAACCACGCGGCTTGTGGGTCAGCTTCGGCCAGTCTTCGGGGGTGATCAGCGACTTCAATCTGGGTCTGCTCGCGCAGAAGGGTTCGCTTTTTGCGACCAGACCGACGCTGTTCAATTACATCGCGACCCGTGACGCTCTTGAAAGTACCGCAGCGGAACTGTTTGATGTCGTTGAAAAAGGGATCGTCAAGGTAAAGGTAAACCAGGAATACAGGCTGGCAGACGCGATCCAGGCGCACGAAGATCTTGAAGGCAGAAAGACCACAGGCACCACAGTCTTGATCCCATAGGCGCTGGAATGGGTAGTCTATCCGGCCGGGCACAGGATTTGTCGCGTAATCTCTACAGCCCCGCGATGCGTTACTTTCTCGCGGCCGCGGAAGCCGGCTCTATCCGGGCGGCTTCGCGGGAACTCAACGTTGCCTCGTCCGCAGTCAACCGCCAGATCCTGTGGCTGGAGGAATCCCTCGGGCTGCAGCTTTTCGAACGTGTCGGGCGCCGCATCAGACTGTCACAGGCCGGTGAGCTTCTCCTCGCACATGTCCGTCGCACATTTTCAGACTTTGAGGGAACCGTCGCGGAGCTCGATGCCTTACGTGGATTGCGGCGCGGATCAGTCTCGATCGCAAGCGTTGAAAGCGTGTCTGAAAAACTGCTGCCGGCGGTGATCACCAGTTTCCGCAAGCAGTATCCGGGCATTCACGTGAGTGTTTCCGTCTCGTCGTCGCAGGAAGCTGCGAGAAAAGTTGAAACGGCGGAAGCAGATGTCGGTTTTACATTTGATCCGCCGGAAAATTCCGCTCTTACCGTGGCTTTTCAGCACAACTTGGTCATCGGTGCGCTGATGACACCAGGACACCCGCTTGCAGGCGAAAAGAACCTCGGCCTTCAGGACTGCCTGAAATATCCGGTCGCTCTTCCCGCCGAAGGGCTTTCTCTGCGCACTCGTCTGGATCTTGTCCGAAGCAGAATACCGGGAGCCTCGAGAACCTATGTGGAAGCCAACTCTCTTCGGTTGATGCGCGCTCTGGCACGCGAGGAAGACGTGATCGGATTCCAGACGCTGATCGGTTGCGAGGATGATCTTGCCTCCGGCGGGCTCGTTTTCAAACCGCTGACCGACGCGCCACTTCAAGCGGACCGTTTGTGTGTGATAACGTCATCATTGCGCGCGCTTGCACTTGCGCCTGGAATGTTTTTTGATCACGCAGTGCTCGCCTTGAAGGACCAACTGACGACAATTGATGCCAATTCGGCATCATAAAGGTCTCAAATGAGCGCTTTGGTTCCTCGTTTTTTTAAGGCACATTTTATGACAGTTTTGCGGAGGTTTGCCGCAAGAGGGAGAAAGTCAATGGGGCGTTTGACAACGCACGTTTTGGATACAGCCTTGGGCAAACCCGCCAGAGGATTGAAAATCGATCTCTGGCACAGGGGTGACGCACCAGTGCTTCTCTCATCTCACGTTACCAACGCCGATGGTCGTGTCGATGCCCCGATCCTTGAAGGCGACCGTTTCGAAATCGGGGAATTCGAATTGCAGTTTCACGCCGGCGACTACTTGAAAGATACCGGACAAGATCTCCCGAAGCCCCTGTTTCTGGATGTAATTCCAATTCGCTTCGGTATCGCGGAGCCGGACGGGCACTACCATGTTCCGCTTTTGCTTTCGCCGTTCGGCTACTCGACCTACAGGGGAAGCTGAACAATGCGGGACACCATTCGTTTCCTCAAGGGCGGCGAAATTATCGAACTTGAAAATGTCGGCCCCACCGAAACCCTACTGGATTACCTGCGTCTTCGCAGGCGAGAAACAGGAACCAAGGAAGGATGCGGTGAGGGCGACTGTGGTGCCTGCACGATAGCGCTTGGGCGCCTTGTTCACGGACAATTGGTTTATCAGCCGGTCAACAGCTGCATCCTGCTTCTTGGAATGATCGACGGAGCGGAGATCGTCACGGTTGAGGATCTTGTGCAGGACGAACGTCTTCACCCCGTTCAAAAAGCCATGGTGGACTTGCACGGGTCGCAATGCGGCTTTTGCACACCCGGTTTCATCATGACGCTCTTTACGCTCTATCATGCTGCCGACGCTGACAAGACACACAAGAACGTCACAGAGTGGCTTGCCGGAAATCTCTGCCGTTGCACGGGCTACCGGCCGATCGTGGACGCGGCGCTTGAGGTTTGCTTTGACGCCACGGATGATGCCTTTTCCTGGCGGGCAAACGAAACGCGCGAGACACTCCAGATGCTCGCCGACAGCCGGGACATCTTCATCGGAGACGCCACGAGCTTCTTTTCGGCACCGTCTACACTGGACGGCCTGGCCGCCCTTTATGGGCAGCATCCGGATGCAACGCTCATTGCGGGCGGCACCGACGTCGGTCTTTGGATAACCAAACATCTGCGCGAATTGCCGAAAATGATCTGGCTTGGCCGCATCGAGGGTCTGGACAGGGTCGAGGACAGCCCGTCCGGCGTCCTTATCGGTGCGATCGCGACCTACGCTGCGACTGAAAAAGCGGTTACCGGCATTTCGGAAGATCTGGGCGAGCTCTGGAAAAGGATCGGCTCCAAGCAGGTGCGCGCCTCGGGAACGGTTGGCGGCAACATTGCCAATGGTTCACCGATCGGCGATACGCCGCCAGCCCTGATCGCCCTGGGAGCGACGCTTGAACTGCAATCGCTTGAAGGCTCCCGTGCGCTTGCCCTTGAGGATTTTTTCATCGAATACGGCAGGCAGGACCGCAACGAAGGTGAATTCGTGACAGGCCTGTTTGTGCCGCGCTTGTCCAGCAACCAGGCATTCCGCTGCTACAAGATTTCCAAACGGTTCGATCAGGACATTTCTTCTGTCATGGGCGCGTTCCGCTTCACGATCGAAGACGGCACCATCGTCGCCTCCCGGATCGCGTTTGGCGGCATGGCAGGAACGCCGACCCGCGCGCCCAATGCCGAGCGGGCCCTGACCGGCGCTGTTCTTGAAGACCCCTCCAGCTGGGGTGCCTCCATGCAGGCGCTGCTCAACGACTTCGAACCTCTGACGGATATGCGTGCCAGCGCTGACTACAGGATGGAGACAGCGAGAGCCTTGCTCGCAAAGGCGCTGATGGAAGTCAGCGGAACGGCTCCCGGTGACATCAGGATTTCGGCAAGACGGGGAGCGGACAATGACCGAGCCGCTTGATCGGGAAAATGTTTCGGCACCGCTTAAGCACGTTCGCAAGGCGTTGCCGCATGACAGTGCGGCAAAACATGTTTCCGGCACCGCGACCTATATTGACGATATCGTAGAACCGGTTGGAACACTCCATATTGCACCCGGTTGGACAAGACATGCGGTGCGTGGCCGGCTTTCGTCAATTGACCTCACGGATGTACGGGCAACACCCGGTGTTGTGGCAGTTCTCACCGCCGCCGATATCAGCGGAATAAACGATTGTTCCTCCGCCTTTGGCGATGACCCGGTGCTGGCAGAGGAAGAAATTCTCTTTTTCGGGCAGGTTGTTTTTGCCGTCGTCGCCGAGACCCGGGATATTGCCCGCAAGGCAACGCTCAAGGCGAGGATCGATGTTGCACCGATCACGCCCATCCTGACACCCGATGACGCGGTGGCCGCCGACACGACTGTGTTGCCTGATTACCAGTTCAGGCGAGGCTCTCCTGAAACGGGTCTCCAGGCCTCCGAAACCGTCTTGTCCGGTTCCATGACGATCGGCGGACAGGAGCATTTCTACCTCGAAGGACAGGTCGCGATGGCCGTGCCGCAGGAAGACGGCGGAATGCTGGTCTACTCCTCAACACAGCACCCGACCGAAGTGCAGCACACGGTCGCAAAAGTGCTCGGTGTCAGCGATGCCCTGGTTACCGCGGAAGTCCGCCGGATGGGCGGCGGGTTCGGCGGCAAAGAATCCCAGGCCAACCAGTGGGCGGCACTTGCCGCAATCGCATGCCAGAAAACCGGCCGGTGCTGTAAGCTGCGTCTTGATCGGGACGACGACATGATCATGACTGGCAAACGTCATGATTTTAAGGTCAACTGGAAAGTCGGCCATGACGTATCTGGCCGCATTCGTGCGGTCGATATGGAGTTCCTGGCGCGCTGCGGATATTCGGCTGACCTGTCACTCGGCGTGAACGACCGCACAATGTTCCATGCCGATTCCAGCTACTTCTATCCGGATGCCTCCATCCGTTCTCGACGGCTCCGCACGGACACCTGCTCGAATACCGCCTTTCGTGGGTTCGGCGGACCGCAAGGCATGCTGGCCGCAGAGCGGATGATCGACGCGATCGCCATTCGTCTGGGCAAGGATCCCCTGGATATTCGCAAACTGAATTTCTATGACGGCGAGCGGAATATGACGCCCTATGGCATGCCCGTCGAAGAATTCGACGTCATGCATGACCTGATTTCGAAACTCGAGCGGGAGAGCAACTACTGGACGCGCCGTGAGGAGATAACGGCCTTTAACGATGCCAATGCGGTCCTGAAGAAAGGACTTGCACTGACGCCGGTCAAGTTCGGCATTTCCTTTACGTTGAAGCATCTGAACCAGGCAGGCGCCCTGGTCCATCTTTACACTGACGGGTCGGTTCATCTGAACCATGGCGGAACGGAAATGGGGCAGGGGCTCTATCAGAAGGTCGCCCAAGTCGTCGCTGAGGAATTCGGCGTGACGATGGACAAAGTCATTATTACCGCAACGAACACGTCGAAGGTTCCCAATACCGGCCCGACCGCTGCGTCTTCCGGGACGGACCTCAATGCCATGGCTGCCAAACGCGCGGCGCAGGAGATCAAAGCACGTCTTGTTGAATTCCTGTGCGAGCAGCACCAGTGCGGCGCCGACGTCATTCACTTCGGTGACAACAAGGTTCTGATCGGCGAAAAGAACTACCCGCTCTCCGAGATTGCGAAACAGGCCTATGTGGGCCGCATACAGATGTCGCACGCCGGATATTTCGCCACGCCCGGGATCACATGGGATCGCGAAACCGTGTCGGGGCGGCCGTTCTACTATTTCGCTTTTGGGGGCGCGTGCTCAGAAGTCACGATCGACACAATGACGGGAGAAATGCTGGTCGACCGTGTCGATATTCTCCACGACGTCGGGCATTCCTTGAACCCGGCAATCGATCTTGGACAGATCGAGGGTGGATTCGTCCAGGGTATGGGCTGGCTGACGACAGAAGAGCTGGTCTGGGACGACGAGGGGCGGCTGCGCACTCATGCGCCCTCGACCTACAAAATCCCGACTGCATCCGATATCCCGGCCGATTTCACCGTCCAGCTGTATGAAGGCAGAGGCAATCCTCAGGACACCATCTATCGTTCAAAGGCCGTTGGAGAGCCACCAGTCATGCTGGCCAATTCCGTCTTCTGCGCGATTGTCGATGCCGTTGCCAGTATCGCACCGGGAGAAGTACCGGACCTTGATGCTCCCGCGACACCTGAGGCGATCATGAAAGCAGTTCAGGACATGCGCCGAAGAAAGGTGCACGCATGAGGGTCTGGGGACACATCACCAACTGTTTGAAAACGGATGGTTCGTGCGCCCTCGTCACGATTTCACGGGTCGACGGCTCGACTCCTCGCGAAGCCGGCGCCCGAATGGTCGTCCGTCCGGACGCCGCGTTTTACGGCACAATCGGCGGCGGTACTCTCGAGTTTGAAGTCATCCGGATGGCCGCGGAGGCGGTGCGCGAAGAGCGGGAAAGTTTCGTTCTTAATACTGTTTCACTCGGGCCTGATCTCGGTCAGTGCTGTGGTGGCCGCGCATCGGTCTCAATCGAGGTCCTCACCCGGAATTCGCTGGAGACCGCAATGCAGCTTGCCGAGGCCGAGGTGAGCCTATCTTCGTTTGGCACATGTGCGGAGCTTTCGGGTGGGTCCTTGGGTCCACGGCGTCTCCTGGAAACCGCACCTGACAGCCCCTTCGCCATTTCGGAAGACAAGACCGGGACGGCAACTCTTTACGAGCTTTTTGGCAACGAAACGCGCCATCTCATGCTCTTTGGTGCGGGGCATGTGGGAAAGGCCCTCGTGCTTGCGCTTGCGCCGCTGCCCTTTGAAATCACGTGGGTAGACAGCAGGCCAGTTCAGTTCCCCGGACCGGTACCTTCAAATGTCACGAAAGTCTGTGTCGACAATCCTGCCGCAATGCTGGATGAAGCACCGGAAGGAGCATTTGTCGTTGCGATGACGCACTCGCACGCGCTCGATGAAGAGATAATGGCACGCGCCTTGCTGAAACAAACCTTCGGATATTGCGGAGTGATCGGATCGAAAACCAAGAGGGCACGGTTTTTGAAACGTTTGAACGCAAGAGGAATAGACAACGCCTTGTTATCGCACATGATCTGCCCCATCGGGGCTTCAACCGTCAAATCAAAGCATCCGGCGGCGATCGCGGCAGGCATCGCGGTGGAACTGCTGGCGCATGACGAGGCACTGCATAGACAGTCGTCTGCGGATCCGGGGCTTGCACAAAAGATAACACATGGTCAATAAGGCGGCATTCGCTTGGGGGACAGCGTGGCAGAGACAACTCTTCCAGAGGTAAACGAAACTGTGCAGCAGCAGGACAGATCCGGAAAGGAAACCTTGCTGGACGCAAAGGGGCTGACCAAACGGTTTGGCGACATTTTGGCCAACGATAATGTCGACCTCGTCATCAATCGGGGTGAAATTCACGCGCTACTGGGAGAAAACGGCGCTGGAAAGTCGACTCTTGTCAAAATGTTCTACGGCTCACTGGAGCCGGATGCCGGTGAAATCTTCTGGCAGGGCCAAAAGGTTTCCATCGGAAACCCTGCGACGGCTAGAGAACTTGGCATCGGAATGGTGTTTCAGCACTTTTCCCTGTTCGAAGCGCTCAATGTTGTCGAAAACATCGCGCTTGCCCTGCCAAATCCTGGAAAGATGTCGGATCTTGCGAAGCGGATTGAAACGGTTTCGCGTGACTACGGATTGCCTCTGAACCCGGACGATATCGTCGCCGACCTGCCCGTCGGGATACGTCAACGCATCGAGATTGTGCGGTGTCTCCTTCAAGAGCCGCAGCTGATCATCATGGACGAGCCGACGTCGGTTCTCACGCCGCAGGAAGCCGATCAGCTGTTTCTGACACTTCAGCGTCTCGCATCGGAAGGTTGTGCCGTTCTTTACATCAGCCACAGACTGGAAGAAGTGAAACGGATCTGTCATCACGCGACAATCCTTAGGCACGGAGAGGTGGTGCGCGAATGTGATCCAACGCTCGAAACGGCGGCCTCTCTGGCCAGCATGATGGTCGGCGCGGACGTTGCCTCGGTGAGTGCAGGAGACACAAAGCCAGACATAGGTGAAACCCGGCTCGCGCTGCAGGGACTGTCCGCCTCGGCTGCAACGCCGTTCGCCACCGCGCTGAATGGCATTACGCTGGAACTGAAGGCCGGTGAAGTGGTCGCCATCGCGGGTGTTGCCGGAAACGGACAGGGAGAGCTTTTCGATGCGATCTCAGGCGAGATGCCTGTGGCACCGCAGATGGTGCAACTCGACGGAAAACCCTGTGGCTCGCGGAACATAACATGGCGGCGCAAGCAAAATGCCGCCTTTGTGCCCGAAGAACGGCTTGGGCACGGCGCGGTACCCGGCATGAAACTGTCCGATAACATCGTTCTGACGCGTCATGGTACCGGCGACAAGCTGGTGGGTGGCGGTTTTGTTTCGAACGCCGAGGCAGGTGCCCTTGAGAAGCGTATCAAGCAGGCCTTCGATGTTCGCATGTCTCACGACGATCCCGAAGCTAGGTCACTTTCGGGCGGAAATCTCCAGAAGTTTGTCGTTGGCCGCGAGCTCGACCGGAAACCAGGCGTCCTCGTTGTCAACCAGCCGACCTGGGGTGTGGACGCGGGCGCTGCCGCTCTGATCCGGCAGGCGCTTATCGATCTTGCGAGATCCGGCTCGGCTGTCCTGGTGATTAGCCAGGACCTCGATGAGATCTTTGAAATCGCGGACCGGATTGCCGTTATTTCGCGTGGTTACCTCTCGGACGCCGAACCTGCAACAGAGATGACACGCGAGCGCGTTGGTCTCCTGATGGCCGGTGGTGCGGAAGCGCAAGGGGAGGTGGCCTGATGCGCGTCGAACTCGTCAAAAGGAAAGAACACAGTCAGGCAATGGCGCTGCTGTCACCCGTGATCGCCGTTGCCCTGACCGCACTGTCTGCTGCAGTCATTTTCTCAATAACAGGTCATAACCCGTTTGTTGGATTGTATAAATTCTTCATTGAGCCGTTGACACAGCAGTGGTCCCTGGAAGCAACGATCGACAAGGCCACGCCGCTTATTCTGATTGGATGCGGTCTTGCCGTTTGCTACCTGTCGAACAACTGGAACATTGGCGCAGAGGGCCAGTTTGTGGTTGGCGCGCTGTTCGGTTCCGCGTTGCCTGTGCTTTATCCGGATTTCGAAAATGTCGCCACATTGCCGCTTATGCTTTTGTTCGGTGCCCTCGGCGGCGCGCTATGGGCTCTAATTCCAGCCCTCTTGAAGACCCGGTTCAACACCAACGAAATTCTCACCAGCCTTATGCTGGTTTATGTCGCCGGTCTCCTTCTGGACTATCTGGTGCGAGGACCCTGGCGTGACCCGGACGGCTACAATTTCCCCGAAACGCGGATTTTTTCCGATGCTGCGACGCTGCCGGAAGTCTTTGGCGGGACGATGAGCCTTTCCGCTCCCATAACGATCATAGTCGCTGTCATTCTGGCCATAGTCCTGGCAAAGACGTTGAAGGGTTTTGAGATCAGGGTCATGGGCGAAAGTCCCCGAGCCGGAAGTTTTGCCGGATTTTCCTCCAAGAGGCTGACGCTGTTTTCTTTTGCTCTGGCCGGTGGGCTCGCGGGTCTGGCCGGGACAATGGAAGTCTCGGGCGCCTTGAACCAGCTTCTGCCGTCCATTTCGCCGGGCTATGGCTTCACGGCCATCATCGTTGCCTTTCTGGGCCGCCTTAACCCGATCGGCATCATCATCGCCGGTTTCGTTCTGGCGCTATCCTATATCGGCGGTGAAGGCGTGCAGTCCGCGATGGGCGTTTCGAATGAGATCGCGAGCGTCATTCAGGGTCTGCTTTTGTTTTTCGTCCTCGCATGCGACACGCTGATCCTCTACCGGATCCGCTTCACGTCGCGGCGCATTGGAGACGGGGAGGCCTCCCATGTTTGAAGCCGTTTTGCTGACCGTCATCACAGCCGCCACCCCTCTGCTTATTGCAGCCGTCGGCGAGCTTGTTGTCGAACGGTCCGGCGTCTTGAATCTTGGCGTCGAGGGTATGATGATCATGGGGGCTGTTATCGGCTTCGCCGTCGCCAACCAGACAGGTTCGGGTTCGCTCGGCGTCATCGCCGCAATTACCGCAGGCATGGCGATGTCGGCGCTCTTTGGCGTGCTGGTTCTCTTCCTCGTCGCCAATCAGGTCGCGACCGGTCTTGCCCTGACGATCCTGGGAATCGGTCTGTCAGGCATGATCGGGGAGGCATTTATCGGCGTTCCTGGCCTCGACCTTCCGCAGCTCTATATTCCCGTTCTGTCGGAAATACCCTTTTTCGGACCCGTTTTCTTCCAGCAGGATGCACTGGTGTACGTGAGTTTTGCGCTCGTTGCCTTTGTTGCTTATGGCCTCTTCAGAACCCGGGTTGGCCTCGTGCTCCGGGCCGTCGGCGACAATCACGGTTCTGCGCATGCTCTTGGATATTCGGTCGTGAAAGTCCGGTTCCTGGCAATCCTCTTTGGCGGAGCCTGCGCCGGGCTCGCGGGCGCTTACCTTTCGCTTGCCTACACGCCGCAATGGGTTGAAAACATGACAGCAGGACGTGGCTGGATTGCGCTTGCGCTGGTTGTTTTCGCGTCCTGGCTGCCGCTTCGCGTTGTTATCGGAGCTTACCTTTTCGGAGCGGTCAGCGTCCTGAATCTGCATGCGCAAGCATTGGAGTTCGATATTCCATCGCAACTCCTGTCCAGCTTGCCGTATATCGCGACAATCGCAGTGCTTGTTCTGATTTCCGCCAATCGCAGGCTGACGCTGGTCAACACACCTGCATGTCTTGGGAAACCATTTGTGCCGGACCGATAGAGGACGGCAGGGAACCCGGCTCGTGTTTGAATGCGATCAAGACGCGGGCCAAATACGCGATCGCAAACTAGAGAGATTAAACAAGAGGGGAATGACCAAATGAAATCTCTTTTGAAAACCACCGTTGCAGCCGTGGCATTCGCTGCCCTCGGTTCCGCAGCGCAGGCAGCCGACGTCAAGGCCTGCTTCGTCTATGTCGGCCCCGTTGGGGACTTTGGCTGGACCTACCAGCATGATCAGGGCCGTCTGGCCGTTGAAGAAAAATTCGGTGACAAGGTCGAGACCGCCTATCTTGAAAGCGTACCCGAAGGCCCGGACGCGGAACGCGCTATCGAGCGTTTTGCCCGGGAAGGCTGCAACATCATTTTCACCACGTCTTTCGGCTACATGAACCCGACCATCAAGGTCGCGAAGAAATTCCCGGACGTGAAATTCGAGCACGCAACCGGCTACAAGACCGCCGACAACGTCGCCACCTATAACTCCAAGTTCCACCAGGGCCGCTACATCATCGGCCAGATTGCCGCAAAGCAGTCCAAGACCGGAACCGCCGGCTACATTGCATCCTTCCCGATCCCCGAAGTGGTCTCCGGCATCAATGCATTCCTGCTCGGTGCCCAGAGCGTTAATCCGGACTTCAAGGTCAAGGTCGTTTGGGTCAACACCTGGTTCGATCCGGGCAAGGAAGCCGATGCTGCCAAGGCCCTGATCGACCAGGGCGCTGACATCATCACGCAGCACACCGATTCCACGGCACCGCTTCAGGTCGCCCAGGAGCGTGGTGTTCATGGCTTCGGCCAGGCGTCCGATATGATCAACTTCGCCAAGGATGCTCAGTACACTGCCATCATTGACGATTGGGCGCCGTACTACATCGAGCGTGTGCAAGAAGTCCTGGACGGCAACTGGCACACTCACAGTTCCTGGGAAGGTCTGGCAGAAGGCCACGTCGTCATGGCGCCTTACACCAACCTTCCGGCTGACGTCGTTGAAATGGCACAGGCGACAGAAGCCAAGATCAAGGATGGCTGGGAACCGTTTACGGGCCCGATCACCAAACAGGACGGCACGGTTGCTGCTGAAGATGGGGTCCGTCTCGATGACGGCGCAATTCTCGGTATGAACTGGTACGTGCAGGGTGTCGACGACAAGCTGCCGGAATAAGTTTCGCGCTGCATCGGACCGGGAGGATGCTTCCGGTCCGGAAGGCACAGAAAAATCGATCGCAATTGCCGCGCCGGAAAACGGTGCGGCAATTTCCGCCGTCAGGTCAGCTTGCTGACTTTGTGTATTGCGTCACCGCGCTTAAAGAGATCCGGCAAGAGATCCATTCCAAGACCAGCCCTATCAGGCACGCTAATCATGCCGTTTTCGATGGGCGGGAGCTGATCGACGAGGTCCTGGTACCAGTTGTAGTAAAAGCCACGTGCGATTTCCTGTTCGCGGACATTGCGCAGGCTGAGCGCCAAATGTGTGGAGGCTGCAAGGGTTACAGGCCCCGAACAGTCATGAAAAGCAATCGGCCTTGAACTTGCTTCAGCAAGCGCCGCGACTTTCCGGGCCGCGGTGACGCCGCCCGCCCAGGTGACGTCCACGATCGGCGTTGAAATGTTTCCTTCGTCGATCAGAGCTTTGAACTGGCCCAGACTGGCGAGTGTTTCGCCGCCGGCGAGCGGTGCTGACGTTGAGCGCGCAAGCTCAGCGATCTCATGGGTCCTGTCCATCCACACGGGGTCCTCAATCCAGTCCATCTCAAGCGGTTCGAGCGCACTTGCAATCATCTTTGCCGCGTTCAGGCTCCACAATCCGTGCAACTCGGCTTTAAGGCGCATCTTGTCGCCATGCGCCTTCCGGATCCTCTCAAATGGTTCCATCCCCTTCTTCAGATCCGCAGGGGAAATATCGACACCATCTGCGGCTCCGGAGGCCAGGTCGAGTGGCCAGATCTTCATCGAGAAGATACCCATTTCCATCAGGGAAGAGGCGAGATCTTCAGGATGGTTCAAAAAGGCATTGAGGTCGTCGTAGAGATCGACTGTTTCTTGCGCGCCGTCCGTGCCGAAATTGTCCGGACGGACTGCGGACGTTTTTGACACGTAGTTCGGTCCTGCGCAGGTATTGTAGACCTGAATTGCGTCCCGTGTTCTCCCACCGAGCAAATCGCACAGCGGTACACCTGCGGTCTTTGCGGCCAGATCCCAAAGGGCGACGTCGACGGCAGCGAGGGCCCGCACTTCCGCACCAGTCCCCGTGAAACCGACATAGGGTTGCATTTTCATGTTGAGCCACTCGATACGGCGCGCATCCTGCCCCAGAAGGATCGGCGCTATGCGGTCGTGAATATCTGCTTCGCTCGATCCAGTGCCGAAATAGGTTTCTCCGAGCCCGGTGATGCCCTCGGACGTGTGAATGCGCACCCAAAGAAGATTGGGATGCTCATGAAGACGCAATGTCTCAACTGCGACGATTTTCAATTGAAATATCCTGGTTGTCCAAGTTTCCGGATTGTGTGCAAAGCAGACGGCACCAAATAGGTTTTTAAAGGCTCACTGTCTCTGGACGCAAGCAGACGGCTCCTAAGGCGATCGAATGAGTTTCTGGTCTATGGCCGGAGACGAAGGCTTCAGAAGCGCTTGCATGTGCGAGGCCACCCAAACAAGATGTCGACACCTCCTATTGGAAGACGACTTATGATTGAACGACGAGACCTGATGTTTGGCGCTATCGCAGCCGGAGGAACGCTTCAGATTATGCAGACGGCCCATGCCTCGACGGACAGTTCTGACGGTGAACGCCGCAGTGTTGCAAAAGACGGTTTTGCTCTTGCGCTTGGCGGCGGTGCGGCCAAGGCGTTTGCCCATATCCCGATCCTGGAAGCGCTCGATGAGCTTGGCATTGCTCCTGACGAGATTGCCGGGACGTCTATGGGTTCGATTCTGGGCGGACTTTATGCCAGCGGAATGAGCGGCAAGGATATCCGGTCTTTCGCCGTGGAACTATTCACGCGGAAAACGCAACTCTTTCAGAAGCTTTTCCTGAAGGACGGCAAGACATGGTCGTCGCTTCTCAACATTGTTCGTCCTGCCATCATCGATCCGATTGTGCTGTTTGAAACCGTGCTGCCACCGGATCTTTCAGAGAATTTCCACGATTTGCGCATCCCGTTAAAGGTCGTCGCAACAGACTTTTATTCGCAGTCGCAGGTGGTGCTGGAGGAGGGGCCTCTTTTGCCGGCAATTGCCGCGTCATCAGCACTCCCGATGCTTCTGACGCCGGTTGAAATCAACGGACGGGTTTTGATCGACGGCGGCTTCGTCAATCCGACACCATTTGACATTTTCGTCGACCCGCGTGTTCGGACGGTCGGAATAGACGTCACAGGAAGTGATTTTTCCCACAAAAGCGGCCTGCCGAGCGGAATGGACACCTGGGTAGGATCTTTCTCCATTACGCTGCATTCGCTCGTAGCAGCCAAACTGCAATGTTCGCGGCCGGACCTCCTCATCGAGCCGCCCATCGGAAAATTCAAGGCGATGGATTTCTTCAAAATAGAGGAGATTCTGAGTGCCGCCGATCAGGCCAAGGATGTGTTCAAGGCAGAAATGACGACGCTATTGGAAGCCCAATAGCGTCAGAATGCAGGGCCCCTTCGGGAGAAAATGTCCTTCAATTCATCGGCCCGTGCTTTGGACCATCCTTCCGGCTCCACAACGGCGGCCCAGGCATCTATGTAATCCGGTGCAACGTAGTAATGTCCGAACCTGGGGACATCGAGCGCGAACATGGAATCGAGCGCCAACTGCAGCATGGTTACGACCGGAAACCACGAGAGTTCTTTTGAAACGTCCGGTGCGCGCGGCTGGTTGAGCCATGCCGGAGGGCGAACGGAACTGTCGAAGGTGAAATTGACGATCGGATCGCTGCCGTAGTTGAGGAACACCGACCGGAGCGGACCCCAGGGCGTGAAATCCCCGTCAAGCCCACCATACTGGTCCATCACGCGCACCAGAGAGCCGTTCCCGAAAGTCGGCCGCCAGGCGGGGCTGCCGGGATTTCGCTGGTCGCGCACCTCCGTCCAGTATCTTGAGAAGAACGGCGACCCGGCCCACATGGCTCCGTTGATCGGATCACCGAGCATGTCGAACAATGGCAGCGTTGCCTGGGAGTTGAAGGCACCCTGGCTGAGACCGTGAACATAGAATTCAGGTCTGCTGTCCTTGGGCAGTTCAGTCCAGTGATCATAGATCTTTTCGAAGAGTTCACGGGATTGAGCGACGCCGTAGTCCGGGTGTGCAAGCAGGGCAAGCACGCTGGTCAGGTAAGAGTATTGCACCGACACGGTTGCCACATCCCCGGAAAGCATGAAGTCGAGCGTGTCGTGGGCGCCGGGATCCATCCAACCCGTTCCAACCGGCACCATAACGATCAGAACGGAGCGTTCGAAGCCGCCGACCCGGATCAGTTCTTCAAGCGCAATTTGCGCCCTTTCTTCTGCGGTGTCCGCCGACCGCCTGCCGACATAGACCCGAACCGGCTCCATCACGGTCCCGCTCTGAAACGCGGAAATCTCTTCGACCGTTGGCGCCGAAGCAACAAAATGGCGGCCCCAGCGACCCATTTCGTGCCATTTGACCAGTGACGACGCGCTGCCGGTTTTCATCGGATCCTGCGGCTGAGCGATATCGGGCTCGATCAAGATGTCGGCAGCCTCGAAGGAAGCATCAGCCGCACGGAAGGCCGAACGCACCAGTGTTCCGTCGACAAGAGCCCAGAAAACCCAGCCGACAAGCGCTACCGACAGGACCACACCGACCTTTTGCGGCACAACCCGGTCCAACTGTCTTGCGACGAACCGGCGCACGACGCCCAATATCCTGAAGATGACCCAAAGGCTCAGGAACATGAGACCGCCGACTGCAAAGATGTAGAAAGGTGCTGCCGTATCGAGCGGAGGCAACCCCACCGCAGCACGAGTTGCGTTTTGCCAGGAAGCGGCCTTAGACAAAGAGTAGACGAGAATGCCGGTGCTCACAGCTAGGGCAACGGCCCACCAGATCCAAAGAAACCGTCCCTTGATGTCCGGGATCTCCATGTAGCGCCAGAGGCCGCGCACAAGCATTGCAATCTCGTAGCCCAGGCTTGCGGCAACCGCGGCAAGCGCAGCCTGGACCAACGGGTCGCGCGGCATGAGCGAAGGTGTCAGTGCAGCCCCGAAACAACTCACTGCCACAACAAGACTGGTTGCCGACAAACCGTTCCGGATAACCTGAACCAATGCCATGGCTTCACCTGCCTCAAGAATGAATTTCAGGCTGGAGATGCGACAGACCGAAGGTATTGGTGTCCGTCCGACCAGCAGCCCGCTTCTGGAACGAATTGAGCACGCACCGAAAACCCCCGCGTGCCAGATCAAATCAAATACACAAGTTCAAAGGCAGTTCAAGGACACTGGACAACCGGCTCGTCGTCAGTCAGTGCGCCTCGAAAAACAAAAAAGTCTACAGGCCTTGGCGAGCCCCATACCAAAAAAGTCAGAAGTGCATTCCAGCACGAGACAATTCCTCAGCAGGGAAAGCCGGACAGACACAATCGCCATCCGCCCGGCTGTTATGTGAGAAATTTACTGCGAGTTTTTGTTCCGTGCGCTTCTCACAGCTCTCACACACAAAAATCCGACCACGGCCGCACCAAACAATAGCGCCAGATGAAACGGCGTTCCGAGAAAATGACCAACGGTCTCCGTTACGCCGCTGATCTCGTGGTGATCGCCAGGATGCGCAAAGACGGGCGTCGAAACGGCTGTTACGGCTGCAGCAAGGCTAAGGTGTTTCATTTGGCGATATCTCCTGTGTTCAATCGGTCGGTCAGGACTGTGATCAGGTCTATGTCTGTGCGCTCAGTGAGAGACACATAGGTGAAAGTCATTGTTTCCCGTCCGGAAACCATTTCGCCCGGAAAAGGCATGTAGACGAGTTCTCGCGATGCAAATGCCGGCGACGCGGTTCCGATCTGCCAGTTGGAGACGATCTTCGCATCAACGAGATGTTGGATAAGACTGTCCGAGCCGGGCCGGTGGAATGGCACCCCGGCAAGCCTGAGATAGCTGGTCTTGTCGTCAGCTGCCCTGAACCCATCGATGAAACTTGTTGCAAGCGCCTGCAATTCATCTGCTTTTTCCGCCGGCGATGCCCCATGAACGTGCGAATGCAGGTGATCGGGGCTGGAATGGTTGTGATCATGCGGATGGAGGTGGTCATGATCATGGTGGTGGTGGTCGTGGTGATGATGATGTTTCATGGTTGTCACGCCACCTCCGGACCGGCTGGGATGGAAACCGGTTTGTCGATGATTGACTTGTGGGATCCCATCTTCCCGTGGGACACCAGCGTTCCAAGAACATCGACAATCACGCGTGTGGCGAGGAGGGCGGTTATGTCGGAACAGTCGTAAGGAGGCGACACTTCGACGACTTCAAGCCCACAGATGCCTTCCTTCGCAACGAGAGACACGAGTTCCAATGCTTCACGGGGCAGGAAGCCGCCCGGTTCCGGCCAACCCGTTCCCGGAACGAAGCCGCAATCGACACTGTCGATGTCGAACGAGATATAGACGGCGTCCGCATCTTTCCAGGCCAGTTCGAGGGCGCGCGCGGCGGTTTCCGCAAGACCGAGTTCTTCAACGTCACGCATGGTGAAGATGTTGGTGTTGCGCTCGCGCGCGACCTCGACCCCCTCGCGCGGCACCTGCCATCCGCCAATGCCGATCTGGACCAGATTGACGGCCGGAACATTGACCAGGTCCGTTGCATGGAACCAGGGCGTTGTGTGCATGCGCTCGTCCAGGTCTTTCTCCTGGATATCGATGTGGCGATCGAAATGGACGATGCCGATACGCTTTGACGTGCACTCCGCGATACCGCGAACGCAGGGAAACCCGATGGAATGATCGCCGCCGATCATGATCGGCAAGGCGCCTGAGGAGGCAACGTGGGACACCGCTCGGGTGATCTGGTCGAACGTCTTTTCAATGTTGGCGGGGATGGTGAAAATGTCCCCGACGTCGCATAGCGTCATCTGTTCACGCAGATCGACACCCATCTCGTAATTGTATGGTGTGTAAAGCGCTGAGATCTTGCGGACGCCCTGCGGGCCGAACCGGGTTCCCGGCCGATAGGTGGTGCCGCCGTCAAACGGTATTCCGATGATCGCCGCGTCATAAGCGCCAACCTGGGTCACATCCTCAATGTAAGGCGCTTTCAGGAACGTATTGATGCCGGCGTAGTGGGGCAATTCTCCGCGCGCAAACGTGGGAATGGACTTGTCGGTCAGGCTGTCAGACCCGGTCAGCCCCATGCGCAGCGCCCAGGCCTTTTCCTTTTCCCAGGCAGCGGTCGGCAAAGTGCCTTCTTTTTCCGCGGACTTCCAGCCGCGCAGCTGCAGCTTGTCGAAATCCGGGTGGTGATGCCGTTCTGCCGGTGACCGTGAAACGGTTCCGGCGGCGCGGTGCCGGGTTGCGGGACCGTATTGATCAAGAATACGCATGGGCGTTCCTCATGGGTGGTTGGTGTCTTGGGGTTTGTCAGATGTCTTATTGCCGCCAGTCCGGATCGCACCGGCGATCTCATCGGGGGCGGGCGTGCTGTTACCTGTCGCGGGAGCTTTGAGCGGCAGGTCATAGGTAATGGTTGCCCCATAGGCTTCCGGGGCCTGAGGGTCATGCCGGATCTTGTCGAAGACCAGTAACCGCGTTCCGAGCTTGAAGGCTTCGTGGATGTCGTGCGTAACCATGAAGATTGTCATGCCAAGATCGCGCCAGAGCCCGAGCATCAATTCATGCATATCAACCCGGATACCCGGGTCGAGGGCGCCGAAAGGCTCGTCCAGAAGAAGAATGCTTGGTTTTTTGACGAGCGCCTGCGCGATCGCAAGCCGCTGTTGCATGCCGCCAGAAAGCTGGGAAGGGTACTTTTCCGCCGCTGCCGCCAGTCCTATGCGCTCAAGCACTTCTTCAATTTCACCGAGCGCAGCCCGTTTCGCGGCTCCGAAGAGTTTCCCTGTATAGGGTGCTGCTTCAAATTCCTTTGCAAGGATCAGGTTTTCAGCAACGGTCAAATGGGTGAAAACGGAATACTTCTGGAAGACGATGCCCCGGTCCGGTGTCGGCTCCTCAGGAAGCGCATCGCCATCAAGGAGTATCTCGCCTCTTGTAGGATGTTCTTGCGACAACAACATGCGCAAGAATGTAGATTTGCCGCAGCCGGACGCGCCAACAATCGTACAAAACGCGCCCTTGTCGACGTCAAGCTCAATCCGTTCGAGCACGGGCGTGCCATCGTAGTATTTCGAAACACCTCTGACGCGAAGCTTAGGATCCGTGTGGGCGCTCATAGCGCATCACCTCCGGCGTGATGCCAGCGGAACGCCCGCCGGGACAACAGCAGAAGCAACCTGTCGAGGAGAAAGGCAAGCAACGTGATCCAAAGAACATAGGGAAGGATCACGTCCATCGCGAGGTAGCGTCTTACAAGGAAGATTCTGTAACCCAGCCCGGTGGTCGAGGCGATCGCCTCCGCGGAAATCAGGAAAATCCAGGCGGGGACGAGGCCGAGCCGGAGCGCTGTGATCAGTTTGGGCAGCACCTGGGGCAGAACAAGCCGTGTGATCATTTGCCAGACGGTTGCGCCGAGCGTTTCCGCCTTGATGATCATCTCCCTTGGAATATCGAGAACCGCCTGTGCCGTGGAACGGATCATCACAGGTGCTGTTCCAATGACGATCAGAGCAATCTTTGCAACTTCGCCGAGGCCAAACGTAATGAAGAGGATCGGCAGAATGGTTATCGGGGGGATCAGGGAAAAGGTCGCCAGATAGGGCGCAAGAGCACTCCTGACATGGGGAATGAAGCCGATAGCTATGCCGAGCGAGAGCGCCATGACAGTGGAGACAGCCATTCCGGTCCCGAGGCGCCATAGGCTGTCAATCGTATCCACCCATAGAAGAAGATCACCCGACCGCCTGTCCGGGATCGCCGCCATGCGCCAGAAGGCTGCCCCCATGCTTTCCAGCGACGGCAACAGCTTGTCTGCCGGATTTTCCAAACGCCGGTAATGGCTTGCCACCGAATAGACGATGATGGTTGCCACAAAAGGCAAAGCACCAAGGGCAAGAGCGGTCACCCGGGAAGGTTTCCGGTTGATGATACGCATGGCAGGTCCTAGCAGGGTGCGGGAAGGCGACCCGGCCGAATTTCGGCCGGATCAGTTCGTCCAGACGAAGCTCAGAGTGCGCCGTCTGCCGCCATTTGCATGTAGCTTGGATCAAAGCGAAGCTTCACGTTGTTCGCATCGCCATAGATCGACCCGTCAGGGAACGACACGCCCACAAACTCAGGGCTCGGAGCACCTTCACCAAGGATTCCCTTGTCATAGAGAAATTCGGCAACGAACTTCATCGTGGCCGGCAACTCGGCCGCCTTGGAAAATTCGACAGCCTCCGCAGGCGTATAGAACATCTTGGTGGTCGCCAGCTGGGCGTCATACCCGGCCAGATCCGTGCCAGACGCCTCCGCCATCGCCGTACGGGCGGCAATCCCGGCGTCCGTATCGCTCGACATTATGGACATCAGTTCATACCACGCGCCGACAAGCGCTTTGCCGAAGTCCGGATTGTCCGCAAGCGTTTCAGTGTTGACCATCATGATGTCGATGATTTCACCCGGAATGCCGGCGCTGTCGAAGACTTTGGTTGCATTCGGCTGAGCTTCTATTTCGGAAAGAAGCGGGTTCCAGGTCACGACCGAAGTGACGTCCGCGGTCGCGTAAGCGGCGATCATGTCGGCGTCGGAGGTATTGATAACGGTGAGGTCTTTTTCAGACAAGCCGACCGTGTCGAGTGCGCGTGCCAGAAGATAGTGGGAAACGGAGAGTTCAACCAGGTTGACGGATTGGCCCTTGATCTCGGCAAGATCGGTTTTGTCTTTTAAAATGATGCCGTCGTTTCCGTTGGAATAGTCACCGACAATCAGCGCGGTCGTATCGACACCGCCACCGGCAGGGATCGACAGGGCGTCCATGTTGGTCATTGAGCAACCATCATATTCGCCGGCTGTATACTGGTTGATGGATTCGACATAGTCGTTGATCTGCACGATCTCGACGTCAATCCCGTATTTGTCGGCCCATTTTTTCATGATGCCGCTATCTTGCAGATACCCCCAGGGCATCCAGCCGACATAAATCGACCAGCAGACTTTGAAGTCTTTCTTTTCCTCGGCCTGTGCTGATGAAATGGAAAGCGGCAACGAAAGAGCTGCTGCTATGAGGGAAGCTTTGGCAAACGATTTCAACATGTGTGCGCGTCTCCTGTCTTAAGCCCGGTGGAAGGAACCGGTTGAGCTTGCGTCATGAGTTTCTTGCGCACGTCCGGGAGCAGGTTCGCGCGCGCGAAACCTCGTGCAGTAGTCTCCCGGGTTTTTGTCCCGCCGTGTCACCGGACTGTTCTGACCATGGCCATTCTTTTCCGGCTTGCGCCTCTCGGTCCTGCGTTTTTGGAAACCGGATCCCTAGGCGCGCTGCACGCCTTTATCGTTGCAAACCGAATGCCAAAATCAAAATCAGAAGAAATATATCATTAAATGCAAACACTTGATAAATTTGACGAGCCACAAAGCTGAGTGCACCGCCGACGCTTGGCTGACCTATCTGATCAAAAAGTAGGCATCGGTGAGGAGAAATCAGTCACTTCGCTGCACGTGAACTGACGCATTATGAACCAAAATGACGAAAGGCGGATCATGCATTATGGGGCCGAGGCGAGGGGACTACCCTTGGCGCTCCAACTTTGGACACCGCATACGCTGTCACGAAGCCTTGTAGTCCTTGACCTCGGTGACATCCGACCCGAGAACCTTGTCTATTTTGCATTTGATCTCGGCACGACGGTCCTTCAGTCGGCAGATTGAACGCGCAGTCTCGACAAATTCGGCGCTGTAATCGCCGTTTTTCTCAAGCTCGCGGATCCTGTTTTCACCGTCCCAAAGCGTGTTGTTGATATCCTTGAGTTCGCCAACCTGATCCGAAATCTCTGCGAGCCTGGGGACCGAGACGAAAGCGATGGCTCGAAACTCGGCCAATGCCTCATTGACGATCTCCAGCTTGTCCGGATCCTTGATCCTCTCACCCTTGATTTCCAGGATCGTCAGTCGATCAAAGAAATCACCGTAAGACACCGGTATGCTGATGGACATGTCGGTCGTTTCATCCAGCTGCAATTGAACCCTGTTTCAATACCGTAGCGGAAGAATCGGGCAAAACGTCAAGACCGTATTTCACCCCCGCAAAAACTACCAACAGGCAAGCGCTTACAATCAAATCAACGAGCGCCTATGGATATGCAAGTTCCAAAGTTTGTTGCGCCCGTTTGACTATTTCCGCATCTGGCAGTTCAGATAAGTCCAGGGCGGGTTGCGCACCGTTTAGCGCCATGATCACCGGTTGACCTGTGTACGGGACCAGGTTGAACCATTGATTGAACTGGCCCTGGGGAAGGCCGTTTTCGGGCGTCGCAATCCATGTGACATCCGCGTCCCAGAAAACCTCATCATAGCGCAAGTAGACCTTATCCAAGGTGCCCATTCCCAATTTGACAATCGCATCCACTTTTTCGCGCGGCAATGGCGGGGAGAAGGCAATTGCTCCATTTTTCAATACACCAAGGGATGTCGTTAAGATCATTGCGTCGAACGAGTGATGTTGCCCGGTCTGGTCTTGCAGCTGGACGCTGTTTTCCTCGACAACGACGTTGGTCACGACATGCCCCAATCGAATGTCGATGTTGTCTGGCACCGCATTCAACAGTTGATCATAACCGCCGGGCAAAATCACTTCATCGCCGCCGTAATCTGAATCCCGCCAATACGCCAAACTGTTGATTTCATTCATGTCAGCGCCAGCGGTGTGTTGTACCGACACGACGTTTTCAAGCCACTCCGGAACATCGGCATCATCAATTCTCCGACCATCGCCACCACGCACGATGTAGTTCTTTGACGTTGCCTTCATTTCAAGCCCAAGTGAGCCAGCAAGATCCGTCAATGGATTGCCGTCCGCACCGTGGATCCAGCTTGCGCCTAGATCGAAAGGTGTTCCGAGACTGTTGTCCGTCCAGATCCGACCGCCAATACGATCACGCGCTTCAAGGACGGTGACATCATATCCTTCCCCTACAAGGGCTGTCGCAGCAGTAAGACCGCTCGCACCCGCACCGACAATGCCAACGGTGTTGGCGTCAGTTTCGAAAACAGCCTCTGCAGCGATTATCCCGGACTCGTACGCAGCATGGACGGAACTGTTGTAGTTGGGGTGCGTTGCTTCGCCCGCAAAGAACAATCGGTCCCTGAAAGGTTCACCCAGGACTGCGTGATGACGTCTTTGCGCACCTTTGGCCACATACGAATAGGAGCCAAGACTATAGGGGTCACGGCTCCAGTTTGTCCGAATGTACCCAGTGGCAACGCGCCTGCCTTGCTCCGCGTGCGCCAGTGGAACGAAACCCGAGGCCAAAACGCCCAATGTCATGTTCAAAAAGCATCTGCGCCGCAATGCCGGACCTCATGGTTTTGGCTGCAGTTTCAAACCGCTATTGGATAGGGTTCAACATAATCGATGATGCGCAGTTGTGTAGATGTTCAGTTGGCGCCGTACGAAGTAAATTCGCTACCATGGCAGCCCTTAAATCACGCTACTCACAGTGCCGGATAAGAACGTCAATTGAAAAAAAAACCTGATCCGACCTTTGACTTTCCAGAGACTGAAACGGCAGCGCTCCTGCCTTTACTAAGCCCCTCCAAGATATTTTTAGGGTGCCTGATTTTCCCGCGTTTGCCACGTGTAAACATCAATTGGTTCGACCAAATGTTCTCTTTATGTTCTTTGATGTCGCACCCGTGGTGTTGAGCAAGACAAAAGGTCGGGGAGATCGGGTTCAGTTTTCAACCTTTAGCCACTTTCTTGGATTCCAGCGAGATTGAATCGACAGCCATTTAAATGCCGTCTTGTTCGCTGGATAGATAGTGTCTGTGTTCATGTCGAGAACCCGATCACCGTCATCGGTGCGGACGATCAGGACGATGCGTGGCTCGCCTTTGTTCTCTACAAACGCATATCTCATGGAAGAGGCAGGAATTCCGGCCGCGATCAGCTTGGGGCGTTTCTCGATCGCGTAATCCTCACAATCCCCTACGCCGTCTGCGGCCTTCCAGTGATCATGAAGATACCGGTCCAGAACATACCGGGTGCCTCTGTTCACCTGAGTGTTGATCTCGACGAGCGTGTCTTTCCACTCGTCCTTTGAAATCATATCCAAGCGCCCGGCTTTTCCACAGTCCGATTTATGATTCTGACAAAACGCCGAAAAGCCGTTCGGCACGCGCCAGTTTTCGTTTCCATTTGTCCGAATACAAAAATCTGCCGCGATGGCTGGGGAGTATGATTCGATCAGAACCCAGCCGAAAAGACCATGGAACAAAGCAAGACTACTGGTGGGACTTTGGTGGGACTTTTGACTCGGTTTCCCCACCAAGCATCGGATTTAACCGAGTTTTGTCTCATGACTTCGCGTGTCAGAGCAAAGCCACAGAAGGAAATTTCATTAGAAATCCAAGGGGTTGGTGGCGGTGAGGGTGGGATTCGAACCCACGGTACGCTCTCACGCACGGCGGTTTTCAAGACCGCTGCCTTAAACCACTCGGCCACCTCACCTAAGCAGCCATAAAGACGTGAACGCTGCTGCCAGAGCACCCGTTTCCTTCGTCCTGACTGGAAAGTCAAGAGCTCTCTTTCGAACCCATTGCGAAAACGGAAAAATTCGTGTGGAAGGCAAATTTTTGGTGAAGGCCTTTGGCATGTTCCGGGCCTGTGCGCAGCAGGGTGGGGTAGGGCAGGACGTGCGCGGCGGCGCCGGAACATAACCAAAGTGTGAGGGCCGCCGGTCCGGTGTCGTGGGCAGGGTTTTGAACCGGCGGCCAAAGCTGGAGGTGGGGTCCAGCATTGCTGTGACAGGGCGGTCATCAGCAATGAGGTCAACCTACGCGGAACTGCCAATGGCGGATGTGACCTACATCACATCATGAGCATTTGACGATTTTTCCCATACTGTCACCTGTGTGCAACAGCCAAAAACCGCAAATGATTGATCAACTTTCCTGTTTTTTTTCAACGCATTACAAAGACACGAACGATAGGCGGATAAGTTGATTACTGTCAGGGCGGCAGTGCCGGCGCTGCGTGTTGATAACTCGTGTTTCAAAAGCCTCGACGCCTCATTTACTTTGAAGTAATAAACTTGCGATTTAAACAGGCGCTATGTGTGGGACGCACCGCGGGGGCAGTGTGTCATGAGGAACCGGTCCGCAGGATCGGGCCGCAGCCTGGGAAACGGCAAAAATGCCGGGGTATCGCGTGAGCTGCGGGGCCGCCAACGCGTAGGTGAGTAGGACGGCAGAATGCAAGGGACAGGCGGGCAGACTTGCCGTAAGGCAGGATCGTCTTCGGGGAAATCGATTTCAAGCTGCAACAAAAACGGCTGGCGCCAAGTACGAGCCGGCCTTTTGACGATTGCAGCCGTTTCGTTCGTTGCGGCTTGCAGCTCCGCACCCGAAAAACCAAAAGCGAAGTTCAGCCCGGAAAAATATGGCGTTAAAGCCAGCCCGCGCATGGTAGCTGCAGGAAAGCCTGTTCCCAAGGGTGGTGGTCGCTACGTGGTCGGCAAGAAATACAAGATTGCCGGCAAGTGGTATTACCCGGAGCACGATCCGAACTACAAGAAAACCGGTTTGGCCTCCTGGTACGGCCCGACATTCCACGGCCGCAAGACCGCCAACGGTGAGATTTTCGATCGGAACGCGCTGACAGCTGCGCATACGACTATGCCGCTGCCGTCTTATGCAAAGGTGACAAACACGGCGAACGGGCGGTCAATGATCGTGCGCGTCAACGATCGCGGACCTTTCCACGGCAATCGCATCATTGACCTGTCGGAGCGGGTCGCCACGATGCTCGACACAAAATCCGCTGGTGTCGGCAAGGTGAAAGTTGAATATGTCGGCCGCGCGCCGCTGCATGGTCAGGACGAAGAATACCTGATGGCGTCCTACAGCGGCCCGGGTTCCGTCGTGCCGGGCGGAACGCGTCCTGGCACTTTGCTGGCGCAAGCCACGCCACCGCAAATCATTTTCGGCAAGGTTCCCGCACCGGCTTCGCGGCCCTATCTTGCTGCGACAACCGCATCCGCAGCGCAGCCGGGCACCACGGTCGCTGCTGCATTTGATCCGGCAATCGCGTTTGAAGCGGGTAATCCGGCGATACGTGTCGCGTCCAACAACCGCTTCCAGCAGGGCCCGACAACGCACTCGTCCGGCTTTGCGCCGCAGGACAAAGCGCAAACCTTCCCGGCTCCGGTCACTTCGAACGGTTTTCAAGGTGGGAGCGCGATCTCGTCCTACACCGCCAATCAGCGCATTTCCGAAGCGCACGGCGTCTTGTCCACAATGACCGCATCGGGCCTTTCCATGCGGCAATTGGCTGCTAAACTCCCGGCGAGCGAATAACTTAACCGCTGCAGCAGTCCGTTTGCTCCTCACTTTCAAGCAAAGCAGCGGGGCAGGGTGACACATGGTCTGGCCACTGGCTGAAAACATCACGTCGGCGCCTCGGGCAGCATTCGCCCAGGCAATCACGGTGGTTTTTGCGATCATGGCAGGGCTCGCGACAAGCCCTTCCCTGGCAGTTGAATCGATCGTGACAAAGGCGCCCAAAGCCTATCTGCTGGAGCCCGAATCCGGCACGGTGCTTTATTCCAAAGCTCCCGATGAGACCTTTTCACCGGGCTCTCTCGTCAAAGTCATGACCGCCACCATGATCTTCCACCTGATCAAGGAAGGTGAGGTCCGGCTAGACCAGCTTTGCACTGTAAGCGAACATGCCTGGCGCACCGGCGGCGCACCGTCGAGAAAATCCACAATGTTCGCCGCAATCAAATCGGAAATCGCGGTTGAAGACCTGCTGAAAGGCCTGCTCGTTCACAATGCAAATGATGCAGCCATTGTCCTGGCTGAATGCGTTGACGGGTCGGAGAGCGCCTTTGCCGACCGCATGAACGCGTTTGCCGCGACGATCGGTATGACCAACAGCCGGTTTACCAATCCAACGGGATTTGAAGACAAACCCAGCAGTACAACGGTGAGGGACCAGGCGGTGCTTGCAGAATACGTCGTTGAAACGCACGGCGATCTCTACGAGTTGTTCGCGCTCCCGGAATTCACCTGGAACAAGATTTACCAGAGAAACAAAAACCCGTTGCTCGGCGAGATCAGAAACCTCGATGGGCTGGGCGGTGGCAATGATCCTGAGGATGGATATTCGGGCCTTGCATCGGTTGACCGCAACGGACGGCGGATCATAGCAGCTGTGGCCGGCCTCAACTCCGACAAACACCGTCTTCAATCGCTCAACGAGATCATTGGCGGTGCCTGGGAATTCTACGCCGTTGAAACCATATATGCCACCGGCGAGGAAATTGCCGAAGCACGTGTTTTCGGGGGCACGGAAAGCACGGTGCCTCTGGTCGCTTCCACCGATATCGATGTTCTGCTGGCCCGCGGAGGAAGCCTCGATTACCGGATCCGAGTCGTCTATGAAGGTCCGTTCAAAGCACCCGTGAAAAAAGGCACGCCGGCGGGCGAACTCCGGGTGATCGGCAAGGAAGGTGTTGTCTACCGGGCACCTTTGGTGACTGGCGCCGATGTTCCAGCTGGAACGATGATGAACAGAGCCGTGGACGGGCTGCAGGAGCTGTTGTTTGGCTGGATTGGATAGAAGTTTGCTTCGACCCATCAACATCTGCCGAAAACACTGTTAAAAGCTTTTCGAACAATACCGGACCGGAATCGGTTTCAGCTTGCGAGTGGAGGCGGGGAACGCTTGCCTGGACATTTCATAACTTTTGAGGGCGGAGAGGGCGCAGGCAAATCTACGCAAATTGCCCGGCTGAAGACATTTCTGGAAACCAACGGCAAGTCCGTCATTGTCACACGCGAACCCGGCGGCTCACCAGGCGCGGAGAAAATTCGCTCGCTGCTTCTTTCGGGAGAGGCCAAAGACCTCGGTCCAAGAGGCGAAGCGATGCTGTTTGCGGCGGCCCGTGCTGATCACGTTGACGCCCTGATAAAACCGGCTCTTGAACGCGGTGACTGGGTCCTTTGCGACCGGTATGCCGATTCCACTCGCGTTTACCAGGGAGAAGCGGGGGTCGATCAGGAATATCTGAAGCTGCTGGAAACAGCAGCGGTTGCAGGCTTGAGGCCCGAATTGACGATCCTGATTGATGTGCCGCCGGCGATCGGACTAAGCCGGGTCGCGAAGCGGTCCCAGACCGATAACAGTGGCGGACCCGACCGCTTTGAAGACGAGGCGGTTGCCGTGCACGAACGCCGACGCAAGCTGTTCCTTCAGCTGGCTCTTGAAGAAGCCTATCGCTTCACCATCGTGGACGGCTCCCGGGATCAGGACTTTGTTGAAAAAGCAGTCCAAACCGCGGTGCGCGAAGCGTTTTCGCAAGACCTTGGCGGTACGAACGAGACGGTGCCGGCAACGCAGGTGTCACGCTAATGGCCCGCAGGAACGAACCGGTCGACATTCCGCAAGTCGATGAATTGCCAGGCTATCCGCTCCCGCATGAACGCGGGCGCTTGATTGGGCATAGAGCAACCGAGCAAGCACTCCTTGAGGCCTATCGCTCGGAGCGCCTGCATCATGCCTGGATCCTTGGTGGCGCAAAGGGTATAGGCAAGGCAACCCTTGCCTTTCGTTTTGCAAAGTTCGTCATCGCCAATCCGGATCGCTTCGGCGGGATCGTCACCTCTGCGCCGGATCTCGGCGTTCCCGATGATCATGCTGTTTCGCGGCAGGTGATCTCAGGAGGGCACCCCAACATTCTTCATCTGCGCCGTCCCTGGGACGACAAGGCAAAGCGCTTCAAATCCGATCTGCCTGTCGACGAAGTCCGGCGCACGGTGTCTTTTTTCGGAACCACGGCGTCCGCAAAAGCTTGGCGCATCTGCATTGTCGACGCCGCCGACGACATGAATGCAAGCTCGGCCAATGCACTCCTCAAAATTCTGGAAGAACCGCCGGAACGCTGTCTGTTCCTGGTGCTCAGCCATGCGCCCGGCCGTTTGCTGCCGACAATTCGCTCCAGATGCCGACGTCTCGACATGCCGTCGCTGTCCGCCGATGAGATTGCAGATGGCCTCCGGGAACTCTGCGATGATGACGTACCGTCCAATGATGACCTGATGGACCTTTCACAAACGGCAGATGGAAGCCTGAGGTCCGCGATAACGCTTTTGTCCGGCGACGGCTTGAAGATCGCAAAGGGCGTTCGGCAACTGGCCGACAATGCCGGTCAACTTGATCTGGCGGCGGTTCACGCTCTGGCTGACCTTGTCGCCGCCCGGGGCCAGGCCGACAATTGGGACAGTTTTCAGCATGTTGTGGACGTTTGGCTGCACGATCGCCTGCGAAAAGACATACATACGGGCATTCGCGCTGCCTATCGCTATGTCGAGCTTTGGGAAAGTGTAAAACGATCCATCAACGCATCCGACGCGCTCAACCTCGATCGCAAACAAGTGGTGCTCGATTTTTTCTTTGCACTGCGCGCGACCTGAAGCATGAACCTCTTGGGATTTTACGCAAATCCGGGTATCACATCGCGCTGAACGGCCACTAGGGTTTCAGGATATTTCAGTTCAGGATGCTTCATGCTCGTTGACAGTCATTGCCACCTCGATTTCCCGGACTTTGACGGCGAACGGGACGAATTGATTTCCCGTGCGCACGAAGCAGGCGTCGACCTGATGGTGACAATCTGCACCCACATCAAAAAGTTCGACCGGATCAAGGCCATCGCCGAGGAATACCCCGAGGTCTACTGCTCGGTTGGAACGCACCCGCACAATGCCGGGATTGAGCGCGGCATTCCGGTGGACGAGATTGTCGCCCTGGCTGCGCATCCCAAAGTCGTCGCGATTGGCGAAGCCGGTCTCGATTACTTCTACGACAAGGCCCCGCGTGACGCTCAGGCGGAAGGGCTTCGCACACATATTGAAGCCGCGCGCCAAACCGGATTGCCGCTTGTGATCCATTCGCGCGACGCGGACCAGGACATGGCCGAGATACTGCGCGACGAAATGGGGAAGGGGGAGTTCCCGGCCCTTTTGCATTGCTTTTCCTCAGGCCGTAAGCTTGCAATGACAGGAATAGAATTGGGTCTTTACGTCTCATTCTCAGGTATCTTGACGTTCAAGAAATCGGAAGAACTCCGTGAAATCGCAAGAGAATTACCGGCTGACCGACTTCTCGTGGAAACAGACGCACCTTACCTTGCCCCACAGGCCCGGCGCGGCAAGCGAAACGAACCCGCATATACCGCTATGACTGCGGCGGTTCTCGCGCAAACCCGCGACGTCTCGGAAGAAGAGATTGCGCAGCAGACGACAGAAAACTTTTTCCGGCTCTTCAGAAAAGTCCCCAGACCCGACAGCCTTGCCTGGGCCGGTCCGCAATGAGCGTGGAACTGACGGTTCTCGGCTGCGGATCCTCGGCAGGTGTGCCGCGCATCGGCAATGACTGGGGCGTCTGCGATCCGAACGAGCCCAAAAACCGCCGGTCGCGATGTTCACTTCTTGTTGAAAAACGTGGCGAATATGGCTGCACAACGGTTCTGATCGATACTGGGCCGGATCTCCGGCAGCAGATGCTCACGGCCAATGTCGCTCACGTTGACGCGGTCCTTTATACGCATTCTCACGCTGATCATCTTCACGGCATCGACGATCTGAGAGCCTTCTGGTTGTTCAGCCGGAAAAGGACGCCGGTTCATATGGACGCCTATACATATGAACGCGCACATGCGGCCTTCGCGTATTGTTTTGAAACCCCGGCCGGGTCAAATTATCCGCCGATCCTGGAACACAAGTTGATCGAGCCCGATACGGCAATCGACATCGTCGGCGACGGCGGCACGCTCACGTTTGAGCCGATCTTGGTTAGCCATGGCGAAATCGATGCCTTGGGATTTCGCATCGACAATGCGGCCTACATTCCGGACGTTTCCGACATCCCCGAAAACAGCCTCAAGAAGCTGAAAAACCTGAATATTCTGCTTCTTGATTGCCTGCGCAGAAACCCGCACCCAAGCCACTTTTGCCTCGAAGAATCGCTTGAGTGGACGCAGCGGATCGGCCCGAAAAACGCGGTCTTTACCAACCTGCATTGTGATCTCGACTATGCGACATTGCAAAGCGAATTGCCCGAAAACATCGAGACGGCGTTTGACGGCATGAAAATTGATCTGGCAGCGCTTACTGAAGTCATCAGCCGCCCAGAAGATGCCAGATAAACGCACGCCGAAATTGCCGACCGTTGAACGGCTGACCAGGGCAGCTTTGCATTATCTGGAGCGTTACAGTTCGTCTCAAGAGAACCTGCGAAAGGTTCTGGAACGCCGCGTTCTGAAGGCCTGCCGGGTTCACGAACGCGACCCGCAAGACTTTGCAGATCACATTCAGGCAGTCATCGAGAAATGCCTCAGCGCCGGTCTCATAAATGACCGGATTTACGCGGAAACGAAAACCGCCAGTCTTAGACGCCGCGGCGGATCAAGACGCAAGATCGAGGCGCAGTTGTCCGCCAAGGGCGTTGACCGCACAACAATAGAGGGTGTGCTCAACGACGACCAGCATTCCGATGCCGAAGCCGCACGGGTCTATGCACGCCGGCGGCGTCTGGGACCGTTTCGAAATCGCGCCGACAGAAACGATCGGCGTGACAAAGATCTGGCAGCGATGTGCCGGGCGGGATTTTCCTTCGCGGTTTCCAAAGCGATTGTCGACGGCACGGCCGAAGACGACGGCTCGAATTGATCGGACATAAAAAGAGCCAGCGACGCACAACGCGGCCAAGCCATTGGAATTGCTGCTTTTGCAGATCTAAAAATATTCCATAATATTGATTATGCGAATTAGACGTGTCAATGGAACCCGTCCCCTTTGGGCCTTTGCGTTCGGCTTTGCGTGCAGTCTGCAGCGTTCGAAAAGGTTCAAGCGAAAGTCAAATCGGCGCGTTCAGAGCCGTTGATGGTTTTTGCGGCCATGCATTTGAGCATCATAGAAAGTCAACGCCCGCTCGACAGGCTGCTACGACTGCGTTCAGGTTTGATTTGTGGCAGCGCTGATAAAAGGCTCTCGCTTCCAACGGCATGTTTGAAGACACCACGACAAAGTCCTCTAGTTGAAATCGTGGCTGTTCGCTCAGCCCTTCAGTCGCTTGTGACACGTTTGGCAAAACGCGGATTGCGTCACGCAGTTTCGAAAAATATTCTATGTTCCTGTCGATGATTTCCGGGTCGGCTGTTTGCCCATGCGCGAGAATGGCGTGACGCGGATGCAATTCGCGGATTTGCTTCAGCGATAAACAAAGATTGCGAAGATCGTCTGGCGACTGGCTCCAGACTTCCGGAATTGGATCTTCGACCGCATCCACCGCCAGGCAGGTTCGCAGTTCTGGTATCCAGACTGCAACATGGTCCGGAGTATGCCCGGGCGTATGGATGAGTTCGAGTGTCAGATCACCTCCATGCAACGACATGGTTCGCCCTGAGAACGTCATCGTTGGCGGAACAATTTCAACCTCTTGAAAGCGGGCTTCTTGTGATCTTTTTTCTGCCAGTTCCTGCCCGGTGTTAGGGTCCTGCAAGCGTTTGATCGCTTCACTGTGCGCAATGATTTGCGTGTCAGCGTCAAGCGCGGCGTTGCCCCAATAATGGTCCCAATCCATATGGGAGTTGATGACGACGAGTGGTCGATCAGTGAGCCGGTCGGCTAACAGTTCCAATGCCCGGGCGCATAAGCCAGGGGTCGCCAAAGTGTCCACCAGCACGCCAAATCGCTCGGTGAGCACAAAAACACTGTCAACCTCGTCGCCGGCCCTGACGACAACGATCCGCTCGTCGAGACCTTCATAAGTAACCAGCTCCAGATCAATGTCGGTCACAGCACGTTCAGCCTTTCAAGATTAGTCCACATCAATGCCTTTAGTCGGGCGAGCTTTGAATTGCCTGTAACGCAGGACTTGCCTTTACTCGGCAGCGCAAAACGCGCTGGCCAGACACAATAGACATAAGCAGCAAACCTGGCGTTATTTGAAACCCTTACCCTGAGGCAACATTTAACCCTCTGTTTTGTATGAAGGTTTTCACTACACGGACACGCATTAAGCTCGCATGTGGTCGCTCGCGGCTGGATCTTTGGAGCCGATGTCCTTCGCCAACACTGCGGCAAAGGACTTCGCTCAGTTACAAGGCTTTGCGGAAAGTCACCTTGTCATCGCCTACGGCCCAGAAATCACGGATACGGGCTTCTTCTGCATAGCCGTTTCGGGCATAGAACGCACGCGTCGCCGCGAACTGATTAGTGCCTGACGTATCCACGATCAAAATGCGCTGGCGCTTCTCTCTAAGCCGTTCTTCGACGGCTTTCACAAGACCGGTTCCAAGCCTCCTGCCCTGCAAGTCCGGTCGGACTGCAAGCGCAAGCATGTTCCAGGTACCGTCCGCCATTTCTTCAGGCACCGTGTAGCTGAAACCAACCGCCGTTCCGTTGAAATGACAGCTCAGCCAGATTCCTTTGTTTTCATCCGCAAGAGCCGGTGCAAGCATGTCGGATAGCATTTCGCTTGGAAACAATCCGGTCTGATCAAGGACGATTTGCAAGTCCGGAATGTCATCCGTTGTGGTTTGCTGAATGGAATGGTTTGTCATGAGTTTTGCCCTTCGCAGGTGTCGTTTTGAAGTTCTGCGAAACCGGCTTTGCACGGGGTGGCGGGGCCTGTTCGTCCGATGTTGGAATTGATGTGTGACTGCTTCTTCAAGCAGGTGTCACCACCATACGGCATCACGCACAAGACGCGCGGATCTTGATCTAATGTTTTCAATGGATTGTGTCTTGATCTTATGTCAGCAACAAAGATCCTCCGAACCCATGTTCGGAAGTCTGTTCATACAACCAGGTTCAATCGCGTGAACCTTAGCGGCGTACCGCAGTCTCAGACATAAAATCTCCATTGCCCCGCAGTTTTCCGGGACACTATCTTTTGGATAGACCAGGCTGTCGCCAGAAGCAAGCAGCGAGCGAGCTTGCGCCTAAATCTCTTTTTTCTTGTAGAACCATATTCAAGCTTGTTTTCGATCCAGTGAGTGCTCGTTTCGCATTGCAGGTGAAACCAACCTTCCCCTTTGCATGAACTAACTCATTGAGGAAAAGAAATAAAACTCAAGTGTGAAACCCAGCATCGCCCCAGAAGAGCCTTTCCCGGACCACACCCGACATACGCCTCCCAATCGAAAGTTTGACGCATTTCAGCGCCCTCACCCGGCCGTGAACCGGGTCGGCTCATTCAAGACTGCCAGAGCCCCGCAATTTTTGAAATTCAGGAACAATTCTGCGTTGAATTCAGAGCTACAGATCGTTGACCCGGCTTTGGGTGTCAGTTAGCCTTGATTGGCTCTGAAACACAGTTTAGTAGATTGTTTGGCATCCAGATCGCGGGTGTGAACTTTTGAATTTTCCGGACGAGCAGCAAATTTCTGACTATCTGGAGCGCGTGCGCGCTTCTGGAGCTCTGGGAAAGAGCAACCGCCGGCTGTTTCTGCTGGAACACCTCATTCGCGCCGAGGCAGAAGGCTCTGGCGGGCAGCTGAAAGCCTATTCCATTGGGCTTGATATCTTCGGGAAAGGCCCGGATTTCGATCCCCAGTCCGACAGCGTTGTCCGTGTGGAAATAGGACGACTGAGAACGGCGATCGCCGTATTTGAAAGCAGTGAGTTCGCCGACTGCGACCTGCAGGTCGAAATCCCCAAGGGCACCTACCGGCCGACGCTGACCAAAAGAACAATCGATGCACGGCAAACCGAGAGCATGGAGCGTGATGATGCTCCGGCGAGGCCTGCTCCCTTCAAGCCCTGGAAGCTCATTGCGGCCGCCGTTTTCATGGCCGTTTGTGTTGGCCTCGCCGTCTTCGGGCTTGGCTGGTTCGTGACACCTCAGGGCGATTCCAGAATTGCAGTGCAACTGGATGATTTTTCAGGTGCAAGCGGTCCAGAAACTGCAACGATTCTGCGCCGGGGGCTTTCGAACAACAAGGCGTTGTCAGTTCTGCTGGCACCTCAAAACGGTGATATTCATCCGGACGCGGCGTTCGTTGTAAGAGGGTCTGTTCAAGTCGACCCCGGCGAAACCCAGGTCGATATCGAACTCATCAACGCCGAAACCGATGCAATTTCCTGGTCCAAAACGATCCACATCGATGACCGGAGGGACTTTGACACGGCGATTTCCGAGCGCATCGGGCGCGAACTGCGCGTGCGCCTGTTTGGAGCGTCCAAGGAATTGCTTGAAGGACGCGATCCGGAAACTCTGACTCCCGAGCAGCTTTTCGTTATGGGCACGTGGGTACCCGGACCGGCGATCAACGCGGTCGAATGGGAACTGGAACGGGTACAGTTGATGGAAATTGCCCTCCGCAAGGATCCTGATTTCGGTGCTGCGCATTCGGTCGTTGCTGACAAGCTGGCATATCTGGCCAATGTTTATGGCCCGTCGAACACACCGGAGCTTCTGACAAAAGCCAGATGGCACGCACAAAGAGCCATGGAGCTCGCGCCACTTGATGCGAATGTTGTCTTCAACGTCGCGCAATCGCAATGGCACAGCGGATCGATCGCTCAAAGTCTGGCGACCATGAAGCGGGTCACGGAGCTGGACCCCAATCACGCGCTCGCCCGGTTTTTGGCCAGGATGATCCCCTATTCCTGCGCGGCAGCTCCCGATTCCGTCGTGGAACAGGCAATCGCGTTTGATAATGCTTTGTCTGCGGACAACCCTATCAGATGGCTTACGCTTACATGGATTGCGTGGCTGCACGCTTATCGAGGTGACTTTACCCTCGCCCTGGAAGCTGAACAGCGGGCAGCACTCATTTTCGAGATCCCCTATACCTTCATGCGACATGCCATGTTGCTGAATAAACTCGGCCGGCCGGAACAGGCGGCGGCGGTCATAGAACGGCAAAAATCGAACTGGCCCGACATCGATCCCGCGCATTTTTCAAGCGTTACGATTCCCCGCTTGTGCAGTGAACAACCAGACAGCACACGTTTCATCGAGCTGTATTCAGAGTTGGAAACAGCACTTCTAAATCAATAGAAGATCAATTTATTGATTTATTTTCAGACACTTACTAAAAATGTAACATGTGACATCTGTTGCGTTGCGTTCCCTATCGCTGCAAAAATACGTACAACTGCGTCTGTCAGTCACGATACTGAACGCAATCTGACGCAGCCCTTCGCACACCGATGGTTTCAACGGGGATTCCACCTCGTGTTGTGGCGCTGCGCCTTCTAAAGACACAGGATTACGGTATGGAAGAGCCCTTCGCAGAAGTTGAGGCGCTTGCCAAACTTATTTCTGAAAAAGCGCAGGCAATGGAGTACCCGGCAGGGCACGACGTTTGTCTGCTGATTGCGTCGGAATTGATCGAAACGGCTGGCAAATTGCTTGCAAGCCGAGAGACGGGCAATCGGGTTAGCGAGTTGATGCTTTTGTCTGCCCGCGTTGAAAATCTGATGAAAGCGCCTGCTTCTCGTTAGAGGTTCGACACATACATTCTTGGAAATTTAGGGGTCACGACACATGTCGTACGGGTTCATCCGTGGCAAACGGATTCTAGCGGTATGCGCTAACGAGATAAATGATGCTGGCGACAGAAAGATCGCTGATTCGCAGTCCTGGAATGTTCTGTACTGCGAAACCTTTGAAGAGCTCTTTGAACACGCCCGGGCAGGTTTGTTGGATGCCGTTGCGGTTCAGGCGAACCCGCACGACCAGAACTGCCCGCGGAAACTGTTGAACCTTTATGAATATCAGAAGGATGGTCGCCCGATTCTCGTCTCCTATTCTGCCAGCAATCCTGACTGGTTCGAGAACCTTGTCTATATATCGGGCGCCAATATTCATCTGAAGTACAAGCCCAGCCAGGACGAACTCATTGAGGCATTGGAAGTCCATATTCAGGGCGACACGCTCAAACAGGCTTCGGGCGAGTGAATGCTGACCGCAGGTTTGAATGGAGTGTTGCGAACACTAGTCCTCGAACCTGCCGCCACGCCCACGCATCTTCTTGATCTGACTTCGCTGTTTCTTGGCGTCCAGACGCCTCTTTTTCGACCCGAGCGTCGGTTTCGTGGCTTTTCGGGGCTTTGGTTTTTCCGTCGCCTTACGCAGCAATTCGATCAAGCGCTCTAGCGCATCCGCACGATTGCGCTCGCGCGTGCGATAGCGGTCTGCCTGAAGAACAATCTCCCCTTGAAGCGTCAACCGGCTGCCCGCCAACCTTGCCGCGCGCGATTTCACATCCTCAGGCAGCGTTTCGTTCGACGACAGATGAAATCGAAGTTGTACGGCGGTTGATACCTTGTTGACGTTCTGTCCTCCCGGACCGGACGCCCTGACGAAATCCTCCGAGATGTCACTCTTCAGAACAAAAAGCCGGGCGGTCACCGGGATGCGCGAAGACGCGTAGGGGTCATTCGTATCGTCTGCCATATTCAGCTGGGGGTGTCTTGTGGCGGTGTCAGACCGATCCCGTTCAAGATCAGGGCCGTAACCGAGGCAACAGTCTCGCGGAAGAAATCCGGATCGCTGAGATCCTTCCCGGTAAGAGCTTTGATCTGAATGGAGAAATCGGCATAGTGCTGCGTCGTCGCCCAGATTGTAAAAATAAGATGGGCCGGTTCCACACGCTGCATCTTCCCAGCAACGATCCAGTCCTCGATCACGGCAGACTTTTCAGTGACCAGTCGCTTGAGTTCACCCTCCAGAATGGGAAGGATCTGCGGAGCGCCCTGCATGACTTCATTTGCAAAAAGCCTGGACGCCTCGGGAAACTCCGCCGACATCTCGATTTTCTGACGGATATAGGCTGACAATTCCTGGGATGGCTCCCCATTCGGGTTGAGTGTCTTAAGCGGCGCGAGCCAGACTTCAAGGATATGCGCGAGTGTTGCCTTGTAGATCGCCTCTTTGGAGGAAAAATAATAAAGCAGATTGGATTTCGACATTCCCGCTTCCGCGGCAATCCTTTCAACAGTGGCTCCCGAAAACCCTTTTTTTGAAAATTCGCCCAATGCCGCATCCAGGATGAGGGACCGGTTTCTTTCCTGAATCCGGCTCAAGCCTCCATTCTTGTGTGTTTCTGAGCCCTGCCCGCTTAGACCTGTCATAAACTACTTCCGATCGCAGCCTGTGCGACTGCCTTTCCAGGTTCCTGTGATAACAGACCGGGCCACTGCGAACCCTGCCCCTTCCCCGATCACGAATGCGATTGACACCAATTGACCAGAAATTGGTCATGCCGACTGGAATTGCATCTTGACCATTTGGTCAAATCCCTCCTAGGGTAAATTGACCAAGTGGTCAGAAGGCTAGTCGAACAAAGGGTGCCCTGCAATGGGGAACTCTTGAAGAGAACCGGCGTTCTGACCATCATGAAAAAACGGCAGAAGCCGGAAAAGGCCGCACGGCCGACCAGAGATATACGGCACTTCTCAAAGAGGTAAAATACCCGTCGGAAGCGCCGGGAACAGCGTGGGGAGAGGATCAGCGCTGCCGGTTTCACCTTGCGTGCAACCGGCGTGACGCACGCTCCGTCTCCTTCACAATTGACCAGGAGCGGTCCATTCGACGGACCGAGGAGGACGCATGTCAGCATCAAGCCAGGCAGCAACCAACAATCTTGAAGCTTTTTGGATGCCCTACACGGCCAATCGGCAATTCAAGCAGGCACCTCGCATGTTCGTTGCCGCCAAGGACATGCACTACACAACGGCAGACGGACGCCAGGTCCTGGACGGAACGGCCGGCCTGTGGTGTTGCAACGCCGGACATTCGCGTCCGAAGGTCGTCGAAGCGGTTCAAAAGCAGATTGCGGAACTGGACTACGCCCCCGCCTTTCAGATGGGCCATCCCAAGGCCTTCGAACTTGCCGCCCGTCTTTCGGCAATGATGCCCTCACCACTCGACCATGTATTTTTCACCAATTCGGGATCCGAAAGCGTCGACACGGCACTGAAAATCGCACTGGCCTACCAGCGAGCCATTGGTCAGGGTACACGTACACGCCTGATTGGTAGAGAACGCGGTTACCACGGCACGGGCTTCGGCGGCATCTCGGTGGGCGGTATCGTGGCCAACCGCAGAACCTTCGGGACAATGCTGACCGGTGTTGACCATATGCGCCACACGCATGATCCGGAACGCAATGCGTTTTCGCGCGGAATGCCGGAAAACGGAGCCGAATATGCAGAAGACCTGATCCGCATTATCCAGCTGCACGACCCTTCCACGATCGCGGCTGTTATCGTTGAACCTGTCGCCGGCTCAACAGGTGTCCTCATTCCGCCGAAGAATTACCTCGAGAGGCTGCGCAAGATCTGCACCGATAACGGAATCCTTCTGATTTTCGATGAGGTCATCACCGGTTTCGGCCGCCTCGGATCGCCTTTCGCCACCGATTTCTTCGGCGTGACACCGGATCTGGTGACAACAGCCAAGGGTCTTACTTCAGGCGTCATTCCGATGGGAGCAGCTTTCTGCTCGGCCGACATCTACCAGGCATTCATGACGGGCCCGGAGCACATGATCGAACTGTTCCACGGGTACACCTATTCGGGCCATCCGGTCGCCTGTGCTGCCGCGCTTGCAACACTCGACACGTATGATGAAGAAGGATTGCTGACGCGCGCAGCCGATCTCGCCCAGCACTGGGAGGACGGACTTCATTCTTTGAAAGACTGTCCGCATGTCATCGATATCAGGAACCTCGGCCTGATCGGAGCAATTGAACTGGAGCCGATTGCAGGTGAGCCGACAAAACGCGCCTTCTCGGCTTTCCTGAAAGCCTATGATGATGGCATCCTGATCCGCACCACCGGCGATATCATCGCCCTCTCGCCGCCTTTGATCATTTCAAAGGACCAGATCGACGAACTGTTCGGGAAGCTTCGGTCGGTTCTGAATGCGATCGACTGAGCTGTAAGAACGAAAGCAGAGCGTGATGCAACGAACACCGGCCACCGCAACGCAATTGATTGACGACGACAGGGTTCGAGTCACCCGTTTCGATTTCGAACCGGGTGCGGAAACCGGATGGCACCGGCACGAGATGGACTATGTCATCACCACTTTGACCGAATGCAAGATGCTGCTTGAGGAACCGGGCGGCGAAACCCGGGAAGTGGTCATTCCCGCCGGCACGGTTTACCGCCGCGACGAGGGCGTGGAACACAATGTAATCAATGGCGGGGACGCTCAGATGTCCTTCGTCGAAACCGAATTGAAATAGGAGATTTCCGATGGCTGCTCCGGGCGAAAACCTGAGGATCAATGCGGACCGACTGTGGGACAGTCTGATGGAAATGGCCCAGATCGGGCCCGGTGTGGCAGGCGGCAACAACCGGCAGACGCTGACAGACGTAGATTCCGAAGGCCGTAAGCTCTTCCAGAAATGGTGTGAAGATGCCGGAATGACCATGGCGGTGGACACCATGGGCAACATGTTCATGACGCGCCCCGGAACCGACCCGGATGCCCTGCCCGTTTACGTCGGCTCCCACCTCGACACACAGCCGACCGGTGGAAAGTATGACGGTGTCCTGGGCGTGCTTGGCGGTCTGGAACTTGTGCGTTCGATGAACGATCTCGGGCTTCAAACCAAACACCCGATTGTCGTGACCAACTGGACCAACGAAGAAGGCACGCGATACGCACCAGCCATGCTCGCCTCCGGTGTCTTCGCAGGCGTTCATACCCAGGACTGGGCCTATGACCGTGAAGACGCGGAAGGCAAGAAATTCGGGGACGAACTGAAACGCATTGGCTGGGTCGGCGACGAGGACGTCGGCTCCCGCAAGGACAAGATGCATGCCATGTTCGAACTCCATATCGAGCAGGGCCCGATCCTGGAAGCCGAGGGCAAGGATATCGGCGTCGTCACCCACGGCCAGGGCCTTTCCTGGACGCAGGTAACCGTCACTGGCAAGGACAGCCATACAGGGTCCACGCCAATGCCGATGCGCAAGAATGCAGGTCTCGGAATGGCAAAGATCCTCGAACTGGTTGACGAGATTGCCTGGTCGCACGCCCCGCACGCAGTCGGCGCCGCCGGTCATATCGATGTCTACCCGAATTCGCGCAACGTCATACCGGGCAAGACTGTATTCACAATCGACTTCCGCTCACCGAATCTGTCCGTAATCCAGGACATGGAAGAGAGGCTCAAGGCCGGCGCGAAGAAGATCTGCGACGACATGGGCCTTGAGGTCGAATTCGAGAAAGTCGGCGGGTTCGACCCGGTCGAGTTCGACAAAGGCTGCGTGGAGGCCGTACGCAGCGCAGCCGAGCGCCTTGGCTACAGCCACAGGGACATCATCTCAGGCGCGGGCCATGATGCCTGCTGGATCAACAAGGTCGCCCCGACGGCCATGATCATGTGCCCGTGCGTTGACGGACTTTCGCATAACGAGGCGGAGGAAATCACGCGCGAGTGGGCCAAGGCCGGCGCGGATGTGCTCTTCCACGCGGTTGTCGAGACAGCAGAGATCGTGGGGTAGTCGTTTGGATAAAGGCCCCGGATCAAGTCCGGGGCGGTAAAGCATATGCGGCGCCGTCCCGGCCATTTTCTAGAACCAAAAAGCCAAAACCAACCCCGCCGTCCCGGCCTTGAGCTGGGACCTAATCATCGCAACAAGCTACTGTCCGGGACCAAATCCACAAGCACTCAAAAAGGACCAATGACCCATTTCGTATACATTCTTGCAAACAAACCGCATGGAGCGATCTACGTTGGTTCAGCACGAAACTTGCGGAGTAGGATTGATCAGCACAAAGCGGGGATTCCCGGAAGCCACACGCAGAAATACAATATCAAGACGCTCGTATGTTTCGAGGTACATTCGGATACGCGAGAGGCGATACAACAGGAGCATCGCTTGAAAAAGTGGCGCAGGGAATGGAAGGAAGACCTGATCGGCCGGTTCAATCCGAACTGGAAGGATATCAGTGATCAGATACCGTTTTAGAAGACAGGCTTTGTGGACGTGGGTCCCGGATCACGTCCGGGACGGCATGAAAATAGATAGAAAGGCCCCGGAACTAGTCCGGGGCGGCGCTGCACGAAACAGAGAGAACAAAATCAAGTTGAAACCTAGCTGGAACATCTCTCTCCGCCGTCCCGGCCTTGAGCCGGGACCTGAAGCCAAAGCCAATAGATGTCGTCACGCCTCGAGGCGGGACCTAAACAGCAGCTCATAAAATCGTCCCGAACTCTGATCGGGACCTGAAAAGTGACCGCATGCGGCAAAAGTAAAGGGGAACAATGATGGCAAGCAAAGTGATCAAGGGCGGTACGGTTGTCACCGCTGACCTGTCCTATGAAGCCGATGTGAAGATCGAGGGTGGCAAGATCGTCGAGATCGGGCCGAACTTGTCGGGCGACGAGACGCTGGATGCGACCGGTTGTTACATCTTGCCGGGCGGCATCGATCCGCATACGCATCTTGAAATGCCGTTCATGGGCACGTTCTCCTCCGACAATTTCGACAGCGGTACCCGCGCGGCCCTTGCCGGGGGCACCACCATGGTCGTCGACTTTGCCTTGCCCTCACCCGGCCAGTCGCTGCTCGAGGCACTGCAGATGTGGGACAACAAGTCGACGATGGCCCACTGCGACTATTCCTTCCACATGGCGATTACCTGGTGGGGTGAGCAGGTCTTCAACGACATGCAGGAGGTCGTGCAGAAAAAGGGCATCAACACCTTCAAGCACTTCATGGCCTATAAAGGCGCGCTGATGGTGAACGACGACGAGATGTACGCTTCGTTCCAGCGCTGCGCCGAACTCGGCGCCCTGCCCCTCGTCCACGCCGAAAACGGTGACGTGGTCGCCAGCCTTCAGCAGAAACTGCTTGCCGAAGGCCACAACGGTCCGGAAGGTCACGCGCATTCGCGCCCGCCGGAAGTGGAAGGGGAAGCCACCAACCGCGCGATCATGATCGCCGACATGGCCGGCGTCCCGGTCTATATCGTTCACACCTCGTCCGAGCAGGCGCATGAAGCCATCCGCCGCGCACGCCAGAACGGCATTCGCGCCTATGGCGAGCCGCTCATCCAGCACCTGACACTGGACGATAGCGAGTATTACCATCACGACTGGGACCATTCCGCGCGCCGCGTGATGTCGCCTCCCTTCCGGGACAAGAAACACCAGGACTCGCTTTGGGCCGGTCTGGCCGCAGGCTCGCTCCAGGTCGTTGCAACTGATCACTGCGCTTTCACCACCGAGCAGAAGCGCACTGGCGTCGGCGATTTTACCAAGATCCCGAATGGCACGGGCGGCCTCGAAGACAGGCTGCCGATGCTGTGGACCTATGGCGTCAACACCGGTCGGCTGACGCCAAATGAGTTTGTTGCCGTCACCTCAACCAACATTGCAAAGATTCTCAATATCTACCCGAAAAAAGGTGCTGTTTTTGTCGGAGCGGATGCGGATCTGGTCGTGTGGGACCCGGAAAAGGAAAAGACGATCACGGCGGGCAATCAGCAGTCGGCGATCGACTACAACGTCTTTGAGGGCAAGAAGGTCAAGGGCCTGCCGCGCTACACGCTCACCCGTGGCCGCGTCGCCGTTGTGGATGGCACGGTCAACCACCAGCAGGGCCACGGCGAGTTCGTCCCGCGCGAGCCGTTCCACGCGGTCAACAAGGCGCTCAGCACATGGAAGGAACTCACCGCTCCGCGCAAGGTGGAACGGACCGGCATTCCGGCCAGCGGCGTTTGACAAATCGTGCAGGGTGCGTCGATGCGGCTGTCCGTATTGGACACACTCCGCGTCGCATCCTGCACGGGTTAAAATTGAAAAAGGGCATCAGGTAAGAGAATGTTGACCGCCGCTGAAATTGAAGACGGACTGGACGATGCGATGAAGGAACAGTCTAAGCGTGTCATCGACATAGACAAGCTGTCGCTGACCTTTCAGACCAATGACGGACCGGTTCATGCGCTTTCGGATATCGATCTGAAGATAGACGAAGGCGACTTCGTTTCCTTCATCGGCCCGTCAGGATGCGGAAAGACGACGCTGCTGCGCGTCATTGCCGACTTGGAACAACCGACAGCGGGGTCGATCACGGTCAACGGCGTTTCACCCCAGGAAGCCCGTCTCAACCGGGCCTATGGATACGTCTTTCAGGCGGCTGCGCTTTATCCCTGGCGCACGATTTCAAAAAATGTCGCTCTGCCGCTGGAAATCATGGGGCTCTCCAGGGCCGAACAGCAGGAGCGCATTTCGCGCAACATGGAGCTGGTCAATCTTGCCGGCTTTGAGCAGAAGTATCCCTGGCAGCTTTCCGGCGGAATGCAGCAACGCGCCTCTATCGCCCGCGCGCTTGCGGTCGAACCGGATCTCCTCCTGATGGACGAGCCCTTCGGTGCGCTTGACGAAATTGTCCGCGATCACCTTAACGAACAACTCCTTCAGCTCTGGGCGAAGACCAACAAGACCGTTGTCTTCGTTACCCACTCCATCCCGGAAGCCGTGTTCCTCTCTACCAAGATCGTCGTGCTCTGCCCGCGCCCGGGCCGCATCTACGACGTCATCGAGAGCGACCTGCCGCGCGAGCGGAACCTGGACATCCGCGAGTCCCCCGAGTTCCTGAAAATTGCACACAGGGTCCGAGATGGGCTCAGGGCCGGGCATTCCTATGAGGATTGAACCAGTCCAACAGTATGAGATCCGCAAAGCGAACCGCGGCGACATGCCAGCTTGTGGCCGGATCCTGAACGACTGGATTGATGAAACGCCATGGATGCCGCGCGTCAATTCGCATGAAGATGTTGTCCGACATCATTGTGAATTCGTTTTCGAGAACCGCACTGTTTTCATCGCCGACGTTTTGAAAACCGTCACGGGTTTTGCTGCAACCAGTTCCGACGGCTTTGTCACGGGTCTTTATCTGGCCAAGGATGCAAGAGGAAAAGGCATTGGCCGATCACTCCTCGAGCGACTGAAGGAAGAGAACCCCGACGGGCTCAAGCTATGGACCTTCGTTGCAAACGCAAGGGGTAGAAAGTTCTATGAAAGAGAAGGCTTCAACGAAGTGAGGCGCACTTCCGGGGAAAACGAAGAGAAGCTGCCGGACATTTTGTTTGCCTGGAGACCGGAATGCAAAGACCCCGATCACGGCAGCGACGGCAGTTTGACAAGGAAACACTCGGTCGATGCAGTTTGAGTCGCCTCTTTCCAAGCGCCTGAGCACCAGACAAACACATGACGGTCTGGTCATAACCGTGCGCGCGCAGATGCAGCACTTCGTCTTTGGCTTTCTTGCTTTCTGGATATGCGGCTGGACAGTCGGCGGGCTCTTTGCCGGTGGCAGCCTCCTCTCCGGTTTTTGGCAAGGCGAAACAAACCTGTTCCTGCTGTTCTGGATGGGCGGATGGGCTTTCGGCTGGCTGTTCGCGGCAACAACATTGCTCTGGATGCTGACTGGCAGGGAACACCTGATTGTATCGCAAACGAAGATAACTAAGAAGATCTCGATACTTGCGCTTGGCAGAACAAGGCATTTCAATCCCGCACACGTTACAAATATCAGAACGCAGGATTCAATTCGCACGACCGGCCGCAGGCAGAATATAGGTCTGCCAATCAAGGGCCATGGACGCGTCGCGTTCGACTATGGACAAAAGACCATTTCGTTCGGAACCGATCTGGACGATGCCGAGGCTGATTTCATCGTAAAAACAATGACGGACAAGTTGAACCGCAAGAGCGAGGCCGCATGACCGACACCGCCCTCCCGTCGCCCCGCGCCAATCTCAGCCCGTTTGCCGGGCTCATGTCCGGCACAGTCGGGCCGGTTACCGTGGTCGTTCTGGCCATCCTGGCGATCTGGTACATCGCGGCGGCTGCACTCAATACGCCGTTCCAGCAGGAAATGTATGAGCGTGCCGGGCAGGAACACGTCCAGTTCACCCAGCTCATTGCCGATACCTGGGCCCAGGAACGGCCGGTTCTGCCGGCACCGCACCAGGTCATTATCGAGATCTGGAACACCACTGTGGAGAAAAAGATCACGTCCAAGCGCTCACTGGTCTATCACAGCAGCATAACCCTCTCCTCAACGCTGCTCGGCTTTTTGATCGGAACGACGCTGGGCATTTTGCTCGCCGTTGGCATCGTGCACTCGCGTGTCCTCGACAAGTCATTGATGCCCTGGATCATTTCCTCGCAAACGATACCGATCCTGGCAATCGCCCCGATGATCATCGTGGTCCTCAACGCCATCGGCGTTTCCGGGTTGTTGCCCAAAGCAATGATTTCGACCTACCTGTCGTTCTTTCCGGTCACCGTTGGGATGGTCAAGGGCCTGAGATCACCGGAAGTCATCCACATGGACCTGATGCACACCTACTCCGCAACGCGGATCCAGGCCTTTTGGAAACTGCGCCTGCCCTACGCGGTACCTTTTTTGTTCACCTCCATGAAAATCGGCATGGCGGCCTCGCTCGTCGGGGCTATCGTCGGGGAGCTTCCGACAGGTGCTGTGGCAGGACTGGGCGCGCGCTTGCTGGCGGGCTCTTACTACGGCCAGACAATCCAGATCTGGTCCGCGCTCATCGTGGCCGCATTCCTGGCTGGCTCGCTCGTGGCACTGATCGGCATCATGGAAAAGGTCACGCTCAAACGGATGGGGATGGCGCAATGACACCGGCAACAGTCTCCAAGCGGCGTTTCGATATGCCCGCCCTCCTCGCCTGGTTCATCGTCGCAATGGTCATTGTCGGCCTGTTCAGCCGTATCTTCGAACCAGATCTCGGTGTTATGGATGTTCCACGCCTGTCGATTTGCCTGGTGATCCTCGGCATTGCCGCAGTCCGGTATGAGCTCGGCTTCATGCGTAACTGGATCGGAGATCTGATCCTCGGGCTCGTGACAGCGATCGCCGCCTGGCTATTGATCGGCGCTGCGTCCAGATATGAAGGTGAAGCAGCGCTGGGCTTCTGGGCACTGACCGCCGCAACGTGGGCCGCCTCGTGGCTATTTGTCGAAAGGCTGGCGATCTGGAGAACCGCCTCGCCGATTGCAACGCGGCTTGTCAATCTTGCCATCCCTGCCCTCTTCGGCGTCGCTATCCTGCTTCTTTGGGAAGTGATCGTCACCGGCGCCGGCGTCCCGAAGGTTCTTCTCCCGGCACCGTCGGAAATCTGGGTGCGTCTGGCCACGTCGGTACCGACTCTCTGGGCAGACTTTCAGCAAACCTTCCTGAAAGCCGTTCTGGCTGGTTACGCCATGGGCTGCGGGTCAGCTTTTGTCATAGCCATTCTCGTTGATCGCGTGCCGTTCCTCCGCCGCGGTCTTCTCCCCATCGGCAACCTCGTTTCGGCCCTTCCGATTATCGGCGTCGCGCCGATCATGGTCATGTGGTTCGGATTCGACTGGCCATCCAAAGCCGCCGTCGTCGTGATCATGACCTTTTTCCCGATGCTCGTGAACACGGTTTCGGGACTGGCGGCGTCCGATGCAATGCAGCGCGACCTGATGCGGACTTACGCCTCGAATTACTGGCAGACCCTTTTTAAATTGCGGCTGCCGATGGCAATGCCGTTTATTTTCAACGCGTTGAAAATCAATTCCACCCTTGCGCTTATTGGCGCTATCGTTGCCGAGTTCTTTGGAACGCCGATTGTCGGCATGGGTTTCCGCATCTCCACGGAAGTCGGCCGCATGAATGTGGATATGGTCTGGGCGGAGATAGCGATCGCGGCGCTCGCCGGCTCGCTCTTTTATGGCATTATCGCGCTCCTTGAACGGGCCGTTACCTTCTGGCATCCGTCGATCCGGGGATAGATTGCTCACCTGTCGCCCCGGATGTGCCAAAAGACAAAATCCGGGGTCCTGAAGTCGATATACCGGTGTTAAAAAATAGCCCTTAGCCAAGGACAGTTTGGCCCCGCCTTCTAGGTAGTGATCAACAGATTGGAGCAACGCCTTCATGACCCCCAGCCGCGACATTGCACGCCTTATCGAAATCATGGCAGCCCTGCGAACACCCGTCACAGGATGCCCCTGGGATCTGGTACAGACGTTTGCGACGATCGCGCCCTTTACCCTGGAGGAGGCGTACGAGGTCGCTGACGCCATTGCCAAGAACGACATGCTCGATCTTCGCGAGGAGCTGGGTGACCTGCTTCTCCAGGTCGTCTATCACGCCCGCATGGCCGAAGAAGAAGACCACTTCGATTTCGGCGACGTTGTGGAAGGTGTCACAAAGAAGATGATCCGCCGGCATCCACACGTGTTTGGAGACGAACACGGTGACAAGCCAGAGCTCGTGAAAGGCATTTGGGAGCGCATAAAAGCAGAAGAAAAGGCGGAAAAACGCGCCGAAAGACAAGCACTGGGTCTGGAAGACGGAACAAATGGGTTCCTGGATGATGTTCCGACGGCCTTCCCTGCGCTTCAGGAAGCGGACAAGCTGCAACGCCGCGCTTCCAAGGTCGGTTTTGACTGGAACGATGCCCGGCTGGTGCTCGACAAAATTCGCGAAGAGACGCACGAACTTGACGAGGAGCTCTCAAAGGCCGACCCGGACAAAGACCGTATCGAAGACGAACTCGGCGATACGCTCTTTGCGCTTGCCAATCTGGCGCGGCATCTTGATATCGATCCTGAGGAAGCGCTCAGGCGCACGAACAGAAAGTTCAGAAGCAGATTTCGCGCCATTGAAGAACATGCCGTGGAGACGGGGACAACTCTGGAAAGCATGAGCCTGGAGCAAATGGAAGCAACCTGGCAAAGCGCAAAAAACAATCAAAAGTAGATAATAGATTGCATAGTTAAATATCTGATAATAATAGCTTTAAAATATTTTTCTGTTCCGTAGCGGCAGAGCTGTGTAATACTGGTTGCAGTTGTTTGACAGGATAGTTTATGCGCTTGATTCGGTTTCTGTCCTATTGGTTTTTCGCAATCAGTCTTGCGGCCACGACTGCAGGCGCGGAAACCTGGAAGATCGCAAGTCCGGAATGGCCACCTTATGCCGGAGCGCAGCTTCCTGAAAACGGCCGCGCTATTGAAAAGCTGCGCACTATTTTGCGCAATGCAGGCGTAACGCTGGTCGTTGAGTTTATGCCCTGGTCACGGGCACAATCGATCGCGGCCTCAGCCGACTATGTCGGATATTTTCCTGCCCGGGAGCAAGATGTCTGCGAGGAGTTCGCAACGACGCATCCAGTGATCTTTTCAAAAGTCGGGGTCATCAAACGGGAAGAGACAACACTTGAATGGTCCGGGCTTGATGTTCTCTTTGAGAACTATCGCATTGGATTTGTCGCGAGCCACGTCTATCCGCCGGAAATACAACGCCAGATCTACCGTCACTACCAGCCCGAAGACGGAACCGAAAACGAAGAAGACTTGGCGCGCATTCTGTCCGCTGGACGCGTGGAAGCAGCGCTGATGGACCCGGAAGTGCTGTTTCATATCGCCGATCGATTGTCGTTGAACGGTATTGACCCCGACCCCAGGATCCTTGAACAGCTGCCCTTGGTGCTGGCACTCTTCAAATCGGAAGGTTATGAGCGCCGCATGAACCTTCTGAATGCGCTGCTGAACGAAGCCTCGGCGCAATGAAGGACTGACCCGGTCGGTTTTGACAGCCGAGCAGTTTCAAAAAATGTGCTGGTTTGCTACCTCAGGACTCAAATAGGATCCTGATCGCTGCATGACCCTTCACGACGACACTTCCGAAAAACGAAATCTGCCGGTACTGGCCGGGCAGAGCACGTTGGCAACTGCAGCCTGGATGATGGCAAGCCCGTCCATTGTCCTCACGTTTCTCGCCGTTTCCCTTGGAATGCCGGTCTTCATGGTGGGCGCGCTTGTGTCCATAAGGCAATTGGCCAGCTCGCTGACCGATATTTTTCTGTTCGACACGATTTCCCGTATCCGAAACCGGAAACTTGCGCTGTCTCTTGCAGACATAGCCCTCGCGGTGTGTTTCGGAGCAACCATCGTCGCCGTGCTCTTTGGCAGCAAATCTCAAACGATGGTTGTTTTTGTCGTCTGCGTCTTCGTGATGGGAATGATCGACGAGTTTCAGCAATTGTTGCTTACGGACTTCATTAGCGACAATCTCGCCTCCAAGTCGAGACTGACGCTCAAATACGTTCAAATGGCATTGGGAGGTGCATTCGCGGTCGCGCTCACCTGGGCCGCGCATGAATTGACACTTGAGCTGCTTCCCGTAAGCCGGCATTCGATTTTCGTCGCAATCGGCATCACGTGCTTCACGCTCTCAGCTTGCGCACTGCTGGCGGTTCAGGATCTGGCACCAAGACTGACACGCGAAGACACACCTATCAGGTCTCCGCTCAAGGCTCTTTCGAACTATTTCACCAACGTCTACAGCATGCTGCAGAATGGCTGGTTCCGGAAGTTCATTGCTTTGAGGCTTGTCTTTGCGAGCGTGGTTCTATCCGTTCCTTTCTTTTCGCTGATTTCGGCCGAGGCGCATCACACTTCGAACAGGGGCCTGACGGCACTTATAATTTCCTATGCTCTCGGATACATCGTTGCAGGACCATTGTGGGGCGCTCTCAACAGCATTTCACATCGCTTCGTGATGATGACAAGCGCTCTGATGATCGGCGTGGCCGGTTTGACGCTCGCGATACTGCACATCTATGACATCGATCATGACGTAAGGATCCATGCAGTCGCGATCTTCATTGTTACAGTCGCGGTCAGAGGTATCACTGCGGTTCTCAGCCTTTACTACATGGATATCGCGCCGAAGGATCAGCGTGTGAACGGGATTGCCGTTGCCCGGTCCTTCGTACGCCTTGTGATGATTGTCCTGTCGGCCGCTCTCGCTGCGATCGCGCATCTTCATGAGACTGTCTGGGCTATAATATTCATCACGTTTGCGAGCGTGATTGCGGCTATCGTCAGTGTGATCCTGACCGAAAAGCCTCAAAAAGGGAAAAGACAATAATTTGCAAAGCGCCGAGTGGTCTCTCTACCCGGCTTTTTTTGAAAGGCGACGACGTAGCCGCTATTCAGGGTTTTCGTCGAGCTCGTCCGGCAGAACAAAATCCGAAAACTGGTCCCGGAAGGGTCCGCGCTGCTTGTCTGAGACCCGCACGTCCGCGATCACGAATTCTTCCGTGTCATTTCGCTCAAGCACTTCGGACATCTGGTAAAGCTTTGCCAGGAGCGCGCCATCGGAAACGGGCAACCGGACACTCAAGATGTCGTCATGCTGCGCGATAAACGCATCGATCCTAGCGGAAAGCTGATCCACGCCTGCTCCGGTGAGAGCGGAGACGGAAACCGATCCATCGTCCGTCACCTCTTCGAGCAACTTCTCCCGGTATGCCGCGTCGAGGCAGTCGATCTTGTTCCAAACTTCGATGATAGGCGCGCCGGTGTGCGCATCCACACCAAGCTCTTCAAGCGTCTTCTTCACGTCTTGAGCTTGTGCATCCGTGTCCGGATGGGCAATGTCGCGGATATGAAGGATGAGGTCGGCCTCCAGAACCTCTTCCAGTGTGGCGCGAAACGCGGCGACAAGGTGGGTCGGCAGATCGGAAATGAAACCGACCGTATCTGAAAGAATGACCTCCTTACCATGCGGCAGCGTCACCTTGCGAAGGGTCGGATCCAGTGTCGCAAACAAAAGGTCTTTCGCGAACACTTCCGACTCCGTCAACCGGTTGAAAAGCGTCGACTTTCCAGCATTCGTGTAACCGACTAACGCGACCACGGGCTGAGGAATTTTCTTGCGTTTCTTGCGATGCAGTTCGCGTGTGCGCCTGACGCTTTCGAGCTGCTTCTGGAGGGCAATGATACGGTCCTGGATCTGGCGGCGGTCGGCCTCGATCTGGGTTTCCCCAGGCCCGCCCATGAACCCTGCGCCGCCACGCTGGCGCTCAAGGTGCGTCCAAGACCGGACAAGGCGGCTTTTCTGCCATGTCAGATGGGCAAGATCGACCTGCAGCCGCCCCTCCTTCGTACGGGCCCTGTCGCCGAAAATTTCCAGAATGAGACCCGTCCGGTCAATGACCTTGGTATGCAGCCTGCGTTCAAGGTTGCGTTGCTGAACCGGCGAAAGCGGATGATCGATGACAACGAGATCCAGGTCATCGCTCGCAACAATGCCGGCGAGTTCGGATACTTTTCCCTCACCAAACAAGGTCCCGGGCTTCGGGTTGTTCACCTTGACAACGCCAGAATGCAGAATTTCCAGATTAATTGCAGCGCTCAGCCCAATAGCCTCGTCAAGCCGTGCTTCCGGACTACGGTTGCCGCGCAGATCCTGCTGGCCACCCTCGCCCCGCAGCTGCAGGATCGGCTCAATGATCATCGCACGAAAGGGCTGGGGCAGCCGATCTACCCCAGTATCTTTTATTCTGAGTGTTTTGTGCCCCGGTTCTTCGCCACCGTTTGATTTTGAAAAATCGTCTGCGCGAGACTTCGGTTTCAATCAGCCAGCCTTTTCAGCGTTTTCCTCAGCCTGATCGAACAGTTGAACAGGACCGTTTGGCATAATTGTGGAAATCGCATGCTTGTAAACGAGCTGGGAATGACCGTCGCGCCGTAGGAGGACACAAAAATTGTCAAACCAGGTCACGACACCCTGCAATTTCACACCGTTGATGAGAAAAATTGTCAGAGGAGTTTTTTGTTTACGAACGTGATTAAGGAAAGTGTCTTGGAGATTTTGTGCGCGCTCAGCCATCAGTCTTTTTATCCTGTTAAATCCCCGGATGCGGCCGAGCATCCGGCGTATCGGCAGCTTACCGTCAAAAGCTCTTCAATTTCAAACGCTAAGGTTTGACGAACTGCCCGCTTTTTGTATTGCCCACCAGAAAGACCAGTCTGCCTCTGCTCTTTCAGTACCATTCATACAGCCATATTTGGCCAATCGAATCATGCCGTCTGCAAATCAGTAGCAGTATGGAACAGTTCGCGCAATCGGGTTGCGACAGATCCCGGGTGCCCGTTGCCGATAATTTTGCCATCAACCCGCGTTACCGGCATTACCAAAGTTGACGCAGCGGTGACAAATGCTTCCTTAGCTTCAAAGGCTTCTTCCAGACTAAATGGCCTTTCTTCAAAGGTCAGCCCTTCTCTTTGAACCAGGTCAAGCACAACAGCGCGGGTTATGCCGCGAAGGATCCCGCTTTCTGCCGGCCGCGTCACAAGCGCCCCGTCCTTCGTCACAATCCATGCGTTGGTCGACCCACCTTCAGTGACGTTGCCGTCCTGATCGGTGTACCACGCTTCCTTGCCGCCGTTTTCCTTTGCATGCTGTTTGGCCAGCACATTTGGTAAAAGTGCCACTGTCTTGATATCTACGCGAGGCCATCTGTTTTCCGGATAGCTTACGACGGCAATTCCCTTTTCAGCTTGCGTTTCAGCCGCGAGCGGATTTGTCGACTTCGCCGTGACAACAATAGAGGGCGCAACGTCTTCAGATGGGAAAAAGTGGTCCCGCTTGGCAACACCGCGTGTCACCTGAATATAAACAAGCCCGTTTACAACCCGATTGCGCCGTATAACCTGCCGCAGCACGAACTCCACTGCGCTGCGTGAGATCGGCCAGTCAATCTTAAGTTCGCCCAAGGATCTGCCGAGGCGGTCCAGATGTCTTGGCATGTCGACAATCTTGCCGCGCCAGACTTCGCAGACTTCATAGACACCATCGGCGAACTGGTACCCGCGATCTTCCACGTGCACCGCAGCATCGGCGTGCCGCACATACTGGCCGTTGACATAGGCGATCCGGCTCATGAGCCCTCCAAACGAAATACAAACCAAGCCAGCCAACTGGCCTTTAACGCAGTTTTGAACGTTCGGTCAGGTATTTGCAAGGTCAGAAAAGACACAAATAGCCCTAAAAAAAGTCAAGACTGACCCGGAACATTTGCTCGACCTGCCTCACGCGGTTCGCCACTGCAAAAATGACAATCCGATCCTGTGCCTGAATCTGAAGCTCCCCGTTCGGCGTGAGGACTTCGCCACCTCGAAAAACGGCCCCTACCCGGATGCCGGACGGCAAGTCAATTACGCGCAATGGCTTGCCAACCAATGGTGAGGTGTCGAGGGCTTCCGCCTCGACTATTTCTGCAGCCCCGTTCTGGAGAGAATGGACACCGCGGATACGGCCTCGGCGCACATGCTGCAGGATGCGGGAAATTGTTACGGCACGCGGATTGATGAACGCATCGATCCCAAGCGCATTTGCAAATGCCGGGTAACTTGGATTGTTCAGGAGCGACAAAGAGCGTCTGCAGCCGAGTTTCTTTGCCATGACGGACGACAAGATGTTGACCTCGTCCTCATTGGTAAGTGCGACCATCGTGTCCGCGTCGCCTGCGTCCGCCTCGTTGAGGATGATCTGGTCCAGAGCGCTGCCGTGCAGAATAACGGAGCGCTTGAGATCGTCGGCGACCGACATGGCCCGTTCTCGCGAGGCCTCGATCAGTTTGATCTTTGTGCCCGTTTGGCGTTGTTCGAGTGCCTTGGCGACATAGAGCCCGATATTGCCGCCACCCGCGATGATAACCTTGGCAGCCTCCGGTTCCTCATGACCAAAGATGCTGAGCGTCCTGCGCACCTGGTCACGCCTCGCGACGACATAGGCCAGATCGCCTGTCAGGATTGAATCGCTGCTTTTGGGTACGAACAGCCGATTGTTCCGATAGAGCCCGACAACCACCGCACCCAGATCAGGAAAAAGTTCCGTCAGCTGCCGTAGAGGCGTATCGACGACGGGGCAATCCTCTTCACACATGATCCCGACAACGACGACCTGGTCGTCCGCAAAACGAACCGTTTCCACAGCACCCGGCAACGCAAGGCGCCGCAGGACCATTTCACCCACCTCGATTTCAGGTGAAATGATCACGTCGATCGGCATGTTGTCGCGCGAAAAGAGGTTGCGCCAACGGCCCTGAAGGTAGGACTGGGCGCGAATGCGGGCAACCTTGGTCGGCACGTTGAACAAGGAGTGGGCCACCTGGCAGGCAACCATGTTGACCTCGTCATAGAGCGTTACGGCGACGATCATATCCGCTTCTTCGGCACCCGCCTGTGCAAGTATATCGGGATGCGCGCCGTGCCCGACAAAGCCGCGCACATCGAGTTGGTCACCGATCGCATTGATCAGTTGCGGCGAGGAATCGATCACAGAGACATCGTTCTGCTCCGCCGCAAGGCGCTCGGCAATGCCGTAGCCGACCTGGCCTGCACCGCAAATGACGATTTTCATGGGAAGACCCCTTTCCCGCTAGACAATGGCACGACCGGTTATCATCGCTTTCATGTCATTCCGAGGGTTTTTAGTTTTCGGTGCAGGGCGGACCGTTCCATGCCGACAAACTCTGCGGTCCGTGAGATGTTGCCGTCAAAACGCTTGATCTGCGCCTGCAGATATTCGCGCTCAAAAATTTCCCGCGCTTCGCGGAGCGGCACGGACATCAGATGTTCACCGGTTCCAGATGTCGGCAGGTTGGGAAGCGTTTCACCTATCTCGGCAGGCAGAAGATCCGCGGTGATCGTGCTGTCAGGCTCTCCCCGGCTCAGGATCATCAGCCGCTCGACGTTGTTGCGCAACTGACGCACGTTTCCGGGCCAGTCATGCGTTTGCAGTACCGCCATCGCGTCATCACCGATCGGCCGAAGCGGAATTCCGGACGCTCCTGAGATCTGTTCCATGAAATGATGCACAAGCACCGGAATATCTTCCCTGCGTTCGGCCAGACCGGGAACGCGAAGCGGCACAACGCTCAAGCGGTGATAAAGATCCTGACGGAAAAGACCGGACGCAATATGTTCTTCAAGGTTCTTGGACGTTGAAGACAGGATCCTGATGTCGACTTGCACCTTTTGCGTTCCGCCGACGCGGGCAAAACTCTGCTCAACGAGAACGCGCAGAATCTTGCCCTGGGTTTCCGCGGGCATGTCAGCAACTTCATCCAGGTAAAGCGTACCGCCATGCGCTTCTTCCAGCGCGCCGATCTTTCTGAGATTTCCGTTTTCGTCTTCAATGCCGAACAGCTCTTCTTCCATGCGGGACGGCGTGATGGTCGCCGCATTCAGGACAACAAAAGGGCTTTTGGTGCGTGGCGACTGATCATGGATCATCCGTGCCGCGCGCTCCTTTCCGGACCCCGAAGGACCGACAATCAGGATGCGGCTGTTGGTGCCGGCGATCTTCTGGATCGTCTGGCGTAAATTATGTGCCGCAGAAGACGCTCCTATGATCTCACTGGTCTCACCGCTCCGCTGCTTGAGGTCACGGATCTCGCGCTTCAGGCTGGACGCTTCAAGAGCACGCTCGACGATGTGTATCAGTCGATCGGCCTTGAACGGCTTTTCGATGTAATCATACGCGCCGCGTTTGATCGCCGAGACCGCCGTTTCGATGTTTCCGTGACCTGAAATGATCACTACCGGCAGATCCGGGTCTGTCTCCTTGAAGACATCGAGCAGCGCAAGGCCGTCCAGGCGGCTTCCCTGCAGCCAGATGTCCAGGATCACAAGAGACGGCTTGCGCTCCTTGACCGCAGCAAGAGCGCTGTCGGAATCATGCGCTGTCCGCGTCCCGTAACCATCATCATCCAGGATACCTGCAATCATTTCCCGGATATCGGTTTCATCGTCTACGACAAGAATATCATGCGCCATGAGCTGTAACTGCTTGCTCTTGTTCATCACTCTCCAGTTCGATCTCGGCATGAGCTGCCAGGGTCAAACGCACGAGAGTGCCTGTTTCGTCAGGGGTTGATTTGGGGGCATCGAGCAATTCGACGCCGCCACCATGGTCTTCCAGAATTTTGCGGACAATCGCGAGGCCGAGACCCGTACCTTTTTCACGCGTCGTCATATAAGGCTCAAGCAACCTGCTCCTGTTTTCCTCAGGCAGCCCTATGCCATTGTCGATCACATCGACAACGATGCGATCCGAGTTGTTTGCGTCCTGTTCGTAGAGGTGGACCGTCACGCTTCCTTTCGGCAGGTCCTCCCCGGTGCGCGCGCCAACGGCTTCGGTTGCGTTCTTTACGACATTCGTCAGGGCCTGACCGATCAGTCTTGGATCGAACACCGCCTTGACAGGTTCGCTCGGCACATCAGCGCTGACGGAGATCTCAGGATTGGCAACCGACTGCATGAAGGCAGCGTCGCGGACGGCTTCGCGCAAATCACCCGAGACCTTGTTTGGTTTGCGCATCCTTGCAAAAGACGAAAACTCATCCACCATTTGCCCGATATCGCCGACTTGGCGGACAATCGTATCAATGCACTGATCGAAAACCTGCCGGTCTTCCTCGATCCGCTTGCCGTAACGACGTCTGATCCTCTCAGCCGACAACTGGATAGGCGTCAGCGGGTTCTTGATCTCATGCGCAATCCGGCGGGCAACATCGGCCCATGCCGAGTTACGCTGCGCGGAAACGAGGTCGGTAATGTCGTCAAGCGTGATCACGAAGCCATGCTCGCGGCGCGTGGACTGTTCGCTTGTGATCCTGACGTTCAGGGTTCTCAAGCGACCGCCCCGCGTTACCTCAACTTGGGTTTCCGGCAATTTCTCCGTATCGTTTGCCAGGGCATTATCGATATATTCCGCCAGTTCCGGCACGACTTCGCTCAAGTGCTTGTTCAGGATCTGAACCTCGTCGAGCTGGAGCAGTTCCAGAGCCGATCGGTTGATCAGCATGATCGAGGCTTCATCGTCAACGCCGATAACTCCGGTTGATACGCCGGACAGCACTGCCTCGTTGAACCTGCGTCGGCGATCGATCTGTTCGTTCGCGGCAAGAAGCGCATCTCTCTGTCCGAGCAGCTGTCCTGTCATCTTGTTGAACGTAAGTCCGAGGTTCGTAAGGTCGCCACCGGATTTTTCCGTATGCACCTTTACGGCCAAGTTGCCCTTCGCCACTTCATCCGCCGCAGAGATCAGCACCCTGATCGGCGAAACCAATCGGTTCGCAAACCCGAATCCGATCCAGATCGCAGAAAGGAGCAGGATCAGCGCGACACCGAGATAAACGAAAGCGAAAGCGATCTGCACACCGAAACGGCTGTTTTCCATTTGCTGATATTGCGAGGCGCCCGTCTCCGCGAGCCTCAGATATTCAACAACGCGTGGATCAATGACCCGCACCGCATAAAGATAGAAATTCTCATACGCGGAGAGCTTCATGACGCCGCCGACAAGATTGGAACTACCGGGTGCGATCAATATGGGATCGCCGGACTGGGCCTTGAAAAAGCTGTCGGCTGGGGGCAAAGGGATCTGGGCATTCGGATCGAGGATGACGCGGGTGACGACATCTCCCTTTTCGTCCAGAATCATGGCTCCAAGTATGCCGCGCAGCGAAACCTGGGTTGCAAAAAACTGATCGAAGCGGGTGGGCTCGAATTCATAGATCGCCTTGGCACGATCGATATCCTTCGTCATGGCGATCAGATCGCCGCGCAGAACTCTGGCGTGTTCCTGAAGATACGCCTGTGCCACCGTTAGCGCGTTATCTATGATTTGACGTGTGCGATCCTCGAACCAGCGATCCAGCCCCCTGTCGAGCGTGACTGCCGCGAGAATTGCCATCATGACGGCAGGTACCGCCGCCACCAGGCTGAATAGCGCGACAACGCGCACGTGGAGACGTGCCGCAGCGCGGCCTCGGCGCCTTGCCTGCCAGAGCTTCAGGATCTCAACAGAAACGACACCCAACAGAACGGCGGCAAGGGCGCCGTTGATGGCCATTGCCGTCATGATGACGTCGCGCGTCGGATCTATCGAGGTCAGCCCCATCAAGATGAAAAAGGTCACCGCGATAGAAATCAGTGCGACGACCATCACAGCGAGACCAGCCCGCCGCCACAGCTTGCCTGAAGAGCTCGATTGCACAACAGATTGCTGAACTGTTTCCAGTATCATGCAGCCTCAAGAAAAAGGTTCACCGCCAGAGACCGGCGGCGGTATAGAAATTTGCTGCAAACTTATCACACAATGTTGCGAAATTGCGACAGACTTGGCCTCCGCCCAAAATTTTGCGGTGGACGATTTGAGCAGACTTTTCAAATTTTCGAGAGGCCAAATAGATCTGTAAGGCAGCTGCGTTGCGCCTGAGCGTTACCCGGCCTGAAAGGCTAGTTTCGCCAACATCTTGCAAGACGCTGCAGTCGCACCGCAGGGAGCTACGTCAAACGCAGCCCTGTATGAGTTTGAAACCTATGCTGATCTTCAGCGCGCCGAACGCATAACCTGAATATCCAGGTCCCGGATCTTTTTCCGCAAGGTGTTTCGATTGACGCCGAGAAGTTCAGCAGCCTTGATCTGATTGCCGCGCGTTGCCGCAAGCGCGGCGCTGATCAGCGGATACTCCACCTCGCGCAGAATGCGGTGGTAGAGCCCGGGAGGCGGCAACGCTTCTCCGAACGTGTCGAAATAGCCGGTCAGATACTTCTCAACCGATCCTCCGAGATTGACGCTCTCGTTGGCTTCTTCGTTTGCCGAGGCAACGCTGGGCTGGCTGAGTTCCTGGTCAAGCAGGCTTTCGCTGATAACGTCCTGCGGATATAGCGCTGCCAGGCGGCGAACCAGATTCTCCAGTTCGCGCACGTTACCCGGCCAACGATAGCGGCGCAGCATGTTGAGCGCGTTCTGATCGATCTGCTTTGCCTGCAGTCCTTCCTTTTCCACGAGCGAGAAGAAATGCCGAACCAGATCCGGAATATCTTCCACGCGTTCGCGCAAAGGCGGCAATCTGATGGGCACGACATTCAGCCTGAAATAGAGATCCTCCCGGAAGAGACCCTGATTGATCAGGTGACGGAGATCCTTGTTGGTTGCCGCTACGATACGCACATCCGTTTTGATCGGCGTGCGCCCGCCCACGGTCGTGTATTCTCCCTGCTGCAAGACCCTGAGGAGCCGCGTTTGGGCTTCCATCGGCATGTCCCCGATCTCGTCGAGGAACAGCGTTCCGCCATCCGCCTGTTCGAAACGGCCGGAGCTTCTGTTTTGAGCACCGGTAAATGCCCCTTTCTCGTGCCCGAACAATTCAGCTTCGATCAGGTCGCGAGGAATGGCAGCCATGTTGATGGCGACAAACGGTCCGTTGCGCCTTTTGCCATAGTCGTGAAGCGCGCGCGCGACGAGTTCCTTGCCTGTACCGGACTCTCCATTGATCATCACCGTCAGGTCGGTCTGCATAAGCCTGGCCAGAATACGGTAAATCTCCTGCATCGCTGGAGACCTGCCAACGAGCGGCATCCCCTCACCCGCATCTTCCATATCAAGCGCGGGCCGCTTCTTTGGCTCTTCCAGCGCCCTTTGGACAATGTTGGTGAGTTCCTTCAGGTCAAAAGGTTTGGGCAGATATTCGTAAGCACCCTTTTCGGACGCCTTGATCGCGGTCATGAACGTGTTTTGAGCACTCATTACCAGCACCGGCAGTTCCGGCCGCATCTTTTTCATGCGCGGCAAGACATCGAAGATGTTCTCGTCCGGCATAACCACGTCCGTAATGACAAGATCGCCATCGCCCGAAGAAACCCATCGCCATAGCGTCGAGGCGTTTGATGTGAGCCGGACCGTGTAACCAGCCCTGGAAAGCGCCTGATTCAGCACCGTTCGGATGGCAGCATCATCATCTGCAACAAGGATCGTACCTGTCGGCATCGTTAGTCGGTTCCCTGGCTGGTCTTGTCTGTGTCCGGCTGCATTTCACCTGAATACGCGGGCATCAGAATTCGAAAAATTGTACGCTCTCGCTGGCTGTCGCATTCAATGACGCCGCCATGATCGCCGATGATCTTCGCAACAAGTGCCAATCCCAGTCCTGAGCCGTTTGTCTTCGTCGTGATGAACGGCTCGAAAAGGTGTGGCAAGAGATCGTCCGGAACCCCCGGGCCGTTGTCCTGTACACAAAATTCCAGAGGCAGGCTCACGCGTGCCTCGGTTCCTGGTACGGACAGGCGCACACCAGGGCGAAAGGCCGTCGAAATACGGATTTCACCGTCCGGATCGTCACCGATCGCCTCGCTGGCATTCTTGACCAGGTTGAGGAACACCTGGATCAGCTGATCCTTGTTTGCAAAAACCGGCGGCAGCGACGGGTCGTATATCTCGACGATCCGCTTGTTTCGGGCAAATCCGTTGTCCGAAAGGCTCTTCACGCGATCGAGGACAACATGAATATTCACTGGTTCCCGCTCGATCGGCCGCTCGTCGGAGAAGACCTCCATGCGATCCACCAGTTTCACGATGCGATCCGCTTCGTCCATGATAAGGCGTGTGAGTGAGCGGTCGTCGTCCACCACCGACTGTTCCAGCAGTTGCGCCGCCCCCCTGATCCCCGAAAGAGGATTTTTGATTTCATGCGCAAGCATGGCTGCAAGGCTGGTGACCGTCCTTGCAGCCCCGCGCGATGTCAGCTGCCGATCGATCTTTTCGGCCATTGTGCGCTCTTGGAACATGAGCACCACAGCCCCTGGCCGATCGGAGACAGGCGCAGCATTGATATCGACCATTTTCGGTGCGCCAATGCGCGGTGAACCAATATCCACCTTGTATTCATTTACTGGTGCGGCCCGCTCGCGAACCTGTTCGATCAGCGTCAGAAGCGGACTGCCAAAAGGCACAAAGTCACTGATCGGATGGCGCCTCAGAACCGACGCGCTCGAACGCATGAAAATTTCTGCCGCCATGTTTGCGGACTCAATGACGCCGTCAGGAGCAACCAGCAAGACCGGGTGCGGAAGGGCATCGAGAATGCTGGGTCCGTCGCTCGCGAGCATGGCCGTGCGGCCAGTCTCAGATCTCAAATCGCTCACGCAGCTATCCGTTCGTTCGATGTTGCAAACCAGTCCGCAACCAGCTTCAAGACTTCCGCCGGACGGTCCGATGTCATGAGGGTCCTGCGCTCAGCGCCCGGCATCATGCCATCCGTGCGGTTATGAGCGACGTCGAGATACCAGCCAAGGTGCTTGCGCGCTATGCGAACGCCCTGTGCCTGACCGTAGTGGCTGAGAATTGCTTCATAGTGTTCCGAGACAAGATCCGAAAATTCCGTCATTGAGGGTGCGTCCAGGAATTTCCCGGTTTCCAGATAGTGTCCGACGCACCCGGGAAGCCAGGGCCGGCCGTACGCCCCTCGCCCGATCATGACGCCATCCGCACCGGAGGCTTCGAGCATGTTTTCAGCATCCTCAATGCCCTTGCAGTCACCATTGGCAATCAGCGGGATCGAAATGGCTTCCTTCACGCACCGGATTGCATGCCAGTTTGCTGTACCCTTGTAAAACTGACATCTGGTCCGTCCGTGCACCGTGATCAGTTGGACACCGGCAGCTTCTGCGCGGTTCGCCAATTCAGGCGCATTGAGGGAATTGTCATCCCATCCGAGCCTCATTTTGACAGTCACCGGAATGCGAACCGCCGCCACAGTCGCGTCTATCAAGGTCAGGGCGTGATCTAGGTCCCGCATCAGGGCAGAACCGGAATACCCGGACGTGACTTTTTTCGCTGGGCAGCCCATGTTGATATCTATGACATCAGCACCGAGATCGGCGATGACTTTTGCAGCCTCCCCCATCCATTTCGCTTCCCTGCCGGCGAGCTGGACAACATGCAGGCCTGAACTTTGGGCTTCGGCCCGCATCTGGGTTTCAGCATCACCTTTGATGAAAGATTCGCTTGCGACCATTTCACTGACGACCATACCGGCGCCATAACGTGCGGCGATCCGACGAAAGGGCAGATCCGTCACACCCGACATGGGAGCGAGAACAGCGCGATTGGGCATCAGATGGGGCCCAATCATGAGTGGTTTATTGAATTCCGGCACGCAGCTCTCTTCTTCTGCTTATTACCTGTGCAAAAAACAATCTGCCTATATTGTAGACAATTTCTGCATCGCAACAAGTCTAAAATTGCGATTTGCATAGGAAGTTCGTTAAAGACGATCAGTGATTTACGCCAACCAACCCGCAAGGAGACCGCCTATGGGCAAAACGGCAGCAGCTCTCGTCGTCGCGGCTGGACGGGGCACGCGTCTGGCGGGTTCTGACACAGCCCTGCCCAAACAATATAGGTCCATCGCCGGAAGACCGGTCCTGTCCCATACACTGGAAGCCCTTGCGGCGCATCCCCGAATTTCAACTATCGTAACTGTCATCCACCCGGACGATGTTGACCTCTACGAAACCGCCGCAAGTAAAGCGGCTTTGCCGGCCGCGCTTGTCAATCTGGAAATGACTTTTGGCGGCGAGACACGGCAGTTATCTGTTCTGGAGGGTTTGAAAGCGCTCCGCAGTTTGAGCTGCGATTTTGTTTTCATCCACGATGCAGCAAGACCATTTGTCTCTATTGAAGTGCTGAAATCCCTCTTTGACAAACTCGACGCAGGCGCCGAAGGCGCACTCGCAGCAGTACCGGTTGCTGACACGCTCAAAAAATCGACCGAACCCGACAAGCCGCTTGAAACCATAGACAGGCGCGGCCTGTGGGCCGCACAAACCCCACAGGCGTTTCCGTTCCCGGCCATACTCGAGGCACACTCGAAAGCCGCTCTGGAAGGTCTTGTCGATTTCACCGACGACACAGGTTTAGCCGAATGGGCAGGAATGAGGATTGAACTGAGCGACGGAGACCCCTCCAATTTTAAGATCACCACGGCACCGGACCTTAAAAGAGCAGATCAACAGGCAAAAGCACCATCAATGACAAAAATGCACGCTCTCAATCCTCCATTGTCACATCTCCAGGATATCCGGACCGGGATCGGGTACGATGTTCATGCCTTCGATAAAGGGGATCAGGTGGTGCTTGGCGGTGTTGCGGTTCCGCATGTAAAGAAGCTCAAGGGGCATTCGGACGCAGACGTTGTCCTTCACGCAATTACCGATGCAACGCTCGGCGCGATTGGCGACGGTGATATTGGCCAGCACTTTCCACCGAGCGACCCGCAATGGAAGGGTGCATCATCCGACAGATTTCAAGCAGACGCGCTTGAACGCGTGAAAAAGCTTGGCGGCAGGCTTGCCCATATCGATATCACGATCGTATGCGAGGAGCCAAAGATAGGGCCGCACCGCGCAGAGATCCGGAATTCGGTGGCCAGAATCTGCGAACTGCCCGCCTCCCGGGTTTCCATCAAGGCAACAACGTCCGAAAGACTGGGATTTACAGGTCGTAAGGAAGGCATTGCAGCCCTGGCAAGCGTGACCGTTCGCCTCCCGTTTCCCGAAAATGAGTGACACCGCCATGCCAGAAACAAGACTGAACGACTTTGAAGATCTGACATCGTTGGCAAACAGCGTTCTGGAAGAACTCAAATCGAACGGCAAGTTGATCGCGACAGCGGAATCTTGCACAGGTGGGCTGATCATTGCGTCGCTGACCGAAATCGCAGGATCTTCCGCTGCAGTGGACCGGGGGTTCGTAACTTATTCCAACAAAGCCAAGACAGAACTGCTTGGTGTCGCCGCCGACCTGATCGCCCGTGTCGGCGCTGTCAGCAAGGATGTGGCCATTGCCATGGCAGAGGGAGCCCTGTCGCGCTCCGAAGCAGATATTGCCGTCTCGGTAACCGGCATCGCCGGACCTGGTGGCGGCTCTGAGGAAAAGCCGGTTGGAACAGTGCACATTGCCGTAGCGGAAACCGACAAACCAACGCAGCATTTCCATTGCTGGTTCGCAGACCGGGGCAGAAAATCAATCCGGCTTGAGACGATCCAGACAGCTTTGACGTCCGTTCTAAATGCATTGACAATCGAAAAGGATCGTTAAGGATCCTGCGCGTTCTTGCTGGGTTTTCCGGGTTGGCAGACCTATAGTCCCCTCATCCCGGTCCAAACTTTCAGTCGATTGCCTTCTAAGATGAAAAAACCTTTCGCGGTACTGATCGCCATCTTTAGCCTGGGCACTTCCGTGTCTGCCTCTCCTCTCCCGCAGCCCGGTGACTATTTTCTGATTTCAAGGGACGCCGCCGGTCAATTCGTCGGAAGTCACAAGCTGTTCAAGGACTTCGCGCCTGACATGCAGGAAGTGACTTACTGCGCGAGTGACTATTACGTGCGCAGCAGCTCGGTCGCCTGGACGCAGCTGGAAGTCGAGCGCGGAAATGTGGTCCACGTCGAATATAATTTTGGACGCGGATGGCGTCCGATTTGCGCCAATCCCGAACAGGAGGTCACGCTTCGGGACGTTGGTGTACTCGTCACCGCCCGCGAATATCTCGCAAGCCTGGAAAATGACAAGCCCTCAGCAAGCCGCCTGGCAGCCTTCGGCGCCATGTTCCGTCCCGCAAACTCCGACAATCCAGAGGGAAGCTTTCACAGCAGGTGATAAACCCTCAGCTTGATTGAATAAGCTAGAGGCACACCAAATAAGGGAACATAAATTTTTAATAAAACGCCAGGCCCGCTTTCAATCAGTTCTACAAGAAGCAGACATATCTTCGCATCAACAACAACCAAGAGTTATCGCTGGACAGAGCAAGACGCGAAGGTCACTCGCGTTGGAGAAGGCAGATTATGTGGTTTCATAAGTTATTGCTGACACTTGGATTTTTTGTTCTTTCGGCAGTGCAGTCCAACGCTCAATCGGAAACTCCGATCGTCGGCGACACTTACATAATCTCGCGCGATGAGAACCGTCACTTTCGAGGCTCCCACCGCATTTACAACAGACGTGCCGACGACCTCGTGAGAGTTGAATATTGCAATCGTTCCTACTGGGTTCGGTATGCAACCATCGCGTGGACGCAGCTGGAAGTGGAACGCAACTATGCCGTTCGCGTTGAATTCAACTGGGGCAAAGGCTGGCGCCCCATATGTGAGCGTCCCGCCGAGCAGGTTACACTGAAGGGACTGGGGGTCACGGAAGACCCAAGGGTTATTATTCAAAATGACGGTCTGACAATCGACAAGATCAGCCGCTTTGCCGCGATCCGCGACGCCTTCAACCAAAATGGCAAGGAAAAAGCCACCCAGTCATTTCATGACCAATAAAGTCAAATTGTCCTTAGGCGGGTAACGAAGGGGTAAGCTAAGTCACGTATTCTTTGCATCCAATGGGGTTAAGCTGGGCTCGATAGAGGATCTCAAGCATGAAACGCTCGATGGCATGCATTGCACTGACGCTTATGACCTGTGCCGGTCTGACGGGGACAGCGTTCGCCAAAAGCGATTTCTATATCCGGTCACAACATGCCAACGGCAAGTTCACCGGGTTCCATGAAATTCTCGTCAAGCCGAAATCAGGCTATCACCGTGCGAGCTATTGCAATCGCAGTTTTTGGGTCTCATCAACAACCGTCATTTGGACCGAACAGCAAAATGCTGCGGGCCGAACCCTTATCCTGGAAGAAAACACAGGCGCTGCCCGAAAAATTGTCTGCAAGGACAACAGCGCCTTCGCGACCTTGGAAGACCTGGGCTTATCCAAGCGTGAAGTGGCGAAAATCAGAGCAGCGAACAAGCCGCTCGATATGAGATCGAGCCGCCTGCAAACCATTCGCGACGCCTTCAAAGACTACAAGTAATCTGGTTTGATACCACTGGTTCAAGTGCCGTAGACTTCGTCTGCGCGCGCTTCGAAGGCACTTGAGAACTTTCTGAATGCTTTGTCGAACATGACGCCCATGAGCGAGCCGAGCGTGCGGCTTTTGAATTCGTAGGAAATGAAGAAGCCGACATTGCAGCTTCCCTCTTCCGCATCCTCAAACGTCCATTTGTTTTCTAGATGCTTGAACGGCCCATCCAGGTATTCAACGAGAATGGTGCGGGCCTCGGGACGCAACTCGACACGACTGGTGAACGTCTCTTTGAAAAGCTTGTAGGCGACCGTCATATCGGCAACGAGTACCGTGCGGCCGTCATCAAGTTCTTTGCGGCCGCGCACATGAAGTCCCTGACACAAGGGAACGAATTGGGGATACTGCTCCACATCGGCGACAAGGCGGAACATATCGTCCGCCTTGTGACTGACCTTGTGATTGGAAGAGAAACTGGGCATGCAGTTTGTCAGATCCCGTTCGCCGCAGGGCCTAGTGGCCGAGTTTTGCTTTTCGCGCTGCCCGCAATTCAGCGAAGTCCTCACCAGCATGGTGAGACGAGCGCGTAAGTGGGCTGGCTGAAACCTTCAGGAAGCCCTTGGCATAAGCTATGCGCTCGTATCCCTTGAACTCTTCGGGCGTTACAAACGACATTACCGGGTGATGTTTCTTGGATGGCTGCAGATACTGACCAATCGTCAGGAAATCCACGTCAGCAGCGCGCAGGTCGTCCATCAGCTGCAATACCTCGTTCCGGATCTCCCCCAGTCCTACCATGATACCGGACTTTGTGAACATTTCCGGATCAAGTTCCTTCACCTTCTGGAGAAGGCGGATAGAATGAAAGTAACGCGCTCCCGGCCTCACAGTCAGATACTTCGAAGGCACGGTTTCGAGATTGTGATTGAAGACGTCGGGCTTGGCCGCAACAACTGTTTCAAGGGCACTGTCCTTGCGCAGGAAGTCAGGCGTCAGCACTTCGACGGTGGTGCTCGGTGACGTTTGCCGGATGGCTTCAATCACATCTGCAAAGTGCTGCGCGCCACCGTCGTCGAGATCATCGCGATCAACGGATGTCACGACAACATGTTGCAAACCCATGGTCGCAACGGCATCTGCGACACCTTGCGGCTCGTTCTGGTCAACCGGCCCGGGCATTCCGGTCCTGACATTGCAGAAGGCGCAAGCCCGCGTACAGGTATCGCCAAGGATCATGAAGCTGGCGTGTTTTTTTGACCAGCACTCACCGATGTTAGGACAACCTGCTTCTTCGCAAACGGTGACGAGATTGTTGTCGCGCACCACATTCTGGGTTTCGCGATAAACGGGCGACGTCGGCGCCTTGACGCGGATCCATTTCGGCTTGCGCTGAATAGGATTGTCCGGACGATGTTCCTTTTCCGGATGCCGCGGACGGGCATCTGACTTTTCCTTCGGGCGATTGAGCGTGTCGACGATCGTAACCATGGGCCTTAAGTGTCGTTATTCCTATGAAAGGTCAAGATATAATGGAAGTGAGCCAGCTATGTGCTGAGCGCAGGTCTGACCAGTTCTGCCAACCTCTCACGAGCGTTTTCTGAAAGCGGGACCGACCTGCGGGTTGTATCGTTCATCTGAACGATGATCGTGACAGCCTCTGCGACAGGCGTGCCGTCCTGGAACACGCGCTGAAAAAGCTTGAAGGAACTGCGTCCGACCTCCTTCACCGCCGTCCCGATCTCCACGGTTCCAGGCCAGTTGATCTCGGCAAGGAAATCGAGTTCCAGCCGCGCGATGACGAACGCCGCGCCCTCCAGCATAAGTTCATCCCCATAAAGGAGTTCGACCCTGCCCGTTTCGAGAAACGTGTTGAACACCGCATTGTTGATATGCCCTTGCCGATCGGTGTCTGCGTATCGAAGCTTGTCGGTCGTTTTTAACGGGAAAGCGCCAATGCCTGCCCGTTGTCGCCCCGCCCCGGCTTCACGTGGCTGTTCGGCAACGACATAGATGAAAGCAGATACCGATCCGTCGTCGGTATTCACGAGCGTTTCCACACGCTGATATCCTTCTCCTTCAAAAGCGTCCAGGCGATCCCAGTGATCAGGAAGTTCGGCGCTTTCAAAGATAAACACCTCGACATTTTGTCCTTCAGGGTCGAGGACAAGGGCGGGAAACCCGAGTGCCGCTCCCCAGCCGGCCTGGACGAGCCGGCCACGCACCGTACCTTCCGTCCAACGTCCTTGAAGATCCTTCAATTGCGCATGATTGGCGCGTCCCGGAGCCAGGGTACCGTACGTCGCGAGCCGAAATTCCGATTTATCTGACGTGATCCCCATTCAGAGTTCCCTTGAAACAGTAACCGTTGGTTCTGTCCGATCCTCTTCAGGTCCAGACAACTCGCAAACAGATCAGGTGCACGGGATGCAGCGTGATGTGCGGCGTACTCATCCTTATACTTTTATGAGCGAGTTCTACTTGAAGACCTTTTTCCAGATAAACAAAAACAGGATCGCGCCGACAATCGCGACAATCAGACGGTCGACAAACCCGCCGGCCAGATTCAGATTGAGGATCGACGCCAGTTCTCCGCCCAGGAGCGCACCGATCAGACCGACAACCAGGCTGCCGAGGAAACCACCCCGGCTGTTCAGGACACGGTGAGCAACTGCGCCCGCGATCAAACCTATAATTGCGGAAACAATCAGTCCCATGCCATGTCCTCTTCAGTTTTGGTGGAACCAGAACACCACCGCCTGCGGCGTTTCATTCAAGCCAGAAGACGTGCCACCAGCACGACAACGATCGCTCCGACAGCGGCAACCACGATTTCGTTCACATAGGTGTTGCCGAGATTGATGTTGATACCGGCGAATTTGAAAATAAACCCGCCGACAAAAGCGCCGAGAACGCCAGTGAGCAAATAGCGAATGATGCCACCGCCGCCGACGAAGATACTCGCAAGCCAACCGGCCGCGATCCCGATGGCTATCCAGATAAAAATTGCTTTCGCATCCATCAGACTTTCCCCTCACGATCAATCACCGCTGTCGATGCCGTGTTCCGCACGGTCCAGGACGGCAGTGTAACTGAAGGCGGTTTCATCACAACTCACCGAACCGACTTCAATATCGGCATTTTTGAAAAAGCTGCCGGGCTTTGGAAATTCCAAACCGAACACAACGCCATCATGCAGGACGCACTTTGCGTTGAGACGACGGCGCCCAATTTTCAGGACGACATTGATAAAATGATCGCCTGACCCCAACGGTCCCTCTATCTTCAAACCTGGGTCCATCCGGTAGTAGCGGAAACACGGAACCCTTCCGCCAGACATCCGCTCGACGAAGAAGCGCTGAGCGATCTGTTTTCGGGCGGTATTTTCAAGATCGCCGGGGAGCCACGCGAGCGCCGCGTTCAGGGTCAAAGCCTCATGAGGTTTCAGCGACCAGCTTCCCTCGAAGCTCAAGAACCGCAGCCCGTCAGATAAATAGCCCAGCATGCCTTGTCCCCGATCCGAACGGACTGCATGATCATCCAGATCGCTGCAGCCCGCGTACCGCGCTACATGTTCAGAACTCTTCCGTATGCGTCGAGCACCGATTCCTTCATCATTTCCGAAAGCGTCGGATGCGGGAAGACCGTGTGCATCAGGTCTTCTTCGGTGGTTTCAAGGTTCATTGCGACGACATAACCCTGGATCAGTTCGGTGACTTCAGCACCGACCATGTGCGCGCCCAGAAGCTGACCGGTCTTGGCATCGAAGATCGTTTTGATCAGACCGTCCGGTTCACCAAGAGCAATTGCTTTGCCGTTACCGATAAACGGAAAGCGTCCTACCTTGATGTCGTAGCCTGCTTCCTTGGCCTTTGGCTCCGTGAGGCCGACGGAGGCGACCTGCGGGTGACAATAGGTGCAGCCCGGGATCATGGACTTGTCCATCGCATGAACGTCTTTGCCGGCGATTTTTTCAACGCAGATGACGCCTTCATGCTCTGCCTTGTGCGCCAGCATCGGCGGCCCCGCGACATCGCCAATGGCGTAAATACCCGGAACGCTCGTGCGGCCATATCCGTCAATGACAACGCAGCCACGGTCGGTTTTTACACCGAGTACTTCAAGACCGAGATTCTCGATATTCCCGACAACACCGACTGCCGAAATCAGCTTTTCAGCTGTCAGATCCTGCTTCTTGCCGTCCTTCGTCTCAACCGTTGCGGTAACGCCCTTTGCGCCCTTTTTGACCTGCGAAACCTTGGCTTCTAGAAGGAAATTTATGCCCTGCTTTTCCATCTTTTTCTTGGCAAGACCCGAAATTTCCGGATCTTCGACCGGCATGATGGTCGGCATCATTTCAATAACTGTGACGTCTGCACCCATGGTTTTGTAGAACGAGGCGAACTCGATACCGATCGCGCCGGAGCCCATGACGATGAGCGACTTTGGCATGGAAGGCGGAACCATGGCTTCGAAGTAAGTCCAGATATCCTTGCCGTCCGGTTCGATGCCCGGGATCACACGCGGGCGTGCACCAGTCGCCACGATGATATGTTTGGCCTTGTAGACGCCCTCTCCCTTGGTGCCTTTCGGTGCGGGATGCTGGGGTTCCATGGCTTTCTTGGATGTCTTGGAAACCGTGACTTCGCCAACCTTGGTAACCTTACCCTCGCCCCAGATGATATCGACCTTGTTCTTCTTCATCAGGAAGCCGACACCGCCGGCAAGCTGGCCGGAAACACCGCGCGAGCGCTTGACCACTGCAGAAGGGTCAAAAGAAACATTGTCAGCCGAAAGGCCGTAGTCTTTGGCGTGCTGCATATAGTGGTAGATTTCGGCGGAGCGAAGCAGCGCCTTGGTCGGGATACAGCCCCAGTTGAGACAGATGCCGCCCATGTGTTCACGTTCGACAATCGCCGTCTTCAGGCCGAGTTGAGCGGCGCGGATTGCAGTCACGTAGCCACCCGGCCCCGAGCCGATGATGATCACGTCGTAGTTGGTATCAGCCATGGTGTTTTCCCCGGCGAAAGAAGTCTTCGTTCGAAAACGGCGCGACGTTACCGCCGCGCCGGAAAGCATGCATCAGACCAGCATGCTCATCGGATTTTCGATATAGCCTTTGAACGCGGCGAGCAGTTCCGCTCCAAGCGCACCGTCGACGCAGCGATGGTCCGTGGAAAGCGTAACCGTCATGACGGTCGCGACAGCAAGCGCATCGTTTTTGACAACGGGGCGCTTTTCACCGGCACCGACTGCGAGGATCGTTGCATGCGGCGGATTGACGACGGCACAGAAGTCCTTGACGCCCATCATGCCCATGTTTGAAACCGCCGTCGTACCACCCTGGTACTCTTCCGGCTTCAGCTTGCGTTCCTTGGCTCGCTTGCCGAGGTCCTTCATCTCGTTTGAGATGACAGAAAGCGGCTTTTCCTCCGCCCGGCGGATGATCGGCGTGATCAGGCCACCCGGGATGGCGACGGCAACACCCACATCTGCATGTTTGTGCATGACCATGTTCTCGTCGGTCCAGGACACGTTTGCATCCGGAACATCGCGAAGCGCCAATGACAGCGCCTTGATAGTCATGTCGTTCACGGAGAGCTTATAAGCCGGTTTGCCGTCTTTGTCGGTCGCTGCTGCTCCGTTGAGCTGCGACCTCAGCGCCAGCAGCCCGTCCAGCTCGACATCCACGGAAACATAAAAATGCGGGATTGTCTGTTTGGACTCCGTCAGGCGCTTTGCGATGGTCTTGCGCATGCCGTCATGCGGGACAAGTTCGTAGCTGTCTTCGTCGAAAAGCTTCAGAACCTGATCTGCCGAAGGACCTGCGGCGGGGGCCGATGCAGCAGCGACCTTTGGCGCCTCGGCCGCGGGGGCAGCTTTGCCCGTGCCAGCCGCGAGCGCTGCTTCGATGTCCCGCTTGACGATCCGGCCGTGCGGGCCGGTCCCGCTCAGCGCGGACAAATCAAGGCTGTTCAGCTTGGCAAGCCGTCTTGCAAGCGGAGAAGCAAAGATACGGGCACCATCGGCAGCGACCGGTGCCGGACCGGCCGGTGCAGCAACCGCAGGGGCAGCTGCGGCGGCGGCCGGAGCCGCTGCTGTGGCCGGGGCGTCGGCGACTGCCGGTGCAGGAGCCGCAGCTGCTGCGGTATTAATGGAACCTGCGTCTTCACCGTCTTCCAGCAAAACCGCTATCAGTTCGTTGACTTTGACGCCTTCGCTACCGGCAGGAACGACAATCTTGCCGACGGTGCCTTCGTCGACGGCCTCAACTTCCATCGTGGCCTTGTCGGTTTCGATCTCGGCAATCACATCGCCAGCGGAAACCTGATCGCCTTCCTTGACCAGCCATTTGGCCAGGTTGCCCTCTTCCATCGTCGGGGAAAGGGCCGGCATGGTGATATTAATTGGCATGTCCGTCTCCCCCGGTTCAGGCTGTGTAGGTCACGGCCTTAACCGCATCGATGACTTCAGGAACGCTCGGCAGCGCGAGCTTTTCAAGGTTTGCCGCATAAGGCATCGGAACGTCCTTGCCGGTCACCCGCAAGACGGGAGCGTCAAGATAATCGAACGCTTTTTCCTGAACCTGATAAGCAATTTCGGACGAGACCGAACACATCGGGAAAGCTTCCTCGATAGTGACGATCCGGCCTGTTTTGCGCACCGAAGCAAGAACCGTTTCGATATCGAGCGGTCGAATGGTGCGCAGGTTGATGACTTCAGCCGAAATACCCATTCCAGCCAGTTCGTCCGCCGCCTGCAGCGTGTAGGTCATGCCGATGCCCCAGGAAACAAGCGTCACATCGGTACCGCCACGTTCGATCTTCGCCTTGCCGATCGGCAGCACGAAATCGTCCATGTCGGGAATTTCGAAGGAATGACCGTAAAGGATCTCGTTTTCCAGGAAGATGACCGGATTGGAATCGCGGATCGCGGCCTTCAACAGACCTTTCGCGTCGGCCGCGGAATAAGGTTGAACCACCTTCAGACCCGGCACATGGGCATACCATGATGCATAATCCTGCGAGTGCTGTGCACCAACGCGTGCCGCCGCACCGTTCGGGCCACGGAAGACAATCGGTGCTCCCATCTGCCCACCGGACATATAGAGCGTCTTCGCAGCGGAGTTGATGATCTGATCGATCGCCTGCATGGCGAAGTTGAAGGTCATGAACTCGACGATTGGCCGCAAGCCGGCCATGGCAGCGCCGACGCCAAGCCCGGTAAAGCCATGCTCGGTGATCGGTGTATCGATCACGCGCTTGTCGCTGAACTCGTCCAGAAGACCCTGGGTGATCTTGTAGGCACCCTGGTATTCGGCCACTTCCTCGCCCATGACGAAAACGTCCGGGTCACGGCGCATTTCTTCCGCCATTGCATCCCGCAGCGCTTCGCGGACAGTGGAGGTTTTCATTGCGGTGCCGGCCGGAATTTCCGGGTCTTCCGCAGGCTCGGAAACAACGGGCGCTACGGGAGCAGCCGGTGCTGCAGGTGCGCTCGGTGCCTCGGCCTGAGCAGGTGCGGCTGCCGGAGCAGCAGCGGCTGCATCCATTGCGCTCGCATCCTCGCCCTCACCAAGAAGCACGGCGATCTTCTCGTTGACCTTGACGTTGTCGGTCCCTTCAGGAACCAGGATCTTGCCAAGCGTACCCTCGTCGACGGCTTCGACTTCCATCGTTGCCTTGTCGGTTTCAATTTCGGCGATCACATCGCCCGCAGTGACTGCTTCACCTTCGGCCTTCAGCCATTTGGCGAGCTTGCCCTCTTCCATTGTCGGCGAGAGAGCCGGCATCAAAATATCAATCGGCATTTCTTCCCCCGGCGTTACAGCAAGATGTCGGTGTAGAGTTCAGATGCGTCCGGTTCCGGATCGTTCTGCGCAAATTCAGCTGCTTCGGCGACCTTTGCGCGGACATCTTTATCGATCGCCTTCAGGTCGTCTTCACTCGCCCAACCCTTTTCGATCATCCGGGCCCTGACCTGCTCGATCGGATCGTGCTCGGTCCGCATTTTCTGAACTTCATCCTTGGAACGGTATTTCGCGGGATCGGACATGGAGTGACCGCGATACCGGTAGGTGATCATTTCCAGGATGTACGGTCCTTTGCCATCCCGGCACCAGGCCAATGCCTTGTCGGACGCTGCCTTGACGGCCCGGACATCCATCCCGTCAACCTGTTCACCGGGGATACCGAAGGAGGCACCACGTTGGGAAAGATCCGTGGTTGCCGAGGCGCGATTTACGCTCGTACCCATGCCGTATTTGTTGTTTTCGATCACGTAAACGACGGGAAGCTTCCAGAGTTCCGCCATGTTGAAGCTCTCGTAGACCTGGCCCTGGTTGGACGCGCCATCTCCGAAAAACGCCATCGAAACGTTGCCGTTTCCGCGATACTTGTTGGCAAAACCAAGACCGGTTCCAAGAGATACCTGCGCACCGACAATGCCGTGGCCGCCGTAGAAATGCTTCTCTTTGGAGAACATATGCATCGACCCGCCCTTCCCTTTGGAAAGACCGCCGCGCCGGCCGGTGAGTTCCGCCATGACGGCGCCCGGATCGAGATCCATTGCCAGCATGTGGCCGTGATCACGATAGCCGGTGATCATCTGATCGCCGTCCTTCTTGGCCATCTGCATACCGACCACGACAGCTTCCTGCCCGATATACAAATGACAAAATCCGCCGATGAGGCCCATGCCGTACAATTGTCCGGCTTTTTCCTCAAATCGGCGGATCAGAAGCATTTCGCGGTATGCGTGAAGTTCTTCGTCCTTGTCGAACTCGGCGATCGCAGGCTTCGCTTTCTTGGCGGTGCTGCGGGTCCGGCTAGCGCTCTTGGAGCGAGCGGAAGTGGTCTTTGATGCTGTGGCCATAACCCTCTTCTCGGCGTGACGTTTCCCCTAAGACAGGTAGCTGCAACTTATCCTGTTGCTCCTGTCAATCCAATCCAATTATAACGGGAACCTGAAGCGATTTAAATTGTTGCTTTAGATGAGAAAAATAGAATTTAACAAGAATATTGTTAATCATGAAAAATGAACTTGTTTTTAGTTCATGCTGTAGCGATGTCCGGGCCGAAGGACGACAAGTTCGTTTGAGTGCACAAGGTTGAGGTTCAGCCGGGCTCGCTCATCCAGCATATCGGGATCGAGACTTTCGGGCCGAAGCAGGCTGACGCGAGCGACAAGTTTTTGCCGTTCTTCCGACAGAAGTTCAAGCTCAGCCTCAAGCTCCGAGACCCTGCTCTCGATCATGGCGCGGCCAACCAGACCGAGTTCACCGCTCATGGCGTGAAATCCGAAATAACCAAGCGCCGCAATAGCGATCACAGGCGTGATGAGGCGGCGAATGAAAGACTGTTTTCGCTGGCGGGTAGCTGCTCGGGGCACTCTTGGGACCTTAACGCTGAACTGTTGGTCTCTTTGTTTCTCCACTATGCGGGGTTAGGTTTAATAGAGTCTTGAGACAGTCATTCAAATGTCGGCTAAATCGCGAATGACCTGGGGACTGGACATGGACCGATTTTCAAAGGAACGGGATGAAATGGTTTCGCGGCAACTTGAAGGCCGCGGTCTTCAGGACCAACGTGTACTTGCTGCCATGAGGACGGTCCCGCGACATCTGTTTGTATCGAAAAAACTCGCCAATCATGCTTATAGGGACATGCCACTGACCATCGGCCATTACCAGTCGATTTCGCAGCCCTACATGGTTGCGCTGATGTGTGAACTGCTTGACCTTTCCGCAACTGACACGGTTCTGGAGGTTGGAACAGGATCCGGCTACGCCGCCGCTGTTCTGTCGGAGTTATGCGGCCATGTGGTCACTGTTGAGCGAATCCCGGAACTTGCAAAGAATGCTCGCGTTGTGCTCGGCACACTCGGCTGCGACTCAATCGAGGTCCATTGCGTCGATGGAACAGTAGGTTTTCCTGGCAGGAGCCCCTACGATGCGATCCTGGTTTCTGCAGGGGCACCAGCTGTTCCCGAAGGATTGAAACAGCAGCTGAAATCGGGTGGCCGCCTGGTCATTCCTGTCGGCAACAGCAAAATGACCCAGGACCTTTTGCGTATTCGCAGACATTCCAAGGACAAATTTGAAACCGAGAACCATGGCGGCGTCGCCTTCGTACCCCTTGTCGGCAAAGAAGGTTGGTCGATGTAAGCTCTCATAGGCGCATTGTTGAACTGCGGATCACGCAGCTGCCAATCGCGCGAGTTTCGTCAAAATGGTGGCAGTCCCCTTGAGCCGCGAATCCGTCTTTTCCCAATCCCTCGTCAGCACAACTCGCTGGTCTGGTCGGATTTTTGCGAGTACGCCCTGCTCGGCGATATAGGAAACGAGCCCGGCCGGGTTGGAAAACTCGCTGTTGCGGAAGCTGACCAGAATGCCTTTCGGCCCGGCATCGACTTTCTCGACATTCGCCTTCCGGCACAGTCCCTTGATGTAAACGATCTTCAGAAGATGCTGCACCTCTTCCGGCAAGGGTCCGAACCGGTCAATGAGTTCAGCACCGAATGCGTCGATTTCCTCCGCCTCAGTGACATCTCCCAACCGGCGGTAGAGCTGCAGGCGCAATTGGAGATCGGCGACATAGTCCTCTGGAATGAGAACAGGCGTACCGATATTGATTTGTGGCGACCATTGTTCCTCGCCGTAATCCGCGCCGCCATCTTTGAGCTGGGCGACCGCCTCTTCCAACATCTGCTGGTAGAGTTCGAAGCCCACCTCCTTGATGTGGCCTGACTGTTCCTCGCCAAGAAGGTTCCCTGCCCCGCGAATGTCCAGATCGTGGCTCGCGAGCTGAAAACCGGCTCCGAGCGTTTCCAGCGATTGCAGCACCTTGAGCCGCCGTTCGGCTGTCGCCGTGAGTGTTTTGTTGGCAGGCACTGTGAAGAGCGCATAGGCGCGTGTCTTGGAGCGTCCAACTCGTCCGCGCAACTGGTAAAGCTGCGCCAGGCCGAACATGTCCGCACGGTGTACGATCAGCGTGTTCGCTGTTGGAATATCCAGTCCTGATTCGACAATCGTGGTTGAGAGCAGAACGTTGTACTTGCCCTCATAAAAGGCGTTCATGACATCTTCCAGCTCGCCGGGCGGCATCTGGCCGTGGGCAACCGCGACCTTCAGTTCCGGAACCTGCTCTTCCAGGAAAGCGAGCCTGTCGGCGATATCAGAGAGCCTCGGACAAACGTAAAAACTCTGACCACCGCGATAATGCTCACGCAGCAATGCCTCACGCACGACCAAAGGATCAAAAGGCGAGACAAAAGTCCGCACGGCCAGCCTGTCGACCGGCGGCGTTGCGATCAGCGACAATTCACGAACGCCCGTCAGGGCAAGTTGCAGCGTGCGCGGGATTGGGGTTGCCGACAGGGTCATAACGTGGACGTCGGACTTCAGCTCTTTCAGCCGCTCCTTGTGCTTTACGCCGAAATGCTGCTCTTCGTCGATGATCAGCAGGCCGAGATCGCGGAACTGGATCGATTTTCCAAGGAGCGCGTGTGTTCCGACAACGATATCGACGGACCCGTCGGTAATGCCTTTTTTGGTCAATGTAAGCTGTTTGGAAGGCACAAGCCGAGACGCGTGACCGACATTGATCGGCAGCCCGTGAAAGCGTTCGGAAAAGGTCTTGTAGTGCTGACGCGCCAGAAGCGTTGTCGGCACAACGACAGCGACCTGACGGCCGGACATGGCGGCAATGAATGCTGCGCGCAGGGCCACTTCGGTTTTGCCAAACCCCACATCACCGCAGATCAGGCGATCCATTGGCCGGCCCGATGACAGGTCATCGAAAACCGCATCAATCGCCGTCAGCTGATCTTCTGTCTCTTCATAGGGAAAGCGCGTTGCAAACTCGTCGTAGACCCCTTCCGGCGTTTCAACCACCGGCGCAGTCTTCAGAGCACGCTCCGCCGCGGTTTTGATCAAGCCGTCCGCGATCTCAAGAATGCGCTTCTTGAGTTTCGCCTTACGCGCCTGCCAAGCGCCTCCACCGAGCTTGTCGAGTTGGGCCTCCTGATCCTCGGAGCCGTAGCGCGACAGGAGTTCAATATTCTCAACCGGCAGGTAAAGCTTGTCACCGCCTGCATATTGCAGTTCCAGGCAATCATGCGGCGCACCGACGGCCTCGATGGTTTTCAGGCCAATGAATCTGCCAATTCCATGTTCGACATGGACAACGAGATCTCCTTCGGAAAGCCCCGTTGCCTCGGTAATGACATTCGCACCCTTGGATTTGCGGCGGGACTTTCTGACCAGCCTGTCGCCGAGAATGTCCTGCTCGCCAATAAAGGCGATGTCCTTGAGTTCAAAGCCGTGCTCGATTCCAAGAACACACAAAGCCGAAGTCTTTGCCGGAAGTTTTTCGACACCGTCCAGCGTTTCAACATCCTGAACCGAGCCCAAGCCGTGATCGCCCAGGATCTGACCCAGGCGATCGCGCGACCCTTCGGACCAGCAGGCAATGACGGTGCGCTTGCCCTCTTTTTGAAGCGCACGCACATGGCCCGTCAAAGCATCGAAGATGTTGACATCTCCGGCCGCACGTTCTGCCGCAAAGCTGCGTCCCTGCCGTCCTTCGATTTCCACGACGGTCTTGCCGCTTCCGGGCGGCGGCGTGAACGGATCGAGCACCGCGCTTGCCCTGTCGGCGATCGCAGTTGTCCAAGCGTCTTGCGAGACATAGAGACTGTCCGGCTCGATCGGCATATACGGAACAGTACCAGACGCAGACCCCATCTCGCGGGCGTCCTGACGGGCGTTATAGTGCTCGACGATCTGTTCCGCTCGCTCACGCACAGCGTCCGCTGAGTTGGTATCCAATACGACGGGCGTGTCGGCGATATAATCGAAAAGTGTTTCCAGCCGTTCATGGAACAGCGGCAACCAGTGCTCCATGCCGGCATAGCGACGACCGTCACTGATTGACTGGTATAGGACATCCTCACGGCTGGCTGCACCGAATTGGGCAAGATAGGAGCGCCGGAAGCGCGAGATCGCATCCTCCGACAAGACTACCTCGCTCATTGGCACAAGGTCGAGCCGTTTGAGTTGTTTGGATGTTCGCTGCGTCTCGGAATTGAACGACCGGATGGATTCCAGCGTGTCGCCGAAAAAATCGAGGCGCACGGGCTCTTCAGCACCAGGAGCAAAAAGATCCACAATGCCACCGCGAACCGCATATTCTCCGGTTTCCCGTACGGTTGGCGTCCGAGAGAACCCGTTCATCTCCAGCCAGTTGGTGATCGCCGCCATATCGACCTGGTTGCCCGGCGCCATGGAAAATGTCTGCTCCTCCATGAAGCTGCGTTCGGGCAGGCGTTGCAATGCCGCATTCAAAGTCGTCAGCAGGATCGTCTTTTTTCCGGCCGCAATACCGCGCGCCAGCTGACCGAGCGCCAGCAACCGCCGCGCACTGATCGCCGAGTTGGGTGACACGCGGTCGTAAGGTAGGCAGTCCCAGGCAGGCAGTTGAATGACGTCGATAGTCGGATCGAAAAACGCAAGCGCTTCACTGACCATCGCCATGCGCGTTGCGTCGCGCGCCACGAACACAAGCGCGAGACCATCAGCGTCACTCTCTGCAAGGATCCTGGCAAGCGCGAAACTTTCCGCGCCGTCCGGCACACCTGCCAGCGTGACGTTGGCCCGATCCTTGAGCAGGCTGTCGAACACAGAAAACGTCCTTTTCGTTACTTCATGAAACCGGCAGGGCCGGACGCTTCGTGATAGGCGATGATTTGCCGGTAAAGAGGCCCGTCCCATTCCGGGGGCAATGGCTTGCGGCCGGTCATCCAGGCATAGAGATCCTGGTCATGCGCCGTCAAAAGATGCTCCAGCTCCAGAAGTTCTGGCTCTGAAAGCGTGTCAATCTGCGCGTTGGCAAAGCCGCCAAGCAGGAGATCCATTTCCTTCATGCCACGATGCCAGCACCGGAAGAGAATTTTCTTGCGGCGCGGGTCACGGTCACCCTGCGGGTTATCATTGCTTGTAGTTGGATCGGACATGTGAAGCCTATCAGGAAATCCTCCGGCAGGGATCGGACATCCAAGTTGCGATGGTTCAGCCGGGGATAGTCAAAGAGTGACGTTATATAACGCCGTAATTCGAGAATGTCAGCGTCTTGCATGAAATTGGCGCTCTTATTTGTTCACATAATGTTCTGCAGCTTGCACTCCAACTTCCCTTCATGGCAAAACCAACAGGAAGGTTCCCGAAAAGCACCGTCTTAAAGGTTAGAAACCGACAGAAAATGCGCCCGCCGGTTCTTGATCCTCTTTTTGCTCCCGTCTCCACCTTGCCCGGGATAGGACCCAAGATTGCAAAACTCGTCTCCAGTCTCGTTGGCGGGCAACCCGACAGGGATGCAACGGTTGCCGATCTTCTGTTTCATGTCCCGCACAGCCTGATCGACCGTCGACACAGACCTGGCATCGCATATTCGGAAAATGGCGATATCGTCACGCTTGATATCACAGTCGGTAGACATCAGGCACCGCCCCGGCACTCCAAAGCGCCATACAAAATCTCGGCTTTTGATGAAACGGGCCAGATCGATTTCGTCTTTTTTCACCCGCGCAGGGACTGGCTTGAAAAGACATTTCCTGAAGGCGAGCGCAGAATTGTCTCTGGCAAGGTGGAGTGGTTCAACGACAGACCGCAAATGGTGCACCCGGACTACGCGCTCAAACCCGAAGAAGCGGAGCAAATGCCGTCGATTGAACCGGTCTATCCGTTGACGGCTGGGCTTGCTTCCAAAACGTTGCAGAAAGCCATGCGCGCAGCGCTTGAGCGCGTTCCGCAAATGCCGGAATGGCAAAATGAAGCGCATCACCATCAGACCGGCTGGCCGGACTTTCAGGACGCGCTGCAGACGCTTCACCTGCCAAAAGAACGCCAGGACATTGAGCCGCAGTCACCTTACATGCAACGCCTTGCCTACGACGAATTGCTGGCAAGCCAGCTCGCACTGGCAATGGTACGCGCCAACATGCGAACGCTCGGCGGCATCGCAAGAACACCTTCCGGCGCTTTGCAAAAGGCCGTGATTGACGCCCTGCCGTTTCAACTGACCGAAAGCCAGGCGAACGCGATTCGCGAAATCAATGAAGATCTTGCGGAGCCGACTCGTATGCTCAGGCTGCTTCAGGGCGATGTTGGCTCCGGTAAAACGGTTGTAGCCCTCGCAACGCTTGCGCAGGTGATTGAAACCGGCGCCCAGGGCGGCCTCATGGCGCCGACCGAGATCCTCGCGCGCCAGCACTTTGCCTCCATGGAACCGCTTTGCCAGAAGGCTGGCATCCGCCTTGCGCTGATGACCGGAAAGGACAGCCAAAAGGAACGGCGCCTTCTTCAGGAAAAGCTTGATGCCGGTGAGATTGACCTTGTGGTCGGCACGCACGCCCTCTTTCAAGGGTCTGTCTCCTTCAAGAACCTTGGCATGGTCGTCGTCGACGAACAGCATCGGTTCGGCGTCCATCAGCGCCTCGCCCTTTCCGGAAAGGGCCAGGGCGTCGACGTTCTGGTCATGACGGCAACACCGATCCCGCGCACGCTCGTCCTCACCTGTTTCGGTGATATGGACGTCTCCCGACTCACGGATAAACCGGCCGGGCGCAAACCCATCAAAACCGTTTCCGTCTCGCTGGATCGGTTGGATGAAATCATTTCCAGAGTTGGCTCAGCCATCTCGGAGGGGCAAAAGGTCTATTGGGTGTGTCCGCTGGTTGAAGAATCGGAAAAAATTGACCTCGCCGCTGTCGAGGACCGGCACCGCGTGCTCGAGCACGCTCTCAGGCAGTCAGTCTCGCTTGTTCACGGGCGCATGAGCGCCAATGAGAAAGACGCGGCCATGTCGGCGTTCAAGACGGGCGCGACAAAAGTCTTGGTTGCGACAACCGTGATTGAAGTCGGTGTTGATGTTCCAGATGCGACCATCATCGTGATCGAACACGCAGAACGCTTCGGACTGGCTCAGCTTCACCAGCTCCGGGGCCGTGTCGGCCGCGGCGACAGACCCTCTTCCTGCGTTCTTCTCTACAAGGGGCCCTTGGGAGAAACGGCCGGGGCCCGGCTTAACATCATGCGCGAGACCAATGACGGGTTCCTGATTGCAGAGGAGGATCTCAAGCTGCGTGGCGGCGGTGAAATTCTCGGAACACGGCAATCCGGCACACCGGGCTTTCGCATTGCGCGCGCCGACGAACACGCCGACCTTATGGAAGTCGCGCGCGATGACGCGCGACTCATTCTTCAAACCGATCCTGACCTCAAATCAAAACGCGGCGAAGCGCTTCGTTGCCTGCTTTATCTTTTCGGCAGAGATGCCGCGATCAGGCTTTTGCGGGCTGGGTGATCAGGCTTCTTCCCGCTCACGGATACGCTCCAGTTTCTCCGGTTCCGCAATAACATCTTCGAAAATCTCAGGAAGGTCAGGACTGACAAGTCCGGCTGAAATCACCAGCTTGGCTGCATCTTCAACGCCCATGGAAAGTTCGATCACGTCTTCCTTCGGCACGAACAAAAGAAAGCCGGAGGTCGGGTTCGGGGTTGTCGGCAGGAACACGGATACCGTCTCCGCCGTGTCCTTTAGACGCTTGGCAACCTCGCCTTTGGTATCGGTCGAGATGAAAACGATTGCCCAAAGACCCTTGCGTGGGTATTGGACAAGCGCTGCTTTGGTAAAACTGTTTCCACGCTCATCAAGCACTGTCTCAAAAATCTGCTTCAAACCACTGTAAATATTACGAACAAGCGGCATCCTGCCGACGATGCCTTCGCCGACGGAAATCAGACTGCGTCCCAGAAAGTTTGCGGCAAGGAAACCAACGATCGTCAGAACGAAGATCGCAACGATCAACCCGAATCCCGGAACGGGAAACGGCAGATAGGTTTCCGGGTTATAGACCTTTGGAACGAAGGGCTTTACCCAGCCATCCACCCACTTGATGAATGTCCAGGTCAGCCACAGCGTGATGCCGATCGGACCTGTTATCACCAGACCGGTCAGGAAATAGTTTCTGAGGCGCGTTGCCGGACCAGCGCGATGTCCTTTGATCGCTGCGTCTTCTGATTTATGTTTGTTGCGGCTCATGGGCAAAAACCAGACAGGGTCCTTTTGAGTGCTCGTCTTTCTGTGTCACACACACTAGATAATAATTCTTATCGCAGCGCGGTATCCTTCGCTTGACTAATTTTTCAGCGATATACCCTAAAAATGCCGATTGCGGAGGCACGATTGCGGCGTTTCACATTCAAACTTCTGGGAGCCGGATGTGTAGGCCTGGGAATTGTCGGCGCTTTCCTGCCGCTTTTGCCAAGCACAATCTTTTTTATCCTTGCGGCAGCCTGTTTTGCCCGCTCTTCTCCTGCGCTTGAAGCCCGCATACTGAACCACCCCGTTTTCGGTCCACCGGTAATTGCCTGGCGCGAGCACGGCGCCATTCCGGTGAAGGCAAAGGCTATCGCTGTCGCAGGCATGGCATTCGGCTATTGTTTCTTCTACTGGTCGACCGCCCCCGTACCCTGGTTGGCTGCAATTACTGCTATATTAATAGTCGCCTGCGCAACCTATGTCGTCAGCCGGCCGTCTGGGCCAAATACCGAACCATGATTGCGTCATCTCGATCCGTGTCACCTTGAACTCATGTCTTTTCGAATTGAACGTGTTTCATGAAAACCAATAAAGCAGTCTGGATCAGTGGCGCGTTGTCCAGTGGGGAACTCAGCAACAAGCTGGGTATTCGCTCCAAATATTATGGGCATGATTGGGAAGAGCCCACTCACATCGTTCCCAAAGAACCGGAAAAAGTGCTGCGCGACATGCAACGGCAGTCACGTGGGGGGGACTTGCAGCGAGAAGACTTTCCCGAGGCATGTTACGTGTTTGATCCAGAACGTTTCAGCAAAACAAAGGACTTCTTCTTTCTTGGCGGGTTCGCGGCGGTTAAAGGGAAGTTGGCGGAGGTGCTTGCATCGGTGAACCTTGGAACAGGAGGGCTCACTCGTGTGCCGGTCTTTGAGGCCGACAAGCAAACCGAGCTTCCCGGTCCATTCTATGCACTCACCATTGCTGCTCGCGAGGGAACGTTTTGTGCCGCAGAGAGCGTAAACCTGCGCTCCATATTTTCAATGGAGCAACACGGCAAAGAGCTTTGGAGGCAGTTTGCCGATGGTGACGACCAAATCGCCGTCACACCTAAGGCATTGGAGGATGGTCCCGATCTTTGGGTTGACCCAAAACTCCGGTCCACGCTGTTTTTGAGCGAGACCTTAATCAAGGCTATCCGACAGGCGCACATGAAGGAAGGTTATTTGCGGCTTTCGCGTTGTAGGGTTGTGCGCTGAATTCGTTTTATTGGATGCGGTTTTCCTTGACGCAGCCAATGCCAGACACGGTGAGCGAACCAATCATTCAAAGCTCGGATTCACCACCAATGCACGTTTCAGTCGTCCGGAATAAGCCGTTTTCCTAACGCGACTGCTTTTTCCGGTGCATAGCCGAGACCGTCGTAGAATTTCTTGACGGCCTCGTTGCCTTGTCTCACGAAGAGATTGATCTTGGGACAGCCTAGTCCGATCAGAAACTCCTCGCAGTGCTCCATGAGACGAAGGCCCAGCCCGGATGACTGATGTTCAGGATCGATACTGAGATAGTAGATCGCTCCGCGATGGCCATCGTAGCCTGCCATCACGGCCCCAATCACCTTGTTGCCCTTCAGCAGGACAAAAAAACCTCCCTGAGGGTCGGTCAGCTTGCGGTCTATATCCTTGTCCGGGTCGTTCCAGGGTCGTGTGAGTCCACAGGACCGCCAGAGCGCGATGACCTGCGCCCGATAGCGCTCTTCAAATGGCGTTATGACCGTTTCCGCTTCATCGACCATCGTTCATTCCACCGTGACGGATTTTGCCAGGTTGCGGGGCTGGTCAACGTCCGTCCCCATGAACACGGCGGTGTGGTAGGCAATCAACTGCACCGGCAGTGCGTAGATGACCGGCGCGACGATGTCCGACATGTCTGGCAGGATCAAAACGTCTTCTGCAACACCGCCGCTTTCATCCGCGCCGCGCGCATCTGTGATCAGCACGATGCGGCCGCCGCGTGCCGCGACTTCCTGCATATTCGACACGGTCTTTTCATAGATGGAATCATAAGGAGCGATGACAAAGACCGGCATGTTTTCATCAATAAGCGCAATCGGGCCATGCTTCAGCTCACCCGCAGCATAGCCTTCGGCATGGATGTAAGAGAGCTCCTTCAGCTTGAGGGCCCCCTCAAGGGCAAGCGGGAAGTTGGTTGACCGACCGAGGTAAAGCGCATTGTTGGCCTTGGAGAGAGGCTGCGAGAGCTTTTCAATGTCGACTTCGCCGGCAAGGGCTTTCAACGCAAGGCTGGGCACTTCGGTCAGCTCGGAAACGAGTTCCTTTTCCCTCTCAGCAGTCAGGACACCGCGCTCGCGCCCGGCTTGAAGGGCAAGCGCCGCCAAAACCACGAGCTGACAGGTAAAAGCCTTTGTCGAGGCGACACCGATTTCCGGTCCGGCGATTGTTGGAAACACCATGTCGGCTTCCCGCGCAATAGTGCTCTCCGGCACGTTCACGACAGCACCGATCGCAGCGCCGTGTTCTTTGCAGTATCTGAGCGATGCGAGCGTGTCTGCGGTTTCGCCCGACTGCGAAATGAAAAGCGCGGCATCCTTCTCACTTACCGGGGTTTCACGATAGCGGAACTCGCTCGCGATATCGATGTCGACCGGAAGACGCGCATATTTTTCAAACCAGTATTTTGAAACAAGACCGGCAAGATAAGCTGTACCGCAGGCTGAAATGATGAGCCGAGACAAATCATTGAACCGGAGTCTTTCAACCCCGACAACGTTCGCGCTCATTGACGCATAATCGAAATACCGCGACAGCGTATGCCCAAGCACTTCAGGCTGTTCGTGAATTTCCTTGGCCATGAAGTGCTTGTAGTTGCCCTTGTCCATGAGATTGGACGTGACTGAGGACTTCGCTTCAACGCGCTCCACCTGCGTGTTGTTCCGGTCGAAAACCTGAACCCCGGACCGGGTAAGCACCGCCCAGTCCCCTTCGTCCAGATAGGTGATGCGGTCGGTGAAGGGAGAAAGCGCAATTGCGTCGGATCCGAAGTACATTTCCCCGTCGCCATGACCAATCGCCAGGGGAGATCCTTTGCGTGCTCCGATCATGAGGTTGTCTTCACCTGCAAAAAGCATCGCAAGTGCGAACGCCCCCTTGAGGCGTGGCAACGTTTGCGCAACCGCCTCCTGCGGCGAATGGCCCTCCTTGATCGCCGTATCAATCAGATGCGCGACAACCTCAGTGTCCGTGTCGGTGCTCAAGATCGCACCCTTAGACAGAACCTCCTCACGCAGTTCCAGATAGTTTTCGATAATGCCGTTGTGCACGATGGAAACGGAGCCGGCCTGGTGCGGATGGGCATTCGAGACAGTTGGAGCGCCGTGTGTCGCCCACCGGGTATGACCGATACCCGAAGTGCCCGACAACGGCGAACGCTCCAGTGCAGCCTCCAGATTACGAAGCTTTCCCTCAGCCCGGCGCCGCACGAGATCGCCGTCTACGAGTGTTGCAACACCTGCGGAATCATACCCACGATATTCCAGACGCTTGAGGGAATCCACGATGCGTGGAGCAACGTCAAAATTTCCTAAAACACCAACGATCCCGCACATGAAAAGGTCCCTGTCAAATTGATGATTAGCTGCCCTGCTTTAGACGAGAGAGCGCTAAGTATTGAAATCAATACGTGTTTCAGAAAATGTCAGGCGCGCTGCCCCAATGCTTTCAGGACTTTGCATCCTTTTCAGCCTTTAACCTGTCTCTCAGCCGCCCGGCAGCCCCTTCTTTGACCACCTGTCGTGCTCTTCCGAAAGCCAGCGAATCTTTCGAAACATCGTTGGTTATGACGCTCCCGGCCGACACGAAGGCACCGTTCCCCAATCGCACTGGGGCAACCAGGGTTGAATTCGAGCCGACGAAACTTGCCGCACCGATTTCCGTCCGGTGTTTGAGATAGCCATCGTAGTTGCAGGTGATGGTACCCGCGCCGATATTCGATCTGGAGCCCACGCTGGCATCGCCGACATAACTGAGATGGTTCGCCTTTGCACCAGCCCCGAAAGTGGCATTCTTGACCTCCACGAAGTTCCCGATTTTCGCGTCGCTCGCCAGGACCGTTCCCGGTCTGAGCCTGGCGTAGGGACCGACAACGCATCCCGTTCCAACATCGGCACCCTCAAGATGGCTAAAGGCGCGAATGGTTGCGTCCGCGGCAACTCTCACACCCGGCGCAAAAACAACATTCTGCTCCACGGTAGCGCCTGGCTCCAGCCTGGTGTCATGGGAGAAATACACCGTTCTGGGCGCTAGCAGCGTGCAGCCGTTTTCCATGACGAAGCGGCGCATCCGATCCTGAAAGTCTTCCTCGCAGGCTGCGAGCTGCACGCGCGTGTTGATGCCTTGTGTCTCTGTTTCTGAGCCTTCGACGGCAACCACGGTAAGGCCGCGCTGATTTGCAATTTCGACCGCATCCGTAAGGTAGAACTCACGCTTGGCGTTCTGGTTGCCGATCGCCTCCATGAGCGAGAGCGCGTGCTCGCCGGAAAATCCCATGATCCCGGAATTGCAGAAGGTCACACGCCGCTCTTCCGGGGTCGCATCTTTTTCTTCCCGGATGGCCACGAGACGGCCATCCTCGATCAAAAGCCGTCCATACCCAAAGGGATCTTTTGCTTCAAAACCGAGCACAACGAGATCCGCACCCGACTCGAGCTGCCGCCTCACATTCCTGATCGTTCCGGACGTAACAAGCGGCGTATCACCAAAAATGACCAGAACATCGTCAACAGGGCTGGCAAGAGATGGCTTGGCGGACAAAGCGGCGTGCGCTGTGCCGAGGCGCTCGGTCTGGATATGACAATCGGCTGCGGGCATGAGTTTGCGCACCAGCTCTTCCAGCGCGGGCATATCAGGACCGGTGACCACGGAAACCCGGTCAGAACCTGCTGCCTGCAGCGCTTTCAGGACATGGCCGACCATCGGCAGCCCGCCGATTTCGTGGAGCACTTTGGGCAGGTCCGATTTCATACGGGTCCCAAGGCCTGCGGCGAGAACAATTGACAGGCAGGAGCGAGTGGTCATGAACAATCCATCTTAAAACTACGGATAAGAGCCGAACGATCGGGACCCTATATGCCCCGATCCACAGAACATTGAAAGATCTGACTGGCTGAGCATTTCCGTTTTGGTTTCGTTAACCATAATGAACACCAGATGCGATACCTTTACGCAGATTCGCAGTCATGATCCGGAATGAAACGCCTTGCTTGAACCTCAGGCCAGAAAGACAAAACGAGACATCGTTCGCGACGTGTTCACCGCGCCGCGGGTCGGCCTCCTGTCTTGGGCGTTCGCCGCGGTCATCATGGGCACGATCGGTCTTGCCTCTTATCAGTTCGGAGCTCCCTCTTTCTCCCCCTCCTTTGCAGTCCCTCAATCCGTTCCCACCGGAACGCAATTGCCATCCGGGACGTCACCCGAAACGACGGCGTCAACTGGCCAATTGGTTGCGATACCGATTCCTGACGCGCGCGTTCTGAGCCAGGACAACGAAGCCGCCAGAAGTCTTGAGCAAAGCCAGATCGAAGTTCTGCAGCGTGAAGTCGTCGGACTGCGCCGCCGTTTGACGGCACTTACCGAACAAAATCTTACTTACTCAAGGCGCATCGCCGCGCTTGAACGGGAGGCGGCAACAGCGAAGCTGGCGAATGCCGAATTTGCCGCTCCGAGGGTGGACGACTTTCCAGAGCGCTCCCTTGCCCCGCAACCTGGAAAAATTGTAACGCAAACGCCCTCTCCTCCGGTCGGTGTCGTGCCTGATACCGGCGAACCTGCCAATAACCCGATGGTTCCCTCAGGTGAAGGATCGGTGCAAATCTTGCAGGATGGGTCGCCGACAATAACTGTTGAGCCTCAAGGTGGAGAGCCCTCCAGACGCATTGAGTTCACTCAGAAACCACCGCCTTCAGTGGCAGTGCCGACGCCTGAAGTGACCGCACAGGAGCCTGTGCGCATTGTTGCTGCTCCGTCCGCACCGGATACATCGCTCACAACAGGCTCCATACCGCCGGTTCAATCGCGAGAAATCGAGCCTTTCAACACGAACCCGACACGAACCACCCCTGCGCCAACAGTGATCACTCCTTCACATCCGGCAGGTCGGCTCAGGAGCGGCGGCGACAGCCAAGTCAAGCGCAGTGATTTTGGCGCTGTCATTGGACACTACAGATCCCGTGCCGGTGCCGCGAAAGCATGGGCCGATTTCAAGGAACAGAACGAAGAACGTATGCGGGACCTTCGGCCTCTGCTCATGGAAAAACAGACCGAAGAGGGCGGAATTGCACTCATGATCGGCCCCTTCGCGAACGCGGCCGATGCCGCCGTCGCGTGCCTTCATTTACTGGATGTCACGGAGCTTTGCAGACCGGCCTTATATGCCGGCGATCCGTTGGTTACCGCAGCAGAATTCAGGGACTCTGCTTTTTAGACGCCCTTGCCCCCTTGCCGGGTTTCGCAGGCAAATTTTCGGAAGGGGCTAAATTTCCAGAACCAATGATCCACGAAACCATCTGCTTGCGCAGAAGCGTCAGCCGATCGTCTGCAGTCCCGGAAAAGTTTCCAGAAGCCAGTAGGACAGCACGGCCATCTGCCCGGTGAGGAACATGACACCGGTGAGCACGAGAACGCCGCCCATTGCTTTTTCAACGGTGCCCATGTGGCTGCGGAACCGCTTCATGAAGCCGAGGAACGGGCCGGCGAAAAGCGCTGCAAGCAAAAAGGGAATGCCCAGACCAAGCGCATAGGCACTAAGCAACAGGGCTCCCTGCCCCACCGTGTCTTCGGTTCCGGCAACGAAGAGGATCGCTGCGAGGATGGGTCCAACACAAGGCGTCCAGCCGAAACCGAATGCAAGACCGATTGCATAGGCACCGAATACCCCTGCCGGTTTCTTCTCCACGTGGACACGCGCTTCCTTGTAAAGAAGGCCTATTCGGAAAACACCGAGGAAGTGCAGACCCATGATGATGATCAGCGCGCCGGCAATGTAGCCGAGATAATCCAGATAGGCGCGAATGAACTGACCAAGGAAGCTGGCCGTCGCGCCGAGGATCACAAAGACGGTCGAAAAGCCAAGCACAAAAAAGACGGCACTGATGAAGACGCGCCGCGATGCGGTTTTATCTTCATCGTCCTCCCCCGTGAGCTGATCGAGGGACACTCCGGCCAGAAACCCGAGATAGGGCGGAACAAGCGGCAGGACACACGGGGACACAAAAGACAGCACCCCCGCCAAAAGAGCTCCGATTATCGTGACGTCCTGGATCATTCCAAACTTCCGGTCTGTTCAATGCGAATCCGGTATAGACCGGTCAGCTTCTGAAGCATTGATTTAGCCCCAACTTGCCTTTTCACAAAGACAAAAGCCGCTCACCTTTTGGAGAGCTAAAGGGGAATGCCGCTTCAGTCGGCGCTTTTCAATCCATCTAGCGGCAAGAGGCCGCGGCTTTCAAAATAGGTCAGGGCACCGGGATGAAGCGGCGCGGTTGCATCAAGCAAAACAAGATCTTCGTTGCTCAAGCGGTTCAGAGCCGGATGCAATGTTTTGAAACTGTCGAAATTTTCGTGAACGGCGGCAACAAGCGCTGTGACGATTTCTTCCGGCATCTCGGCAGACGTGACAACCGTGGCGACAACACCGAATGATCCGACCGGCTCAGCCAACTGGTAAAGATCAGCAGGAATGGTCGCCGTCATGTAGTAAGGTTGCTCACCAACGAAACGCGTTACAGCTGTACTCTCTATTCCGACAAGGCGAATGTCACACAGGCCCTGTGTCTCCTCAATCAGAGCTGCCGGGTGACCGATGAGCTGGAAATAGGCATCGATCTCATCGGAGCAGAGCGCTTCAGCAAGCTCGGAACTGTTACGATTGGAGAAATTTTGCCTGTCCGGCCCTGACCAGTCGAGATCCTCGATAAGGGCACGCCAGGACGCAGACGACCCCGAACCGGCTCCACCCGTATCAACCCTGGCGCCCTTCAGGTCGTCGAGCGAGCGATATGGCGACCCTTCCCTCACAACAATCGTCGCGATTTCGGGATGGAGAAACAGGACAGACCGCAAGTCCTCAAAAGGCCCTTCATCTTCGAACACGGACGTTCCGAGATAGGCATGATGTTGCCAGTCCGACTGTGCAAAACCGAAATCAAGCTCCCCGGAGCGGATCTGGTTGATATTCGAGATCGATCCGAGCGTGGATTCAACCGAGCAACGCACGCCATGCTGCGCCCTGTCGAGATTGACAATTTTGCACGCAGCTGTACCCGAGGGGTAGTAGACCCCCGTCACGCCTGCGGTCCCGATCGTGATGAAGTGCTGCTCCGACGCATTTCCCTGCGCTCCTGTCCACACTCCCGAAATGGCGAGAATGCTGGCCACAAGCAGACCATGCGGAGGCCGCATGTGCTGGGCGCGGCCGTTATTGCCAGACCCTATTTTCGCTAAGTTCGACAAACGCATGACCAATCACACCCGGCTACACGGTCTTCAAGAACCGATTGGAGACTTCAGAAATATCAAAGGCTCCAGACCTTGACCAGCCTGGTTTACCTCCAAACAAAATAGATAGACGCGGAGGCTGGAATCAAAAAAGGCGCCTCAGCGCGCCTGACACCTGAACCTCTTCAGGTAAATGCGTCGGCCCCTACCCCAAGCTGATCGCACCATGCATCTTAGTTTGATCGCCCTCCCCGAATGACCTCGAAGAGCATTCCCTTGAGTTCTTCTTCCGACTCACCGTCTCGAAGGCCCTGGCGCCACTGATCAATGATCAACCGCAGACCGAGCGTTTCCCGGTTGTGCGGCAGCTCACCGATGAAGCTGGCGAAAAACGCGTCGAGTTGCTCGCGATCCACCACGCCCTGATCGATCAATCCGTGAATGAGCGTCATCGTCGCCGCAATGTGGCCTTTCACGAAATCGAACTCCACCGAGTTCGTATGTGTGTCTATTGTTGTTGTACGCATGAAACCTCTCTCGTCACGGATAAAGGTACAACACAAAACTATATTGCGCTACCTGACAGTTTTTGCAGGAGAATGATCTTTATCTTCTTAATTCGGAACATTCTAAACAAATGTTTAGAGAAGAAGATAGGTTCACTGTAAATTATACTACCAGTTGGTATTCATTAATCATTATTTATACTCATAGAGACGTTTATCTAAGCGAAAATTTCGCAGACTTTTGGAGTGAACCTCCAATTACTGTCAGAATTGCGACGGCCTGTTGAAAAAATCAATTTTGCCTCTTGCAAAGTCCCTTTTGTCGGCATAAACACACGCCACCAACGCGGCGGTGCCTCCTTTCGCACCCACTGCTCCGGAATTTGGTGAGAGCCGATAGCTCAGCTGGTAGAGCAACTGACTTTTAATCAGTAGGTCCAGGGTTCGAACCCCTGTCGGCTCACCAATATTTCTAACAAAATCAAACAATTGCAGCCGCTTTGGAACCCAGAGACCGACACTCTCTGCGTTTTGGGTTTCGAATTGGGTTCCGGAGGTATTGCTTTGGAAACCCTGAGAATGACGGATCGGTGGCTTCAAGCACTTAAACCGTCAAATGAACGACAAGAGTATGCAGACAGCATATGCCCCGGCTTACGGCTCCGCGTCGGCAGCCGATCGATGTCCTGGTCGTCTCTTGTGCGAGGCCCTGGCGGGAGAAAGCGCGTTGCGCTCGGCAAATATCCAAATAAGCCTGCAGGCCGCCAGGTTTCTCTCTGATCAACCTTCTACCGGCGCAAGATCGCCAAGCGTTTAAAAGTCAAAAGACACTGTGAAGCATGGCAGTCTTCGCGATCTAATCAAGTTCGCTTTAACGCAGATGCTATCTGAGGGCATCGCAACAGCCGACCAGTGCGAAGCGTATCTTATTGACCGCAAGGAAAGCGCGTTCAATGTCATTGGCACTGATGATGCAGGCGTCGATGTTCCGGCAAACCAGATCACACAAGATGATGTGTCACGTTGGTTGTGCGGTTTTCATCAAGCTGGTGCGTTGACCAGCCATCCGCGTGCATACCTATCTGCAGCGTTTGGACGTTGTCTTTCGGCCGATCACGACCCAACAGGCCCGAACCCTGAGCTACGCTTCAATTTGTCCACGAAACTGGTCACATACACGGGCGGAAAGATGAACGGTACAGCCAGAAACCGGTTCTTCTCTATGTCGGAGCTTACCGCGTTTTGGAACGGCTTTTTGTTGATCAGTGGAGACTCGGCATTGGCAATTGCCAGCTCGCAACATCAATCTCAGTCACTACGGATATCGATTAAGTCACCCTAACCTCTTTCAATGTGACCCCCTAAAAGTCTTTATCAAACGCCGGTCCATCGGTTTGCCACCAAGATTGCGGAGGCGATAGACGATCTGACCGAAGGATTGACTGGCGATCGAACGCATTTTCTCACGAAGCCGACGTTGACAGCGCCAAAGGAATGAACGAACCAACAAAAAGGTGCCCCCGAAGGACCGCCTTAAACTTCAGCTGTTTCAACTCTGCCTGAGCAACTCGCTTCCTGCGCCAACCGATCAAGAAGAGGGAACCGAGCCCACCAGCCAGAAGAGGGAGAGCGGCTGGCAGAGGAACAACAGTTGCGTTCGCAGTAATGTTTTCCAGTTTAAAAGTTGATAGCTCTGTTTTGGGTACCCAATAACCGTCATTCGGCCCGTAAGGAGGTGGATTGGGCGTTAAAACCTCGAAGAAATATCGCGTAAACAGCATATAGAACACAGCACTGCGAGGTTCTTGGTTCCAGAACTCAGAAAACAGTGTCGCCAATTCCCACGAATTGGTGGGTTGGGCGCGCGGACCGGCATAGACGAGCTGATCATTCGTTGGCCAGCCATGCTGAAACTCCTCAATAAATGAGTCTCTCGGTGGCAAATTGTTTGATGGAAACCCCACGAGGTTAGGTTCGGGCAAAGAAAAATTTTCGCGCGAAAATATACCTGAGGTTCCACCACCGTAGATTAGTAAAATTCCGCCTTGTTGAGTTTGCGTTGGCACGTCGATACCAACCCATCCAAGCGGACCATTGCTGCTGACACCGGACACATAAGTGTCGCCGAAGAAAAATTCGACTTTGGATATTGCCCCTTGGTCGTCGATGATCGCTCTATGAGTGAAGGCGTCGCCGTCTTGCAACTCAGGCGGCACCCAGCTAGACGATGAATCGATTTTTATCGTGCCTCTCAACTCAACCGCAACAGAAGCTACCGCCACTTCTGAACACAAGAAAAATGAGAATAAACAAGCAAATACTGATCGCATGTAGTACCAAGACTAATACTAATTTATGGCTGCATTGTCACAATCAGCGATAGTTCAAAGCGGTTGCATCGTCAACGTTTCGTCGTACTCTAATTGAAAACTATTCATCCTCAACGAACGACCCATCGGGGACCGCGACCATCTTCAGGCAAAACTAGCGTCGACAGCGCAGAAGCGCTTGCGTTACCGCCGTCGCACACAAGATCCATTGCAATGCGCCGACAAACGCGACTCTCAGGAAAAATGTATCTGCCTTTGCCATAGATGGAATTTCGGCTGCGATTTGGACGCCCGACTTCACATTAAACATCGTTACTGAAGCAAGCAATGCTACCATTGAGCAACGACGTGGATTGTCTTTCCAGTATACAAGTTTTGTTTTGACCAAACGCACACTTGCTTCGATTTTCTTGGCGGCTCGATACTAACAAGCTCCAAACGATACGACCGCAACAACAACAACAATAGTAAAGGTTGTAGTCAACTATTGAGCATGTCGGCTGCGTTTTCGAAAGGTCAAGCTTTTCTGCTGGCCATTGTCGTCAACCTCAGACCTGCCCAGTGACTCAGCGCATTCGAGGATTGGTCCAAGAACTGTGCTCGACCAACTTTCCGTTTGGGTGCGCACGCACCCAATTACCTTTGAAATAGCCGGACGGTCTCCAAACAGCTTCCCCTAGCACCATTACCGGAGCAACCTGGACCTCATAAGGCGCGCTAACATCCACTCCCGAGGTCTGCGACCATTTCTTAATCAAAGAATGCCCCGTCCCTTTGCCACGAGGGCTGTTGTCATCCAAAACGGCATACATTAGGGCAGCTGCTGTGCCATAGTCCCGTTCAATTCTCATAAGATTGGTGTCTAAGCCTGAAGCGGCTGTATTGCAGCAGTATAGAATAAAGCCGTTGTTAACAGCCGAAAAAACATTTTTAATATTACTAAACGCATCCACTTTTGACTCTTTTATTCCAGCACCAAGTTTTACTTCTCCTGGAGCTCCATGTGCATTTACGATGACTACGCGGATCTTTCTACCACTATCTTTCACAAGTGCTCGCAATGCATCTGATACATCAGTAGCGGTCGCATTTTTGGGGACTTTAAGGTGGATGGACGTACTTGATTTGCCAATACCGGTCACGATGGACAAGAGGCTGTTCTGGTTCTTATCATGACCAAAATCACAGCCGTAACCAGGTACATCATGCGCGTGAAGGTAAACTGCGAAAGGATATTCAGCCAAAACAACTTCCAATCAAAAATCTAAAGTACAAGTTTCGAATATCAACAAAATATAACATTCGCAAGTTTCGATCACCGTAAAAGCGCTTCAAAGCACCGTAAAAAATACGACTAGACTTTATTTCATGCAAAACTGAAAATAAGTTGCAGGTGTATATCTGCAAACTAACGAAGGTGCAAAAGAGGCTGACCTTTTTACGGTCACTTTGAATAGCTTCATTCAGTGTAGACTGCGTTCAAATCTCGCATTTCTGCGGGAATGGCGGTCTCAGATGTGTATTCGACTGCCGTCCCCCTGTCCGCCCCGCTTCCGCTTCCGGCTGGTTGGTACCGATGCAAAGCAGGCTGCAACCAGACATCGTGACGCGATTTGAAGTGCCGCTTTCGAGCCGCACTTTTTCTGTCGGTACGCCGAAATCCTCGAAAGCCTCTTGCGCGGTAATACTGATGCGACGGCCGTGATTTACGGATTGCCAAAATCCAGTCGATTTGATCAAAGATGTTCTCGTCAGAAGAGACAAGCTGAAAACGCCCTCTCAAAGCCGCCTTAGGAACCTGCGAAAGATGAAAGTGCCCATTCCCGACGAACCGACCCATATGGTGACCGCGATCGTTGCCTATGCGGGCATCGCCAAGCGGCTTCATGTCGAATTGCTGAATACGGGTGTCGACCTTGTAGCCATCAAGGCTGACCTGATGCGTGAAGCCAAGAAAACAGTGCCGCACGGCGACTTTGCGAAAGATGAAATCGGTCTCTACAAGACGATGTTCGAAGCCATCGAAACGATTTTCGACCCGACAGGCCCTAATGCGGGTGCGCAGAACCAATAGCAAATCGAAACTGTCACCTTGCAGTGAACCAAACTCTCTCCCGGACGCGTACTGAAAACGACGGATTGGAGAAGAGACAATGCCCCGAACCGGATTCACTTTGGGTCTTTTTGTCGGGGCAACATTGGCCCTCACAGCAAGTCTGACAGAGGTGTCCGCCAAACAGAGCAAGGGAAAAGCCTTGCAGTTTTCGTTCGAGATGGCCGACGGCAGTGCTCTGCCGCTCAATCAGTTCTCCGGCAAACCTATACTCGTGGTGAATACGGCAACGAAATGTGGGTTCAGCAAACAGCTTGCCGGCCTGCAGGAGCTGCATGAAACGTACGCTGCGCGCGGCCTCGTCGTGATCGCTGTGCCGTCAAACGACTTCGGCAATCAGGAACCTTTGAAAGATAGCGAAATTGCCGGGTTTTGCGAAGCCAAGTACGGCGCCAGATACCTGATGACCGCAAAAACCCAGGTGAAAGGCAAGTCGGCTCATCCCTTCTATCGGTGGGCGGCTGAGACCCTTGGCCCCGCTGCCCGTCCCTATTGGAACTTTCACAAATACCTCGTCGGATCGGATGGATCGATCATTGCCTGGTTCTCGACACCGACCAAACCGACATCGCCCATCATCATCAAGGCTATCGACGCAGAGCTAGACGGTTGAGCTGCCGCTATGGCTGAGAATTTGCAGGTGATACGGTGGACCGAAGGCTTGCCTGACAATGCGTGTGACGTTTGAACCGATGATCGGCAAACCGCCGGTACGCAAACGAGATGCCTTGATAAATGCCGGGAAGCGCGGCGAGCCGCGCCAGCAACCGCCAGCCCCTGAATTGGCGCCAGATGACCAGAAAGGCGTCCAAGCCGGTTTCGATCGTGCCATCTTCATTGCGGACGCGAAGATAGAGCAAGGCCTCTGACTGGCTTATGCCCGTACCCTGCAATAGCTGCGGATGTGTTGCGATATCGTTCCAGGCAATGCTGGTTCTCGGCGTCAGCCGTTTGTAGTAGCCGATCTCCCTTGAACAGAGCCCGCATTTGCCGTCGTAGTAAACCTCGATCAACAATCTCACCATTCGTTTGCCTGACTGAGGATATCTACGATGGTGATGAAAGAACGGATCGCGCAAGCTGTGGAGTATATCCATCTGCATTCATGCCGTGACGGGGCACATAGAGCAAGGCCGGTCAGACACCTGGTATCGACCGGCCCAACGTCGTGTCTATCTTCTTCGACTCATCCGGCCGGTGCACTGCGGCTGACATGTCCCCCGCCGCCGAAGAGGCTCTTTGCCTTTTCACGCAGGAACTGCAGGCAGACATAAAGCACGGGGATCATCAGGACGCCGATCACCGTCGCAAACAGCATACCGCCGAAGACAGCAAATCCGATCGCCTTTTGACTGGCGGCCCCCGCGCTTGACGCCGTCATGAGCGGGACCACACCGAGCAGGAACGAAAGTGCCGTCATCATCACCGCCCGGAAACGAAGGTGAGCGGCCTCAGTGGCAGCTTCCATAATCGACTTGCCGGTATCGCGCTGTTCCATCGCGAATTCAACAATGAGGATCGCGTTCTTCGCGCCCATGCCGACCAGCATGATCATCCCGATCTGCGTATAGAGATTGACGTCACCACCAGTCACGAACACGGCAACCAACGCCCCCATAATCGCGAAGGAGACCGACATCAGAATGGCAACGGGCATGGTCCAGCTTTCATACTGGGCAACGAGAAACAGATAGGTGAACAGGATCGACAGCATCAGGATGAACATGACGATATTGCTCGCGCCCTGTTGCTGCTGCGCGGTGCCTGTCCATTCATAGGTGTATCCGGGTGGAAGGGCTCCCGTCGCGGCCGATTCCATCTCGTTGATGACCACCCCGGTTGAAGCGCCCGGAGCCGGATCCGCCATGACGGCCGCGGCCCGGAACATGTTGTAGCGTGTCAGGATCTGCGGTCCGAGCACATTCTCGGTCGTCAAGATGCTGCGGAGCGGAACCATGGTGCCGTCCTGAGAGCGGACATAGAGCCGTCCTATATCTTCCACCTTGTCGCGGTACTGACCCTCGGCCTGGATCATCACTTTGTAGACACGGCCGAAGATGTTGAAGTCGTTGATATAGAACGAGCCGAGATAGGCTTGCAGCGTCGTGAAGACGTCGGACACGCCGATCCCCAGCGTCTTGGCTTTTTCCCTGTCGAGATCGACAAAGACCTGCGGCACGTTCGCCCGGAAGGTCGAATAAGCGCGCGCGATTTCTTCGCTTTGGTTGGCCGAATAGACCATCGACCCGACCGCAGATGCGAGGTCCTGCGGCGTGCCGCCCCCCGTCTGCTGCAGCATCAGCTGCACACCGCCGGTCGTTCCAAGGCCCGGGATCGGCGGTGGGTTGAAGGCGATAATATTGGCGCCCGGAATGGTCGAGAAATCGGCCCAGAATTTCGCAAGGATCGCATTGATGCGAAGGTTCGGTTCCTGCCGGTCTTCCCAGTTGCTCATGGTCGCAATGACCAGCGCAGCATTTGAGGAGGTCGCCCCGTTCAGGATTGAAAAGCCGTTCACGATGACAACGTTGTCAACGCCAGGGACGGCCCGGGTGAGCTCAACCACACGATCTGTCACGGTTTCAGTCCGTTGCAGGGCAGCTCCGTCGGGAAGCTGAACATCCACCATCAGGTAGCCCTGGTCTTCAGACGGCAGAAAACCCTGCGGCAGCGTGCTGCCGAGCGACACGATAACGGCAATCGCCCCCCCGACAATGATCAGACCGATAAAGGCAACCCTCACCAGGCGCCGGATTATGGCAGTGTAACCGTCGCGTACGCCCGTAATGCCGCGATCGAACAGACCCATGAGACCCTTCGGAGGGCCGGACCTTGCCTTGAGAATAAGCCCGCAAAGCGCCGGTGAGAGCGTCAGCGCGTTGATGGACGAAATAACAACCGAAACCGAGATCGTCACCGCGAATTGCGAGTAAAGACGACCGGTAATCCCTGGCATGAAAATCGTCGGCACAAACACCGCCAGAAGCACCAGTGTCGTCGCAATGACCGGGCTGGTGATCTGCTCCATCGCCTTGGCCGTTGCTTCCTTGGGTGACAGCCCCTCCTCCGCGATGATGCGTTCCACATTCTCCACCACGACGATCGCATCGTCGACCACGATGCCGATGGCAAGCACCAGCGCAAACAGCGAAATCGTGTTGAGCGACATGCCAAGGGCAAGCAGGACAGCGAATGTTCCAATCAGCGAGACCGGAATCGCAACAGTTGGAATGATTGTCGCGCGCCAGTTGCCGAGAAAGATGAACACCACCGACACAACAAGCAGGAACGTCAGAAAGAGCGTCGCGATCACATCGTCCAGAGAAGCCTGCACAAAATCAGTTGTGTTGAACGGCACGGCATAGGCAACATCATCCGGAAAGGCCTGTGCGAGGTTCTCAAGACGCGCCAGGACGTTCTCCGAAACCTGGAGTGCGTTGGCGCCCGGAGCCTGATAGATCGCCAGAACGGTTGAAGGCTGACCGTTGAACTCACCGGAAGCATTGTAAAACTGTGCGCCGAGTTCGACCCTGGCAACATCGCCGATCGTGACAATGGCGCCGTCGTCACCTGTTCTCAGGACGATTTGTTCAAATTCCTCAGGCGTCGCCAGCCGGCCCTTGGCCTTGATCGTGTACTGGAACTGTTGTCCGTCCGGAACAGGAGGTGCGCCAATCTGACCGGCGGCAACCTGGATATTCTGGTCTTTGACGGCAGCGATAAAGTCGCTCGGCGTCATGCCGAGACTGGTCAGCCGATCGGGATCCAGCCAGATACGCATCCCATAGGCGAAATCAGTCATCACATCCGCGCGCCCAACGCCCTGGACGCGCGCAAGTGCATCTTTCAGATTGATGGAAGCGTAGTTCGACAGAAAAACCGGATCATAGGTGCCGTTCGGCGAATAAAGCGTGATCACCAGCAGCATATTCGTGCTGGCCTTTTGAACAGTCACACCATTTGCCGTCACTTCACTCGGAAGCTGACTGGTCGCCTGTGACACTCTGTTCTGCGTGTTGACCGTCGCGATGTCCGGATCTGTTCCGACGGCAAATGTCACGTTCAGCGAATAGTTGCCACTGTCATTGCTCGTCGACTGCATGTAGATCATGTCGTCGACGCCGTTTACCTGCCCCTCGATGGGAGCAGCAACCGTTTCCTCCAAAACCTCAGCGTTCGCACCTGTGTAGGTTGCCGAAACGTTCACGACGGGGGGCGTAATGTTGGGAAACTGCTCAACCGGCAGGGAAACGTACCCCAGGATACCGGCGATCGTAATCACAATGGAAATCACCAGCGCAAATTTGGGCCGGTAGATAAAAAAGCGAGAAAACATTTAGCTTTGCTCCGCCGGCTGGGACGCAAGTACGGGATCGACTTCGACACCTGGCCGGACCTTTTGCAGACCTTCCGTTATGACTTCTTCGCCTTCAGACAAACCCTTGGTGACAACGAAATTGGTTCCGATTTGCTGGCCAAGTTCGACATACTTCTGCTCGACCTTCTTGTCGGAGGTAATCGCCAGTGCAAAAGCACCCTGCTGGTCCCGCTGGATCGCGGCTTGGGGAACAACCAGCGCGGTTTCGGTGTTGGGCGCTTCCAGGAGCACGGTGACATAGGTTCCGGCAAGGAGCCTGACATCCTTGTTGTCAAATTCACCCCTGAAGGAGATTGTTCCGGTTGAGGCATCTATCTCGTTGTCGATATAAACGATCTTTCCCGTTTCACCGTATTTGTCCCCATTTGGAAGCACGAGGCTAATCGACGGTGCTTCATCGGGAGACAGATCCGCAGGACTGATATTGTGCGTTTGGACTGCATTGAGGTACTGCGCTTCGCTCACGGAAAAATTGACATAGACCGGCGCGAGCCGGATCAGCTTGGCAAGGGCGTTGGTGTTTGGTCCCACAAGCTCGCCAACGCTATAAGCGCTTTTGCCGATCTGGCCGGGAAACGGCGCGGAGATGTCCGTGTAGCTCAGGTTGAGTTCGGCTTGCTGCAAGGCAGACTGCGCAGCTTCCACCGAGGCCTCGGCCTGCTGTTTCTGGGCGAGCGTTGCCTCGTACGCCGCCTCGGAAACGTGTCCTTTTTCCAGAAGATCCTTGTCCCGTTTTTCATCGGCGGCCTTGAGCGCTGCATCTGCTTTTGCGCTTGCAAGATCTGCCTTTGCCTTTGTCAGCTGGGCTTCGTATTCGGCCTTTTCAATTGTAAATAGAAGGTCGTCCTGCTTGACGAAGGACCCGTCCGGCACCGCCTTGTTCTCCAGAAATCCGCTGACCCTGGCAACGAGATCGACCTGATCGACGGCTGCAATCTGACCAACGAATGTCTCACTCTGGCGAACATCCTCAGACGTTACCTTCGCCACGGTCACGGAAGGGGGCGGCGCTGCCGGTGCTTCGGACTGCTGCGAATCGTCTGAACAGGCAGCCAGAAAACTGGCGGCTGCTACAGTCAAAACAAGGTTACGGGACAAAGGGGCGAAACGCAGAAATGGCATACGGGAACTCCGCTTTCAGACCGGTGGGTCGCGCGCGCGATCGGAGTTCACTATAAAAGGACTGATTGATTCAACAAGCGAATTTTCGTGGCGGCCAGGTATCGGCGCTCGGGAAGATTACGTTACGTTTTTGATCCGTGTAGCCATCTCAGTTCTTTTGACAAGTGTATTCTCGGCTCAATGCCGTTCAGGCAGCATCAGGTGTGAGAATGACTGTCAGACCGAACAACTCACTCGCTGGAGTGATCTTCTTTTCGGCGATAGACGAAGACGCGAATTCGATTGCCGCAATCTGTGGCAAACCGTTTCTGACCGCATGAGCAGCCTCCTGACCGACCAGCGCGCGGTATGCTTCAGGATTGAGGACAGAGAGTTTACCACGAGCTGTTTCAAGCTCCAGGCCGAGGCTGGTTGCGCGCATTTCCCTTTGACCCGTGAAGGCGCCCAGAAATTCATGGTGATCCGACGGGTCGCCCGCAATCATGTATATGCAGCGAATATCCTGCGCTCCATTTGCATGTTGCTGAAACGCCGGCTTCCAGAAATTCTCGGGAAATTTATTGTGGCAGGTGAAGTAGCCGATCTTCGGGCTTAGCGGATCGCGCAGGATCGTTAGATCGAAGGCCACCTTCGCCGTTTCGCCGCCAGGCAGATGTGCCGTTCTTTCAAACGAAAAGGGTTCAAAAAGGTCCAGACCTGACTTTTCAAAGTCATCACGGTCACCGCCGGCGCCCTGACTATCCAGGACCAGCATGCTCGCGCCCTCTCCGGTTTTCAGGAAGTCGCGGTTAAACGCGCCGAAGGAAAAAGTCCTGCCGATCGTTTCCGTTATCAAAGACGGATCGGCGACGCTCAGCAACTCGATGAAGAAACCGTTGAACTGAATGAGCCGGTTGGCGGTCCCGAAAGGATGCCTGTTTTCGGGCGTAATTGTAAAGCCCATCGCTTCATAGGCACGGCCTGCCGCGTCGAGATCGTTCACTGCAACAACGAGATGATCCAGGCCACGCAACATTTTGTTCCCCTCCAGACCCGTGTCGTCAGACCAGGCGGCTTTGTTGAACAGCAGCGCCGATAAACGAGCCGAACAACGGGTGCGGCTCAAATGGTCTGGACTTGAGTTCCGGGTGATACTGCACGCCTATGAACCAGGGATGATCCGCAATTTCGACCGTTTCCGGCAGGATGCCGTCCGGGGATGTCCCGGCAAAGATCAACCCGCAATCTTCCAGTTTTTCCCGATAACCTATATTGACTTCATACCTGTGCCGATGCCGTTCCGACACGTTATTCTTTCCATAGATCTCGGCAATGCGTGAGCCCGGTTGAAGCGTTGCGGGATAAGCGCCAAGACGCATTGTGCCGCCAAGATCGCCATCTTCGTTCCGAACTTCCTTTTCGTTTCCTTTGGTCCATTCGGTCATCAGTCCGACAACCGGTTGATCCGTCGGCCCGAATTCGGTCGAATTGGCATCGCCGATACCGGCCATATTGCGTGCAGCTTCAAGGACAGCCATCTGCATTCCGAAGCAGATGCCGAAATACGGGATATTGCGTGTCCGGGCGAAATGCGCTGCTGCGATCTTGCCTTCCGCACCACGTTCACCAAATCCGCCGGGTACCAGGATACCGTGAACACCTTCCAGATAGGGACTTGGATCCTCCTTCTCGAAGGTTTCCGATTCTATCCACTCCAGATTGACTTTGACCCTGTTGGCAATTCCGCCATGGACCAGCGCTTCGATCAACGACTTATAGGCATCTTTTAGGACCGTGTACTTGCCGACAATCGCGATCTTGACTTCACCTTCCGGATTGGCGACGGCCTCGGAAATGCCTTCCCAACGCTCAAGCACCGGTGCCGGGGCACCTTTCAGGCCGAACGCCGCAAGCACTTCATCGTCCAAACCTTCATTGTGATAGGCAATCGGAACGTCGTAGATGGACTTCACATCATAGGCTGGAATGACAGCGCTCTCACGCACGTTACAGAAAAGCGAAAGCTTCCGTTTTTCCGTTTCCGGGATCGGACGGTCACATCTGATCATCAGGATGTCCGGCTGAATACCGATCGAGCGCAGCTCCTTGACCGAATGCTGAGTCGGTTTGGTCTTCATTTCGCCAGCGCTCGGAATATAGGGCATCAGGGTCAAATGCACATAAACAACATCTCCGCGCGGAAGATCGTTACCCAGTTGTCTGATCGCCTCGAAGAACGGCAGCCCCTCGATGTCGCCGACCGTGCCGCCGATTTCGACAAGAACGAAGTCGTAACCGTCATTACCGGTCAGCACGAAATTCTTGATCGCATCGGTAACGTGGGGAATCACCTGAACCGTACCGCCGAGATAATCGCCCCGCCGTTCCTTGGCGATTATGTCCTGGTAGATTCGGCCGGTCGTGATGTTGTCCTGCTGGTTTGCCGGCCGTCCGGTAAACCGTTCGTAATGCCCAAGATCCAGGTCTGTTTCCGCGCCATCATCGGTCACGAAACACTCGCCATGCTGGTAAGGGCTCATCGTCCCAGGGTCGACGTTGAGGTAGGGATCAAGCTTCCTCAAGCGAACTTTGTATCCGCGCGCCTGGAGCAATGCGCCCAGAGCCGCAGAAGCAAGACCTTTTCCAAGCGAGGAGACCACGCCGCCGGTAATGAAAATAAATCGCGCCATGGACCAATACCATATCCTTGCCGAATGCCGTTTGGCCACTCGGGAGTTGCGTTCTTAACACATAAAAATACCCTGCGGGCGAAGCCGCAGGGCACTTGTTGTTTTAGGGGCCGGGAGGCCGCTGGCGCAGGTTTACTGCGCCGCTGGCACTTGCGGACCGGACGGTTCGCTCTGTTGTCTCAACGAGTCCAGAATACCACCCGAGCCACCGGCAGGAGCGCCATCGCCCGTTGCCGGAGCGCCGTCCGTTGTTGCCGGAACAGCATCGAGTATCGATGCCGGGCTGTCTTCGTTCTGCGCAATAAGGCTCAGCGCAAGCGACGTTGCAAAGAAAGCCACCGCGAGGACGGCCGTTGCCCGCGTCAGGATATTTGCCGTGCCTCGGCTGGACATAAGCCCGCCTCCGCCGCCGCCACCGCCGCCGATGCCAAGGGCACCGCCTTCAGAACGCTGCAGGAGGACAACAAGCACCAAGGCCAGCACGACCATCAGGTGGATAACGATGACTACGGTTTCCATCGAATGCCATTCTGTCTAAATTTCAGGTTTGGCGGCCTTCTACACCAGACGCCGCGCGCTTTCTACCCTTCAATTGAGCGTTCGACACAGAAGCTTCAAGAGGCTAGTCCTTCGAATAGGCTTCCAGAATACCCAGGAAGTCCTCAGCTTTGAGGCTTGCACCACCCACAAGAGCCCCATCCACGTGCTCTACTGCCATCAGTTCGCCTGCATTAGCCGGCTTTACCGAGCCACCATAAAGCAGACGCATCCCCGCTCCGGCCTCTCCAAATCGATCTGTCAGAACATCACGCATGGCAGCGTGCATTTCCTCAACGTCCTGCGCAGTCGGCGTCAGACCAGTCCCGATCGCCCAGACCGGCTCGTAAGCGATCACGGTGTTTACCGCGGTCGCGCCATCGGGTACGGACCCGCTGAGCTGACGTTTGACGATTTCGATCGCCTGTCCCGCTTTGCGTTCTGTTTCCGTTTCGCCAACACAAATGATTGCCAGGAGGCCCGCACGCCAAGCCGCTTCTGCCTTTGCATGCACATCTTGATCGCTTTCGCCGTGATCGGTCCGGCGCTCGGAGTGACCGACTATAACGGCCGCCGCACCAGCGTCGCCAAGCATCTCGGCTGAAACATCACCTGTATGTGCACCCGATTTTTCGGCGTGACAATCCTGCCCACCCACCGCAAGCGCGCTGCCCTTCGCAACATCGGAGAGCGCCGAAAGGAGCGTCGCAGGTGCACAGATCATCGTGTCGACACTCTCGGCAAGGTCACCGCTCAAACCGGCTTTCATTTTATGAAACTCCGCGAGGCTGGATCTGAGCCCGTTCATTTTCCAGTTGCCGGCCACAAGGGGCTTGATCGTCGCGCTCATCGGTTTAGATCTCCCAATAAAGAAACAATGAATTGGCGCTTATAGAGCAGAAGCGCAGATCTGTTGCAATCGTCTGGTGACCTGGATCTTTTCCTGCTGTCACAAGTTTGTACCTGGCCGTCTTGCAGCTGAAGCGCCACGTCATTATGATCCGCCCGCCCCGGCACGACCCGGGCCTGCATTGTGCCGTGCTTCGCGGCGCTCGAAACGATAAGAAAACGGGAGTCGTCATGCTTGACGCGCTGCGCAAAGGCGCTGGTACCTGGCTTGCCAAGCTGTTCATCGCATTGCTGATTTTTAGCTTCGCCATCTGGGGCGTAACGGATTTCCTTCAAGGATTCGGTCAGAACACGGCGGCTAAAGTCGGTGACACGGAAGTCACGATGGCCGACTTCGACAGAACCTATCGCCAGGACCTGAACCGGCTTGCGCAACAATTCGGCCGGGCGCTAACTGGAGAAGAAGGTGCTGCACTCGGCATTCCACAGCAGGCTCTCGGAAGATTGATCGCGGAGGCGGCGCTGAACAACACCGCCCAGGGCCTCAAGCTTGGGGTTACAGATCAGCGTCTCGCGACGCTTATTCAGGCCGACCCGGCCTTCAGAGGATTAAACGGACGATATGACCGCAGTCGCCTCGACCAGGTCCTGCGGGCGAATGGGTATCAGGAGGACGAATATGTCGTGCAACGCCGCCGCACTGCCGAGAGAAATCAGCTCGCCGAAGGTATTGCGGGAAGCCTGTCTGCGCCGCTCAGCTATCTGGAGGCATTGTCTGCCTACCAGGGAGAAACCCGCAGTGCAGACTATGTTCTTCTGACGGACGACACGATCGGCGAGATTGATGAGCCCTCGCTTCCCGCACTCAATACGTATTTTGAAGAGAACAAGGCCAACTTCAGAGCGCCTGAGTTCAGGGAAATCAAATATCTCGCGCTGACACCGGAGACTTTGGCGCGCCCGGAAGACATTGCGGAGGAAGACGCCCTTTCCGAGTATGAACAAAGGGCAGAACAGTATTCGCAGCCCGAACGGCGCAGAATACGGCAAATGTCATTCCCTTCGAGCGAAGCGGCAGAAGAAGCCGCCGCTGAGCTCGCCGGTGGCAAAACGTTCGACGAACTCATGGAAGACCGGGGACTGAGCAATAATGACGTGACCCTTGGTGAGATGGCCAAAGCCGACTTCCTGGATGAGACGCTTGGAGATGTTGCCTTTACGCTCGATCAGGGCGCTTCGAGCGGGGCTGTGGACGGACGGTTCTCGACCGTTATCCTGAACGTTGAGGAAATCCTGCCGGAAAGCACGAAACCGTTTGATGAAGTCAAGGAAGAGATCACCCGTGATCTTGCCGCGGAACAGGCCGAGCGGGAAATTCTGGATCTGCTCGACGAGGTGGAAGACGCGCGTGCCGGCGGTGCTTTGCTGGAAGAAATCGGCGAAAGATTCTCGATCCCGGTAGAATCGGTTGAGGCGTTCGACCAGTCCGGAAAGTCAGCTTCCGGCGCCGACGTTTCGCTCCCCGATGCGCAAGGGCTTGTGGCTGGAACGTTCGAGAGCGACGTAGGCGTTGAAAACGACGTACTTCAATTCGGCTCCCAGGGCTTCCTTTGGTACGAGGTCGATCAGGTCATTCCGGAGCGCGACCGTACGCTGGACGAGGCTCGAGACGACGTCGTCGCGGCGTGGAAAGCCTCCGAGTTTGCGAGTCGCCTGAGCGACAAGGCGACCGAACTCCTGAACAGACTTGAGAACGGTACGCCGCTTGATTCTGTTGCGAACGAAGAACAGCTTGAAGTGAGGAGCGTCGAAAACCTAGCCCGAACCGCACCGTCAGGTGACTTCAGTCAGGACGCCATTTCCGCACTTTTCAGTGGGCCTGTCGGCACCAACGCAATCACACCCTCGGCTGACGGCAATGGCAGACTGGTTCTGACTGTTACGTCTGTTTCCGTGCCGGACTTTGATGCCGCCTCTCCTTCGATCGATGCGCTCAATCAACAGCTGTCACAGCAAATGCGGGACTCTCTCGTCGGACAGTTCATCACAGACCGGGAAAACGAAGCCGGTGTTGAGATCAACCAGGCCGGAATCGCCCAGGTGATCGGATTGACGCAACACTGACCTGAGGTGGATGGAGAATGAGCACAAGCTCTTTCAAAGACTTAATAGCCAAAGTCGCCGATGGTCATGCCCTGAGCCCTGATGAGGCACGAGAGGCTTTTGAAGTCATCTTGTCGGGATCAGCGACGCCTTCCCAGTTGGGCGGCTTCCTGATGGCTTTGCGCGTGCGTGGCGAGAGCATTTCTGAAGTGGCCGGCGCCGTTGCGACGATGCGATCGAAAATGCTGACTGTCGACGCGCCCGATGATGCGATCGATATTGTGGGAACCGGTGGTGACAGCTCGGGCAGCTATAATATCTCGACCTGCACGGCAATTGTGGTGGCCGGATGTGGTGTTCCTGTTGCGAAACACGGCAACAGATCGCTGTCTTCCAAGTCGGGTGCAGCAGAAGCGTTGTCAGAGCTGGGTGTCAACATAGACATCGCACCGGCCAAAATTTCCGAGTGCATTGAAAAAGCGGGCATCGGTTTCATGTTTGCACCGCTGCACCATGCAGCCATGAAGCATGTCGGGCCAACCCGAATGGAGCTCGGAACGCGCACCATATTCAACCTTCTCGGACCTCTTTCGAACCCCGCCGGTGTCAAACGGCAGATGGTTGGAGTCTTTGCCCACAAATGGGTGGACCCGGTGGCAAAAGCGCTGAAGGAACTGGGGACAGAAAAGGCCTGGATCGTGCATGGATCCGATGGAATGGATGAAATCACAACGACAGGACCAACATTTGTCAGCGAGCTACGGGACGATGAGGTCAGATCGTTTGAAATATCGCCAGACGATGCTGGTCTGCCTCATGCTGATGCAAGCGCCTTGAAGGGCGGATTGCCGGCTGAAAACGCAAGAGCCCTTCGAGAGGTTCTTGCAGGCGCAAAGAACGCTTACCGTGATATCGTCCTGTTCAACTCTGCGGCCTCTCTGGTGGTCGCGGACAAGGTCTCAAACCTCAAGGATGGTGTGGAACTTGCGGCCGCGAGCATCGACAACGGCTCGGCGGCCGACACGCTGGAGAAACTGGTCGCGGCTTCGAACGGATAACAACATGGCTGACATTCTGCAGAAGATTGAAGCGTATAAGCGCGACGAAATCGCGGCCGCAAAGTCGTCCGTGCGACTTGAAGAGCTCAAGGCCCGCATTGCCGACACACCACCTCCGCGCGGGTTTCATGCCGCAATAGAGGCGAAACACGCGAATAAGCAATACGCCCTCATAGCGGAGATCAAGAAGGCGAGCCCGTCAAAGGGGCTGATCCGGCCCGACTTTGATCCACCGCTTCTGGCAAAAGCCTATGAAGACGGCGGCGCGGCGTGCCTTTCTGTCCTGACCGACACACCGTCCTTTCAGGGCAAACCGGAATTTCTGACAACCGCAAGGGACGCGGTGTCGCTCCCGGCCCTGCGCAAGGATTTCCTCTATGATACCTATCAGGTCTACGAAGCGCGTGCTTGGGGAGGTGATTGCATCCTCATCATAATGGCCGCTGTCGACGATGACACGGCCAGCGCGCTTGAACAGACCGCGTTTGAGCTCGGCATGGATGTCTTGCTTGAGGTCCACAACGGCGAGGAGTTGTCTCGCGCCCTGAAGCTGAAATCACGGCTTGTCGGCATCAACAACCGAAACCTCAAAACATTCGAAACCAAGCTGGAGACAAGCGAGGAACTGGCCCCGAATGTTCCCTCTGATCGCATTGTCGTGGGCGAGTCGGGACTGTTCACACCGGAAGATCTTGGACGGATGAACAAGGTGAATATCTCAACATTCTTGATCGGCGAAAGCCTCATGCGGCAGGACGATGTTGCCTCGGCAACCCGGAACCTGCTTGCTCGGTCCGCCTTGTCGGAAGCGGTTTGAAGTCGATGTCTGACAAAGACCCTGAGCTAACGCATCTCGATGCGACGGGCGCGGCCAATATGGTTGACGTATCCACCAAAGAAGTCACACACCGGATTGCAGTCGCTCGTGGCACCGTCACGATGCGCCCCGAGACGCTGGAGCTTATCCGATCCGGCAATGCCAAGAAGGGCGATGTGATCGGAACGGCAAGGCTCGCCGGCATATTCGCGGCAAAACGAACTCACGAGCTGATACCGCTGTGTCACCCTCTCCTTCTGTCGAAAGTCAAGGTCGACATAGAGCCCGACGACACGTTGCCCGGGCTTGTCGTTTTGGCAACGACAAAAGTAAGCGGACAGACCGGTGTCGAGATGGAGGCGCTCACAGCCTGCTCGCTCGCCTGCCTGACGATCTACGATATGGCCAAGGCGGTCGACCGGGGCATGGTGATCGGTGACATCCGGCTTGTGGAAAAGGCTGGCGGTAAATCCGGACACTGGACACTCGAAAAAGACGGCAGCGAAGGCGGAACCTGATGAGCTTGATGCCCGTCGCCGAAGCACTTGAAAAACTCCTGTCCGACGTTTCGAGGCTTGAACCAGAAGCGGTTGCGCTCGAAAAGGCAAATGGCCGCGTTCTGGCGGAAAACCTTGTCTCAAAGCGTACACAGCCACCATTTGCCGCCTCTGCAATGGATGGATACGCCACACGCCATCGGGATCTGGCAGTCGGCAGCGAACTTGACGTTATCGGCGAAGCGCCAGCGGGCCATGGTTTCGCCGGCGCGCTTGGTGCTGGCCAGGCGGTCCGTATTTTTACCGGCGCCCCGGTTCCTGAAGGTGCTGACACGATCCTGATCCAGGAGGATGCATCGCGCAACGACGACCGGATCACTGTTAACGAAGTTCCGCGCAATGGCGCGTTTGTGCGCCCGGCAGGGCTCGATTTTCAGGAGAACCAGATCCTGCTCTCGCCGCCGCTCAAGCTGACCTATCGCCATCTTGCGCTCGCGGCGGCAATGAACCATCCGCACTTGCCTGTCGTCAAACAGCCCAAAGTCGCGATCCTTGCAACGGGCGACGAACTCGTTCGGCCGGGAAGCGAACCGGGGCCCGATCAGATTATCGCTTCGAACCACGCAGGCATCGCGGCCATGGTCGAAGATTGCGGCGGGTTGCCTCTGGACCTCGGCATCTCGCCGGATGATCCGGTGGCGCTTGCAGGACATGTGCGGCGCGCCTTGAGCGAAGAGGCTGATATACTGGTAACACTTGGCGGAGCGTCTGTCGGCGACCATGATCTGGTACAGGAGGTTCTGGGCCAGGAGGGCATGGACCTCGCCTTCTGGCGCATTGCGATGCGCCCGGGCAAGCCGCTCATGGCCGGCCGGCTTGGACGGACGAGAGTTCTAGGCCTGCCGGGAAATCCTGTTTCAAGCCTGGTCTGCGGCCTTTTGTTCCTGCGTCCCCTGATCCGGAAGATGCTCGGCCTTCCGTCCGGACTGTCGGCTCCCAAACAGGCTTTTTTAGGGGCGAATCTCGGCGAAAATGACCGGCGTCAGGACTATGTCAGGGCAACGCTTCATGAAGATGCGGATGGACGGCTGATAGCAACGCCGTTCGAAACACAAGACAGTTCCATGCTGGCACTTCTTGCAAAATCAGGTGCATTGATTATCCGGCCACCGCACGCCCCGGCGCAAGAAGCCGGAGCTGCGGCCGAAATTCTGGTCCTTTAGCCCAAGGACAGTTAAAGCTGCGGGCAGATGTCCCTGCCCGCTTCCAATAGGCCTAAGCTGGCTTATCTTTCCCGCATCGCGTGAGCAATCTGGTCGGTCACCGGTTTGACGAGGTAACTCAGAACCGTCCGCTCGCCCGTTTGCAGGAACGTTTCGACCGGCATTCCGGGAACCAGCGTCTGTGATCCGAGTTTTTTCAGTTCGGCATCATCAATAATCAGCTTCGCTGTGTAGTAGCTCAATCCGGTGCGCTCATCTTCCGAAAGGTCGGCAGAGACTGTCAGGAGTTTGGCGTTCAACTCAGGAGTCGTCCGCTGGTCAAAGCTTGGAAAGCGGATCCGAGCCTCCTGCCCGGGTGCAAGCTGGTCGATATCGACGGGTTGAACCTGCGCCTCGATAATCAACTGGTCTTCGCGCGGCACGATCTGCATGACCGTCTCACCAGGTGCAATGACCCCTCCGATCGTGTGGACGGAGAGCTGGTGCACAAAGCCGTTGCGTGGCGCCAGAATGTCGACACGGGTCAGTTCATCTTCCGCAGCAATTTTCTGTTCTTCAAGCTGTGCGATACGCGACCGCGCTTCCTGCAATTGTTCCAGCACCTCAGCCCGGTAGGATTCTTCAATTTGAAGGATCTGGATCTGCCGCTCGCTGATCGCCTCGTTGGTCCTTGCAATCTGGGCGATCAGATCGCCGTATTCGCCTGAAAGACGCGCCTGCTCTCGGCGCAGGGCCGAGACCCGGCTCTTTGAAACCAGTTGTTTGTTGAGCAGACCGCCAAGGTCTTCAAGCTCTTCCTTGATCAGCTCAATTTCAGACTCCTTCGCCACAACCTGGGCTTCCAGGCCTTCGGTCTGTTTATTGAACTGACGGATCTGTTCTTCGAGCTGCTGCTTCCGGCCTTCCTTTGAATTTTGCCTGGCTTCCAGGAGCAACTGCTGGCCACGCTCAATGTCACCGAGGGATTCGATACGTTCCCCTGGCCAGGATATGGCAGCCAATTCATCACGTTCAGCTTCCAGCCTCAGCTCCTGCGCCGTCAGTTCCCTGAGTTGCTTGGTGACGACCGACAGGTTGGCGCGCGTAACGGTGTCATCGAGGCTGAGCAGCAGGTCGCCGGCCTCAACCATGTCGCCGTCCTTCACCTTGATTTCTTTGACAATGCCGCCTTCACGGTGCTGAACCTGTTTGATGTTGCTTTCGACAACAACCGTTCCCGAGGAGACAACCGCACCGGAGATCTCCATGAACGTTGCCCAGCCACCAATGCCGAAGACGACGAATATCGTGACCAGCAATGAGAAATAAAGATGGCTGCGAACCGTTTTGCTCAGGGCGTCGTCAGCCGGATTGGCTGGTGTGGCCTTTGTTTGTGATGGCGCCTGTTTCATCGGGCTGCTCCTACTCCCTGACGCACAGGCTGGATGGGTTGAACAACCTGCTTGAGAACTTCTTCCTTGGGTCCGAAACCGGCCATCTTGCCGTCCTTCAGACACAGGATCTTGTCGACAGTCGCAATGGCGCTTGGCCTGTGCGCGATCACGATGACAATCGAGCCTTTCTCGCGCATTGCCTTGATGGCGTTGGTGAGTGCACTCTCGCCGATGGCATCAAGGTTGGAATTGGGCTCATCAAGAACCACCAGGAACGGATTGTCGTAAAGCGCTCTGGCAAGGGCAAGACGCTGTCGCTGCCCGGCGGAAAGAGAACGCCCGCTTCGGCCGATAACGGTGTTATAGCCTTCCGGAAGCCCGACAATCATGTCATGCACATCGGCGAGTTTCGCAGCTTCGATGATTTTCTCCGGTGCGGCATCTTCGCGAAAACGTGCAACATTTTCGGCGATAGTGCCATCGAACAGCTGAAGGTCCTGAGGCAGATAGCCGATGAACTCACCCCGCTTTTCGCTGTCCCACTGAGAGAGTTCCGCACCGTCGAACCGGATGACCCCCTTCAGGGGAGACGTTACCCCGACAAGTGCCCGCGCAAATGTTGATTTGCCGGATCCTGATGGCCCGATCACACCCAGACCGTCTCCGGCCTGAAGCTCGAGCGTCACATTCTGCACGTAGGGCATGGTTTCGCCGAACGGGCCGCAATACAACTGTTCAACTGTTATTCCTTTGTCGGGCAGCGGAAGGTCCATTTTCTGTTCTTCCGCGTCCGCAACCACCAGGACTTCGCGCAAACGGCGCAAAGCCTGCCGGCTTGCAACGAATCCCCGCCATTGGGCGACGGCCTGTTCTATCGGCGCCAAAGCGCGCGACGTCATGATAGATGCCGCGATCATCACGCCCGGAGTGATTTCCTGCTGAATGGCAAGCCAGGCGCCAACGGCCAGAATTGCCGATTGCAGGATGAACCGGATCGTCTTGATGGTTGTTCCGAAAACACCTGTCGTATCAGCGGCACGGCGCTGAGTTGCAAGGTATTCGGAATTCTGTGCATCCCACCGTGCGGTCAGCGTGGGTTGCATTCCCATGGCGGCAACGACTTCAGCATTCCTCTGGCCGCTCTCAACGGCCGCGGAGCGCCGTCCCGCCTGACCGGACGCGTCTTCCGTCGGTCCGCGGGACATATACTCGTTGAGCACGATCAGGATAGAAATAATAAGGGCTCCAGCCAGCCCTACCATCCCAAGCAGCGGGTGAAAGAGGAAAACAATTCCAAGATAAAGCGGCAGCCAAGGGATATCAAAAATGGCGGCCGGACCTGGACCGGACAAAAACTGGCGGATCGTATCAAGATCCTGAACCGGCCGAAGGCGCGAGGCTTGGCGCCCCAATCTGACCGGCAGGCTGTTTGAAACCTTGTAGACAATGCCTGAAAGCCTGGCATCCACGCGCTGTCCGAGGCGAGATAGGATCCGGCCGCGCACGCCTTCAAGGATGCCGTAAAATAGATAGAGCACCATGGCCAGCGAACCGATCACCACAAGCGTCGGCACAGACCCGCTCGCAAGCACGCGGTCATAGATCTGAAGCATGAATACCGGGCCAGTCAGCATCAATATGTTGATGACAAAACTGACCACCGCCACACCCCAGAATGCAGAGCGAATGGGTCGAAAGGCAACGGAAACCGGATTGTCCCGCCCGCTGCCGGATTTAAGTGCCCGCTGATTTGCTACAGCCATCTATACCTCTGTCCCGCCGTTCATCGCCTTCCGGCATTATGCCACCCGACATTGAAGGTCAAATTAATCGAAATTATGCGTCCATCAGTCCGATTTGGGTGCCCTCACGATCCCATCGTGCAAGATTGCCGGTTTTCGATTAAAGGTTTACCACCTCCATGTAGATCTTGCCGTATCGTAGATCACACATCGCGCATTCCTGCAGCGTTTGTTTGTCCCGATCTGATACGCAAAACGCGTCCTTTGGATTTTGAATACAAGAAACCCGGCTTTTATCAAGCCGGGCTTTCAACATCGTGACAATAAAACAACGTGTTTTAACCAGCTGCGCTGACGGCTCGTTTTGCCATGACGGTAACGAGGTTTGCTCTGTAGGCTGCGGATCCGTGGATGTCGTTCAGCATGGCGCCGGCGTCCACCTTGATGGAAGCGACCGCGTCGGGCGACCAGTTGCCGGCAAGCGCTGCTTCCATGCCGTCGACCCGGAAGACGCCGTTATCGCCCGCCCCCGTCACGGCAACCCGCACAGAGCCGTCCTGGTGCTTGGCCACATAAACACCCGTCATCGCATAGCGCGAGGCCGGGTTCGGGTATTTCGCATAGGCCCCCTTCTCGATCAGCGGGAAC